>JBLNBQ010000180.1:0-62895 GCA_050260095.1 Chitinophagales bacterium
CTGGGGACCTGCCGCTTGAACGATTTCATGTGGATGCCGGCCCGGTAACCCACGCTGCCGCGGACCAGGATGGTGCCGCCCCGCATGGCGTAGCCCATCACGTCGCCCGCCGAGCCGTGGATGACCACCCGGCCTCCGTTCATGGTGTTGCCCACGCCGTCCTGCGCGTTGCCGTAGACGGTCACCCGCGGGCCGTCCATGAAGGCGGCCAGGTCGTTGCCGGCGACGCCGTGGACCTGAATCTCCACCTGGTCGACCAGTCCGGTGCCCAAGTACCGGTGGCCGTTCACGCCCGACAGGGTGAACTCCCGCACTCCCTCGGCAATGCCCCGGCGGACCTGCGCGTTGAGTTCACGGTACCCGAGCCCGTTCGCCTTGATCTCCATCGCCGCTACCTCCCCGCCGGTTTGACGCCCATGATCTCCATGGCCGTCGCGTCGAGGCCGACCGCCCTAAGCCGCTCCCGGCTCCCCCGCAGGCTCTCGATCGCGTTGAGGCCGAGCGCCCCGAGGATCTCCTTGAGTTCCAGGGACCAGGCCTTGACCAGGTTGGTCAGCCGTTCAGCCGCCACCTCCGGCTCAAGCCGCCGGACGAGTTCGGAACGCTGGGTGGCGATCCCCCACGAGCAGTTGCCGGTGTGGCACCTCTGGCAGAGATGGCAGCCCATCGCCACGAGGGCCGCAGTGCCGATCGCGCAGAAGTCGGCGCCCAAAGCGATTGCCTTGGCCACGTCGGCCGAGGAACGGATCCCGCCGGCGACGATGATCGAGGCGCGGTTGCGGATCCCCTCCTGGCGCAGGCGGTCGTCGACCGCGGCGAGCGCCAGTTCGATCGGGATGCCGACGTGGTCCCGGATGACGGTGGGCGCAGCCCCGGTGCCGCCCCGGAACCCGTCGAGGTACAGGTAGTCGGCCCCCGCCCGGACCACCCCGGAGGCGATGGCAGCCACGTTATGCACGGCCGCGATCTTCACGCCCACCGGCTTCTCGTAACGGGTGGCTTCTTTCAAGGCGGCGATGAGCTGGGCGAGGTCTTCGATGGAGTAGATGTCATGGTGCGGCGCCGGCGAGAGGCAGTCGGTGCCGACCGGTACCATCCGGGTCTCGGAGATCTCGTGGGGAACCTTCTCGCCGGGAAGATGACCCCCGATGCCGGGTTTGGCGCCCTGCCCGATCTTGATCTCCACCGCCGCGCCGGTGTGCAGGTACTCCGGGGTGACGCCGAAGCGGCCCGAGGCCACCTGGATCACCACGTTGCTGGCGTAGGGGTAGAGGTCCTTGTGCAGGCCGCCCTCGCCGGTGTTCATCAGGATGCCGCAGGCCCGGGCCGCCATTGCCAGCGCCTTGTGGGCGTTGAGGCTGATGGAGCCGAAGGACATGGCGGCGAAGAGGAGAGGCGTCTCCAGGGTCAACTGCGGCCCCAGCTCGGTCTCGAGCTTGAGTTCGCCCGCCGGCCCGGTGGTGACCTCGAGACTCTCCGGCTTGCTGCCGAGGTAGGTGCGCAGCTCCATCGGCTCCCGGAGCGGGTCGATCGACGGGTTGGTCACCTGGCAGGCGTCGAGCAACAGATGATCGAAGTAGCTCGGGTAGGGCTTGTCGTTGCCCATCGAGGAGAGCAGCATCCCCCCCGACTCCGCCTGCCGCCAGATCGCCTTGCGGTGCTCCTCAGTCCAATGGGCGTTGTAGCGCAGGGCCGTCGGGTTGCGCTCGATGGTGATGGCGCCTTCCGGGCAGAAAGTGGCGCAGCGATGGCAACCAACGCACTTGCGATCGTCGGAGACCACGCGCTCCAGGAACTGAAGAGCGCCAAAGCCGCACGACATCACGCAGCGCTTGCACCGGCGGCAGCGCTGGTGGTCGACGCGGTGGAGGAACTCCGGCAGGACCAGGCTGTTCACGCGACTTCCTCCTCCATCAGCACTTCAGCATCCATCTCGGCCACGATCGGCTCTCCCCCGCGGGCGTACCAGAGCCGGTCGACGGACGGGCAGATCTCTCGGATGGCCGCTTCCTCGCTCGCCATGTAGACCATGTCCCCGTGCTCGGCGGCCACCATCGGCCGCAGTTTGATGCGGTCGTTCAGGCCGATCATCCCGGCCCGGTTGGCGACGATGATGCTGAACGGCCCGTTGAGCAGGGCGGAACCGTAGACCATGCGCAGGGCCCGCATCGCCTTGGCTTCCTCGGGCGGGCACGCGTCGATCTCGTTCCAGAAGGGCGCCGCCAACACCAGGGAGGCAGCCTTGAAGGGGAGACCGTGACGCCGCTGGAGCAGGTCGAAGAGGTAGGCGACCACCTCTGTGTCGGTTCCCAGGCGGCAGAGGTAACCGTTCATCTCAAGGTAGCGCTTGTTGATTCCGTAGGACGAAATCTCCCCGTTGTGCACGACCGTCCAGTCGAGGAGCCCGAAGGGATGGGCCCCGCCCCACCAGCCCGGGGTGTTGGTCGGGAAACGCCCGTGAGAGGTCCACAGGTAACCCTGGTACTCCTCGAGACGGTAGAACCGCCCGATGTCCTCGGGGTAGCCGACGCCTTTGAAGACCCCCATGTTCTTCCCGCTCGAAGCGACGAACGCGCCCCGGAACCGGTCGTGGATCTCCATGACCGTCCCAACCACGAAGTCCTCTTCGGTGAGGTACTCGTTCTGTTCCAGCAGGCGTTCGGGCCGCACTTCGAGGAAGTAACGCCAGAGGAGAGGCGGATCGGTGATGGAGGCGACCGGGCGCGTCTGAATCGTCTCCGCCCCGTGCACGATGAACCGCCGGCGCAAGTACTCCTCGACCTGGTCGCGGGCCGCCTCCGACTCGTACATCATGTGGAAAGCGTAGCACGACTTGAACTCGGGGTAGCAGCCGTAGACTGCGAACCCGCCGCCGAGGCCGTTGGAACGGTCATGCATCACTGCGATGGACCGGATGATCGTCTCGCCGTCATGAAGGACACCGCGGCGGCTGATGAAGCCACTGATCGCGCAACCCGAGGGGATGCGCGGGTCAACCAGCCACATTCCTACTCCCTCCTCTGGATCACGCTGAAAAAGCGTGCTCCGGGGTGGCCGCCCCGGAGCACGCGCCAATAGGCCTTCGATGCGAGAGCGAGCTTCACCCAGCGGCCTACTCCCTACGCCCTGCTACGCCTTCCGGGGCCGCCGCTTTGCACGATGCAAAACGGCGTTCCACACTTCCCGGTATTGTATTCCGCCCCAGCAGGGTGATTCCTTCCCTTACCCGCATGAATACAAGATTCTTGGATAGCTAATCTCTTACAGTTGCCGGTTCGCCCTGGCCACGAACCAGGAGACCGTGGCCAACCCCACCGCCAGGTCTTCGTTGCGCACGACGATGCCCGGCGGCACCTTGAGCGTGACCGGCGCGAAGTTCCAGATCCCGCGGACTCCGCCGGCTACCAGCGCGTTGGCGACCGCCTGCGCCGCCGGCGCGGGCACCGCGATGATGCCCAGCGTGATCTCGGAGCCCGCCAGGACCTCACCGATGCGCTCCACCGAAAGAATTTCGGAGTCGCCGAGCTTCCGGCCGATGAGCTGCGGGTCGCTGTCGAACAGGGCCGCGATGCGCAGGCCGAACCGGTGGAAGCCGGGATAGTTATGGATGGCGCTCCCCAGCTTTCCGACGCCCACCAGGGCGGCGGAGGTCACCCTCTTCAGGCCCAGCACCGACTCGAGCGCGACGAGCAACTCGCCAACCTGGTAGCCGATGCCGGGGCGCCCGCACTGGGAGATGAAGGTCAAGTCTTTGCGGACCTGCGCCGCGTCGACCCCGGCGCGCTTGCCCAGCTCGTCGGAGGAGATGACCTCCTTGCGGCTGTCGCGACACGCCTCGAGGATGCGGTAATAGAGGAACAACCGCTCCAGCGTAGGTTTGGGTATGGCAGGTGTCTGCTTCACCGTTCGCTCCCTCCACTCACACCCGCAGGCCGGGCGCGGCCCTCTCTTTCCCTCCCGGCTTGACGGTTCCCAGGCGGCGCGATATGCTCCACAAAGAACCTCTTTCGGAAAGGGGAGCCGGCGTGACTCGAGACAAGGCGCATTCCCGGGGCACCGTGCTGGTTCTGATCTCTGCGGCGGCCTTTGGCGCGCTCGCGATCTTCGCAAAGCTGGCCTACGCGGTCGGGCTCACCGCCCTCACGGCGCTCAACTGGCGTTTCATCCTGGCCACCCTGTTAATGGCGGCTTACCTTGGGCTGACGGGCCGTTCCTGGCGGGTAAAGCCGCGGGAGGCGCTAACCCTGCTCGCCCTGGGCGGGCTGGGCTATGCGGCCCAATCGAGCCTCTTTTTCGCTTCGCTCCGGTATATCCCTGCCTCGGCCACCTCAATGTTGCTTTATACCTATCCGGCGCTGGTGTCGGTCCTCTCGTTCACCCTCTGGCGGACGCCGCTGGGCACCCGGCACCTGCTGGCGCTCCTGGCAGCGGGAGCGGGGACCTTCCTGCTCCTCTGGAGCCCGAGTCTCCATCTCAACCCGGCCGGGACGGCCCTGGGGCTCGGCGCAGCGCTGGTCTACTCCTTCTACCTCCTGGCCAACCAACGCTTGGTAAGAGGTGTGGACGCCGCGGTCGCCTCCGCGTACATCATGGCCGGAACGGCCGTGACCTTCACCCTGACGAACGTGGTGCAGGGGACGTTCACCTGTCGCCTCGGCCCCTCCGCCTGGCTGGCCGTGACCCTCATGGCGGCGATCTCAACCAACATCGCCATCGTCACCCTCCTGGCGGGCATCCGCTACGTAGGGGCGGAGGCAGCCAGCGTCCTGTCCACGTTTGAGCCAGTCGTCACCGTCGCCTTGTCCGTCCTCTTCCTCGGTGAACGGCTCTCTGCCCCTCAGACCGTGGGGGGCCTGCTCATTGCGAGCGGGGTGGTTCTGCTCCACCTGCCAGTTCGCTCGCGCCCAGCGCCCGGACGCCCGGCTTCGCCTGTCCGGGCTTAGGCGACGTCCCGCCGGACGCCGGCCGGCGTCCGAGTAGGAGAGCCGCGCCCGGGAGCAGCACGGCCGCCGGGAAGAGGAAGCCCAACTGCAGCAGGGCAGCCAACTGGAGGAACCCGATCTTGAACTCGGGCAGGAAGCGGACCACGGCGAAACCGTTGGCCACGTAGCCGGCTGCCACGACCACGAGCAGCCAGGCGGCCAAGCCGGCGACCAAGGCCAGCGCCAGGCTGGCGCTTTCCCCCCGCGGCCGCCGCTTCGCCACCAGCAGAAAGATGGCGCCGACCGCAGTGAGCGCCAGGTATTCCGGCAAGGCGAACAGGCGGAGGAAATCGAGCACGGACGTGCCGGGCAGCGCGCCCAGCGACCAGACGTGGCCCGTGAGGAACTGATAGCCGAGGGCGTCCAGGCCGAGGACCAGCGTCGAAGCGGCCAACCCGGCCCCCATCTGCCCTGTGAGGCGCGCCACCACCAATCCGAGCAGCACCAGCCCCAGGCCGAGCGGAAGCCGCCTGAGCCGGGCAAGCCAGACGGTCCAGGCGCGCCGGCGATTCAAGTCGCCAAGCAGTTGGGCGTGCGACGCCTCGGCCCGGGCGATCGCCTCGCCGAACCGCCCCTGCAAATAGAGGTTGTGCGCCTCGCCGGCCTCTCCTGCGGCCTCCTCGACCACCCGGTCGATGCGCCCCGCCTTGCGACCCTGCAGCGCCCCGAAGTACGCCTTGGCGTACTCCACGGTTTCGGCGCTCTGCACGACCAACCAGGCGGCGCGTTGGGGTTCGGAGGCGGAGAGGGCGTCCCAGCGGGGGTCGCCCGAGGCTTCCAGAGGCGGCGCGATGCCGAGCAGGGCCGCCACCGTCGGGGCGGTCGCTATGACCTCCCCGACCTGCAGCCGCCCGGGCCGGATCCCCCGGCCCACCGCCACCCAGGGCACCGTGAGCACGTCGGCTTCCCCGCCGCCGTGGCCGCTGCCGCCCCCGTTGTTGTGGGCCAGATGCCCGTGGTCGGCCGTCACCAGAAGCGTATCCTTGGACCAGTCGAGGAGGGCGGCGATCTGCCTGAGCCGGTCGTCGGCCTCGCGGGCCGCCTGAAGATACCTGGGGCTGGCGCCCCCGTAGCGATGCCCCGCGTCGTCGACGCCGCAGAGGTGGATCAGGGTGAAGTCGGCCTTATCCTGTCTTAAGGTCTGAAGGGCGTCGGCCAGCACGAGGCGGTCGAAGGTCGGGCTATGGGTGGCCGCGTCGGGATACAGGTAAGGGTAGTCGATCCGGCCGTCGGAGATCTCGCCCCACCACTCGTCGCCCACGACGGCGGAACGGAGCCCGGCCGCCCGGAGGCGCTGGAAGAGGTGGTCGGTCGCAACGGGGCCGGAATGGGCGTTGAGGGTCACCCCGTGCACTTCCGGCCATGCGCCGGTGAGCAGGGTGGCGTACCCTGGCTTGGAGAAGGAGGGCGTGCGCGTCATGAACTCGGTCCACGCCCCCTGGCGCCGCAGGGACGAGAGGAAAGGCATCTGCTGCGAGACGTCGTTGCGCAGGCCGTCGACCACCACGAGCACCACCCGGCCGGTCAACGGCTCGAGGGGGGGCAGCCTGTTCCAGGCGGGCTCGGTGCCGGCCCCATACGGGCTGCGGTACTTCTCCAGCGAAGCCTGGCTGTAGCTGGCCAGCCGGAGCGCCCCCGCCGAAAACGCGCCCAATACCAGGATCAGCATCACCGGAAGCGCCGCCTTGCGCCACACGGTCATCGCCCCCTCTGCCTTTCCCCGCATTTCGCCGGGCGGGGGCGCCCCTCCTGCCGCTTACAGAATGGGACCTCCCCCACCGGGAACCGCCGGCCGGACCTCATAGGTCGCCACGGCCACCCCGGCCTGGGTGGGGTCGGCCCCGCCGGGGAGCCGGGCCAGGGCCACCACCACCACCTGCTCGGAGCCGAGCGGCGGCGCCGCTACGAAGGAGTAGGCCGAGGTTCCCGGCACGGTGCGGGTCACCCCCGCATGCAGCAGGTTATCCTCTTCCCACACGTTGGGGAAGACCTGCTTCATCTCCCCGGCAGCCGAAACGTTGTAGACCCAGACGTAGGCGTCCCGGTCCACCGTAAGGCGCAGTTCGACCCGCTCGCCGATATGATATATTCCATGCGCCGCCCCGGTCTCCACCACGATCCCCACGGGACCGCCTCCGGCCGGCGCTTCCGCCGTGGCCGCCGGCGACAGTGCGAGGACCGACAACAACCCGAGCAGAAGGAGGAAACGACGCCACACAGCACACACCTCCTTTGCCAGTTTGCGGCAAGTGAGGCGCAAATATGCCAATGGCGGAAGGAAAATCCGCGCTCAGCGCCAAGGAATAGCAGAAATCCTGCTTAGGAGGGTAGCCTGTGGATCGATCCCGAATCTTCGACCTGCGGAGCCTGGCCGCCGTGGCCCTCTTCGCCGCGGTGATCGGCGTCTTGGCCTTCGTCTCCCTGCCCTTGCCTTTCAGCCCGGTTCCCCTCTCCGGCCAAAGCTTCGGCGTCATGCTGGCCGGCGCGCTGCTGGGTCCCCGCCGCGGACCGCTGGCCGTCGCCGCGTACCTGCTCCTGGGCGTGTGCGGCCTGCCGGTCTTCGCCGGCGGCAAGGCCGGCCCAGGGGTCCTTACGGGCCCCACCGGCGGCTACCTGTGGGGGTTCGTCCTGGGTTCCGCGGTGACGGGGGCCCTGGCGGGGGTCCATAGGGAACGTCCCGCCTGGCAGACCTTGAGCGGACTGATCCTCGGCGGAATCGTGGCCGTCTATGCGCTGGGCGTGACGCAACTCGCCGCGGTGGCGGGGCTGTCCCTCCGCCAGGCAGTGGCCGCGGGAGTGCTCCCCTTCCTCCCCGGCGACCTAGTCAAGGCCGTCGCGGCGGCCGCGGTGGTTCGGCGCCCTTCCATGCGCCTGATGGTGCGCGACTATTTCGGCGGGCAGGCTATTCCGCCGCCTGCTGCGTGAGCTGATCGAGCAGCGCCCGCACTTGAGCGGGAATCTTCTCTTTGCCGCCCATGAACTTGGCCAGGAAGGAGTTCTCCACCATGACCTGGACCGAGCGGAGCAGGTACTGCTTCCGGAAGGGGTCGGGCTCGGCGGCGAACTTGGCCACCTTGTTCAGGTAGAAGCGCCGGTAGCAGTCGATCGCGGCTGCCCTGATCTCCGCTTCGCTCATGGCGACCGGCTTGACGATGGGTTCGATGAAGCTGTACTTGGCGTAGTCACGGGTGATGAGATACGGCTGAAGCTCTGCGTACATGTCGGAGTAAGGCCAGGGCGCGATGTGCAGGAAGTGGGGAAGATCCGCATCGTAGTAGTGAGCTAGCTTCAGCGTCTCCTCGATCGACTCCGGCGTATCCTCCGGGAGCCCCAGGATGAACGAGCACTCCGTGATCATGCCGTGGGCCTTGATCAGCTGGATGGCTTCAAACGAGTCTTGACACTTGAGATCCTTCTTGAACCGGTCGAGGGTGACCTGATTGGTGGCCTCCACCCCGACGTAAATGTGCAGGACCCCTGCCTTCCGGTACTTCCACAGGATATCCCGGTCGCGCAGGATATCCTCGACCCGCGTCTCCATGAGCAGGGTCACGTCCAGCCCGGACTCGATGATGAGGTCGAGCAGGCGTTCCCAGCGCGCCCGGTCCTTGGTCGGGTACTCGTCGGAGAACATGAAAACGTCGACCCCATACTCCCGGTTGAGCAACTGGAGATCCGCCAGCACCAGCTCGGGCCGGCGGCCGCGGAAAGTGCGCTCCCAGAACTTCTGCTGCGAACAGAAAGCGCAGTCGTGGTTGCAGCCCCGCGACGTGTCGACGACGGCCAGGCGCGAGCCAGGGAGCGGCGTGAACGTGTAGTCGTCCCACTCGACCAGATCCCAGGCGGCGACCAGCGCGTCGAGGTCGGGCAGCAACGGGCGGCGGGGCGAGACGACCACCTCCCCCTCGCCATCACGGAAGGCGATCCCGGGAAGCTGGGCGAGCTTGCGGGCGCTCACACCCGCCGAGAGTGCCGAGAGCAGCTCGGGCAGGGTTGCCTCGCCCTCCCCCCGCACGACGAAATCGACCACCCCGGGATTCTCCCGGAGCAGCTCCTCGAACATGAAGGTGGCATGGACCCCGCCGAGCACCGTCACCACGCCCGGGTTCCAGGCCTTCGCCGTGCGGAGCACCTCGAGCGCGGCCGGGATGGACGCCGTGTAGGCCGTGGTGCAAACGACGGCGGGCGCCTCTTGCGCGATGCGTTGGCCGATCTCGAGGAGCTCATGACCTTTGGTCATGGCGTCGTAGATCACCGGCGCGAAGCCGGCTTCCCGGAGGTGGCCGGCGAGGTAGATGAGGCCAAGGTGGGGCCAGCGGCCGGCCGATTCGAGCACTCCGCTGTGGAAGGGCGGCGTGACCAGCAGTACTTTCTTACCGTCCACTAGAGGTCCTCCTTCAAGCGAAAGCCAGGCGGTAGGCCCAGAAGGTGCCGGCGAGGAAGGCTGCGCCAAGCAGGACGTGCTTGGCCACCAAGAGCCGGAGCTTGACCTGGTCGCGCCCCGCCACCCCGGGCTCGCGGTAGGTGACCGCCCGCACGGCGCCCGTGAGGAGGATGATCGCCAGCGACACCAAGAGCCACCGGAAGGCCAACCCAAGGACGGGCCGGCCGGCGGCCAACAGGCCAGTCGCGGCCAGAACCCGGCGCAAGCCCGCCGAGACCAGCACCAGGGCGAGCCAGAAACCGGTGGCCAGGTCGTGAACGAAGTTGTTGACGATGATCGCCCCGTCGCGCATCAGCGCCCGCCGGCCGCAGGATCCTGTTGCCCCGGCTTCATCGGAAACGGGTGGCGGACCTGCTCCCCGGCGGCGAGCTTGCGCTTGACCATCTCGACCACAAAAGACGGCGCACCGGCGGCTAGCATCCGTTCGGCCACCGCTTGGCAGGTATTTCCCAGCAGCTGGTCGGCCGCGGTCGAACAGGGATGGGCGCTGTGCGCGCCCGCCGCCAGCAGCCGGTCGGCCACCGTCGAGCACGGGTGGGCGCTCTGGGCGCCCGCCAGCAACTGGTCCGCCGCGGTCGAGCACGGGTGGGTGCTGTGCCCCTCGGCCAGGAGGCGGTCCGCCGTCTGCGAACAGGTGGCGAGGACCGTCGCGGCCCGCCCCAGGATCTCGAAACCGTCTTCCACCTCGTAGCCCGCGTTGTCGGTCAGCACCGCCACTACGCCGGCCCGGTTGGTCAGATCGTAATGGCAGATGAGACCTGGCTCGCCCTTGGGCAGCCGCCGGCCGGTCGCGGGATCGACCACCATGACGCGGGTCCACGGGAGGGCCGGCTTGTAGCGCACCACGGCTGGCCGGCCTGCGACCTTGGCGCGCAGGACGTTGTCGCAGTAGTTCTGGCCGCACTCCGCCATGCCCAGCGTGTTGACGCAGTACTCCGGCGGCACCCCCAGGTACTCCTCGCACTGGGCCAGGTACTCCTCGCGGCTGCAGTCGCCGAAAGTGCCCATGTAGCCCCCGCCGTCCGCGATGCGGCTGCCCGCCGGCAGCTTGAAGCGGAGCTTCTGCTGGGCGAGCTGGTTGAACAGGTAGACGAACCCGGAGGTCGCGCCGATCAGGGCAATGGGTTGCCCCGTCTCCTCGGCGGCGAACAGCCGCCGGTAAAGCGTGCGGAAATCCAACCCCTCCGGCCCGATCAAATAGCAGCTATCGGGTGTGCCGAACGCGTCGCGCATGACGGTGAGCCCAACCGCCATGCCCATCATGGGGACCAGCTCGGGCGAGGGCACGAAGAGGAGGATGGGCATCCGGTCCACCTCAGGGAAGAGGTAGGCCCGGGTGGAGACCCGGTTCGCCTCGTAGACCATCTCGCGGCAGCGCTCGTCGCGATAGACCCGCGTGCGAGTTTCCGGGTTGGTCGTGCCCGACGACATGTACTGCAACTCGGCCTGGTCGAGCGGGACGGAACTGACCACCTGCTCCTTGAAGTACCGCATGGGAAGGGGGGGAATCTCCGGCCACGCCGAGACCGTCTCGGGGGAGACGCTGCGCTCCTGGCAAAAAGCCCGGTAGACCGGGTTGGCGTGGTATTGGACGCGGAATTCCCGGAGGGCGAGGTCGTCAAAGAGAGCCTCATCCCTTTGGTCGACTCCGGCGCGAATAACCGCCATGATCTCCTCGTCGAGCGACCTCACAAAGGGGGACTCCAGTCCGTATTCAGACACGCGCAATCACCCTCCTCGGGTGGAATCTTCAACACCTGTCCAACTAATCCTTTTGGCGACCCGGAGCAGGAACCGCATAAGTGGCAGCGGATTGGAAAAAGAGTAAGAGGAAGCCTGCGGGAGTGAAAGGGGAGTCTCAAGTTGACCAAAGACGTGATCGACTGCATCCGGGAGCGCCGGAGCGTGAGGCGGTGGCAACCCGCCGAAGTGCCCGACGCCACCCTCGGCCGGTTGCTCGAATGCGCGGTGCTCGCCCCCAGCGCCGGCAATACCCAGGCGTGGCACTTCTACGTCGTGAAGGAGCGAACCCGGCGCCAAGCCCTCGCCGCGGCCGCCAACCACCAGCTCTTCATCGCGGAGGCGCCGGTCATCATCGGTGTCTGCGCCGACCTCCCGCGCATCGCAAACCGCTACGGCCAGCGGGGGGTCACGCTGTACGTGCTGCAAGACACGGCGGCGGCGATTCAGAACCTCATGCTGGCCGCCAACGCCTTCGGCCTGGCGACGTGCTGGATCGGGTCGATGGACGAGCGGGCGGTCGCGCAGGCGCTCGAGATCGCCGATCCCGGAGAACGCCGGCCTGTCGCGCTCATCCCGGTCGGCTATCCGGCCGAGGAGCCGGCTCAGCGGCCGAGGCGGCCCATCGACGAGGTGGTGACGGTCTTCGCCTGAGGGGCTTCGGGCAGGGGCGCGCGGCGGGCCAGGACGACCCGGTTGCGCCCCTGGGCCTTCGCCCGGTAGAGCGCCTCGTCGGCCCGGGCGACCAGATCGTGGGCGGTCGACGCCTCGTGCGGGAAGGACGCCACGCCCAAGGAGACGGTGACCCGCCCGAGGGGCTGGCCGTCATCGCCGGCGAGGCTCAGCCCGGCCACGCCCCGCCGGATGCGTTCGGCCACCACCAGGGCCTGGCTGGAGGGAGTCTCGGGCAGCAGGACGCAGATCTCCTCCCCGCCGTAGCGGAACACCTGGTCGACCGTGCGCACGCTGTTGCTCACCACCTCAGCCACCCGCCGCAGCACCACATCGCCGCTCAGATG
This sequence comes from Chitinophagales bacterium, assembly GCA_050260095.1. Lineage (GTDB taxonomy): Bacteria > Bacillota > UBA5301 > DYFA01 > DYFA01 > JBLNBQ01. The sequence goes on from JBLNBQ010000180.1 coordinate 12,186, forward strand.
GCCGTAGAGGTCGTTGTAGCGCTTGAAGTGGTCGATGTCCAGCATGAGGAAGGACAACTCCCGCCCGTAGCGCTCGGCCCGCAGCACCTCTTCCGACAGGCGGGCCTCCAGGCGCCCGACGTTGTACAGGCCGGTCAAGGCGTCGCGGACCGACCGCTCTTCCGCCTCTTCGTGCAGGCGGGCGTTCTCGATGGCCATCGCGGCATGGGTGGCCAGGGTCCAGAGAAAGGCTACATCGTCCTCGGCGAAACCCGAGGGACCCTCCCTGACGCAGGTGAGCGCCCCGATGCGCTTCGTTCCCGTCACCAGCGGGACGCAGAGACAGCACCCTCCCCCGCCCGGCTCGCCGCGTCCCACGGCCGCGTGCGCCAGTTCCGTGACCTCCGCCGTCAAAAGGCTGGGCGGCCCGTAGGTGGCGGCGACCGCCAGCCCGCCGTGCTCCCGCGCGAGGTGCAAGACTCCCGCTTCCGCGCCCAGGAAGAAAGTGGCCTCCTGCAACACGGAGGAGAGGACGGCCTCGAGTTTGAGCGATTCCGTGAGGCGCCGTGAGATCTTGAGCAGGGCTTCCATCTGGTCGGCCTTGTGCCGGACGCGCCGGAACCGGCCGGCGTTGGCGAGGGAGATCACGGCCAGGCCGGCGAAGGAGGCCAGCATCGCCACGTCGTCCCAGGTGAACCGGACGGCCTCCCGGAGACTCCCCACCGCCAGCACGCCCGCCGGCGTCCCTTCGAAGAGAAGCGGGACGACCACCGCCGACTGAAAACCACGGCCCGGCCAGGCCGCGACCGTTTCCGCCCCAGCCGGTCCCGCCGCAGCCTCTTCCGCTTGCAAGAGCACGGGGCTGCCGGTGACCAGCGGCCGCCCGAGCGGCCCTTCGCCCGGCACGATGGTCCGCTCTTGCTCCGTGAACGGCAGGTTGAACGCGTCCACCACCCGGAAGGCGCCCGCCTCGGCCTCCCACAGCGCGAGGCAGCCGGCGGACCCGCCCAACAGCTCGACCGCACTCTGCACGATCTTGGGCGAGAGTTCCGGCACGTCCGCCACCGGCAGCACGGCCTGCGAGAGGTCGAGCAGCGTCTGTTGCACCTGCAGGCGCCGTTCCCGCTCCCCCACCAGTTGGTTCCGCTCGAGGAGCACGGGCAGCAGGTCGCAGAGCGTGCGGAAACCGGGGCGCTCCACGACCCGCAAACCGTCGCGCCCCGCCGCGAACAGGGCGACCACCCCGAGCAGCCGGTCACCCAGGCAGAGCGGCGCGGCGGCCGACCGCCCGTCGTCGGCGAAGGTCGGCCGGCGGAGTTCGGCCGCCCGCGCCGCCAGGCCACCCGGCGGCGACTCGAGCCGCTGGCGACCCAAGTTGCGGATGACGAGCAGCGGGAGGCCGTGCGACGCCACCATCCGCAGCTCATGCTGGGGTGGGTCGTACAGGAAGAGGGCCCCGGCGTCGACCGCGGCGGCTTTCACGAGATAGGCCAGCGCGCGGCGCATGAAGACCTCGGGGCTGTGCCCGGTGGAGAGTTCCCGGAGAAAACCCGAGAGCAGTCCGGATTCGTCCATTTGCCGCCTGCCTTGGGGGATGCGCGCCCCATCAGAATAGCAATAAGTTCCACCAACGCCAGCCCGTTCCTGCTGCCGGCTCCGGCCCCTCCGCTGCCGCCACTTCCCACAAGGTGACTGCTCCAGCGAGGCGTAATCCCACCGTTTAGCTGCACCTTCGCGTTCCCGATCCGTATTATGGCATGAGGAGTGGCACTTGCGGTGCGGGGAAGATCGCTGCGTACGATCGTTGGATTGGTGATCCTGGGTGCAGGAGCGGCAGCCGCGGCGTTCGCGCTTCCCGCGGCCCAAAGCCTCAGGGACGACACGGCCCGTCCGGCCGGCGCCGGCAGGCAGGTCCGCCTTGTGACGCCGCCGGTGGGCGCCCTGCTCGACCCGCAGCGGCCCGACCGCGCCGGCACGCTTCACCTGGCGGCGCCCACCTCGCCGTATGATGCGACGAGGCTGCTCGTACCCCGGCCGTTCCAGGGGGAACGGGTCGAGCGCCCGAATCCCGTCCACGGCATCTACCTCACCGGGTGGGTCGCCGGCCTGCCCGGCCGCGTCGGTGCGCTGCTCCGGCTGGTCGACGAAACCCCGCTCAACACCATGGTCATCGACGTGAAGGATGACGAAGGGACGCTCACCTACCGCATGGCCCTGCCGCCGGGCGTAGGTCCCGGCATCGAGCCTTCCCTCAAGGTCGCCGACATCGACGCCCTGCTCGCCACCTTGCGCGAGCACGGGGTCTACACCATCGCCCGGGTGGTCTCCTTCAAGGACCAGGTCCTGCCGAAGGTCCGCCCCGACCTGGCTGTCCAAAAGCCCGACGGCTCCGTCTTCTGCGACCGGGCCGGGTTCATGTGGGCCAACCCCTATTCCCGGCAGGTCTGGGAGTACAACGTCGCGGTGGCGAAGGACGCCGCCTCCCGCGGCTTTGGCGAAATCCAGTTCGATTATGTGCGCTTCCCGGACGTCCCCAAGTCGCTCAGCCTGGTCTTCCCGGGCCAGGACGGGCGGAGCAAGGCGCAGGTCATCCGGGACTACCTGGCCTACGCGCGCCGGGAACTCCTGCCCTACGACGTCAAGGTTTCGGCCGACATCTTCGGCCTGGTCACGACCGTGAAAGACGATCTCGGCATCGGGCAGAACCTGGAGGCCGTCGCTTCGGTGGTCGACTACCTGAGCCCGATGACCTATCCTTCCCACTACGCCCGGGGCGAGTTCGGCCTGTCCGACCCCGACGCCGTCCCCTATGAGACGGTCTACCTCTCCCTCCGGGATGCGGTGCGACGGCTCAGGGCGGCCGGGCTGGACGCCGGGCTCGTGCCGTGGCTGCAGGACTTCTCCCTGCGCCACCGCTATGGGCAGGACGAAGTGCTCGCCCAGGTCAACGCGGCGGCCGACCTCGGCATCCACGACTGGTACCTCTGGAACCCGGCGAACCGTTACACGGCGGCGGCGCTCCAGCGCCTGGCGAGGTGAAGCGCATGCGACGGCCGACGTTGACCCTCCCGCTCGCCGTCACGTTCGTCGTCCTGGGGCTGGCCGCCGCTCTGGCCGCCAGAACCAGGCTGCTCGTCCGCCCGGCCGCCGCGGCGCCCGCGAAGGCCGAGCCGGCCGCGGTCGAACCGGTGACGGCGAAACCCCAGCCCGCGCCGGCGCCTCCCGGCCCCCTCGCCCCCAACGAGGCGGGACAGATCATGGTGCTCATGTACCACCGCTTCGAACCGAAGCCGGGCGACTGGAACCGGACGCCCGCCGACTTCCGCCGCGACCTCGAAACCCTGTACCGGGAGGGTTACCGGCTGCTGCCCTTGCGCGACCTGCTCGCCGGGCGGATCACCACGCCCCGCGGCTACACGCCCGTCGTGCTGACCTTCGACGACGGCTGGCGCACCCAGTGCAACTACCTCGAGAAGGACGGCAAGCTGGAGGTCGACCCGGACAGCGCCGTGGGCATCCTCGAGGCCTTCGCGAAAGCCCACCCCGACATGGGGCTCGCCGGCACCTTCTACCTCAACGCGGACCCCTTCGGGCAGCCGAAGCTGGCCAAGGCCAAGCTGGAACACCTGATCGGCGAAGGTTTCGAACTCGGCAACCACACCGTGAATCACACCAACCTCCGCCAAGCCAGCGCCCAGGTGGGCCGCAAGGAGATGGCCGGCATGGTGACGATCATAAACCAGCTGGTCCCCGGCCACCGGATGGACACGATGGCCCTTCCCTTCGGCGCTCTCCCGCACGACCGGAGCGTCGCGGTCTCGGGCACCGTGGACGGCGTAAGCTATCACAACAAGGCGGTGCTGCTGGTGGGCGCCAACCCGGCTCCCTCGCCCTATGCGACGGCGTTCGACCCGCTGAACCTGCCGCGGGTCCAGGGCTCAGAGGCGGAACTCGGGCGCTGGCTCGCCTATTTCCGCAGCCACCCGGAGGCCCGGTTCGTGAGCGACGGGAAAGCAGACGTGATCACGGTGCCGGCGAGCCGCCGCGGCGAGCTCGGCGCCGGCCTCCCCACCGAGCAGGGGCGCAAGGTGGAAGTGCTGCCGGCCGCCTCACCGGGTGCCCGCTAGCGGGGAAAAGCCCGCTCCCGCCTGGGCCGGTGCGAAGGCGCCATGGCGCCGCAGGGCCAGGAGGGAGTGCACGTACATGGCGTGCGACCAGCCGAGCGGGATGATCCAGAGCGGGCAGTTGTTTTGACCGCACACCTGTTCGGGCAGAAGATCGAGGACAGTCCGGTGTTCGGCCGCCCAGGCTAGGCGTTGCCTCGCCTTTTCCGTCTGCCCGAGCGCCAGTTCGTACAGTCCGAGCCACAGGGTACAGACGACCCAAGGGTTGCCGCCCCGGTAGCCGTCGCCGGTGTAGCGGTGGATGCCGCCCACTCGGTCGTTCACGAGGTGCCGGGCGATCTGGTCGGCCGTGGCGACCATCCGCGGGTCGCTGGGGAAGAAGACGCCGAAGGGGACGGAGAGGCCGAGCAGGCTCGCGTCGAGGCCGCGGTCCCGGCGCTCGGCATAGGCCCGGTAAGGGCCGTGAGGCTCGACCTGGCAGACCTCTTCGTTGTTCCCCCGCCGGTGCAGGTATTCGCCGAAGCCGATCCGGCGCAGGACGCCCCGGAGGAACCGCTGGTCGGGCGGGTACCATAGCTCGGTCTCGATCGCCGTCTTCACCCGCGCGGCCGCCTGCTCGTAACGCTCGGCGCGGGGCAAGTCGGCCACCTCCCGGGCCAGGTACGCCGCGGCCACCAGCCCGCCGTAGTAGGCGGCGGAAGTGTAGGCCGACTCCTCGGTCCGCTCCTCCCACAGGTCGATGCTGGGGCCGGCCAGACCCGTGTGGGGATCGAGGTGCCGGACCAGGAAGTCGGCGGCGCGGGAGAGCGTGGGCCAGAGTTCGTGCAGGAAGGCGCGGTTCCGGGTCAAAGCGAAGTGGTGCAGCGCCCCAAAGACGATGCCGGCGGTTTCGTCGCCCTGCAGAAGCCCCCACGAGGGGGCGAGGCTCCCGTCGGAATAGTAGCGCTGGTACCAGGAACCGTCGGGCTCCTGGGTCCGCTGTGACCAGCGGTAGAACGCGGCCGCCTCCGCCGGATGCCCGGCTTCCGTGAAGGCCGTGGCCACCCAGACCGCGTCCCGGGGCCAGCAGTAACCGTAGCCGCCCGAACCGACGAACCACGGGTCGGTCTCCGGGGCGGCGATGATCCCGCCGTGCTCGGCGTCGCTGAGCAGTTTCATCACGATGAGCGAGCGGCGGAAAACCCTGTCGAGTAGGGGGTCGCCGCTCGGGTGCCGCTCGCCGCGGGCCAGCCACTGCTCCCAGAACCGGGCGGTCTCGGCATTCAGAGCCTCCGCCCCCTCCCGCCGCGCCTCTTCCAGCTCGGCCAGGGCGGTTCGCCGGTCGCGGGCGAACGACCAGAAGACGTTCAGTTCCACGGCCTCCCCCTCGCCGACCCGGCCCAGGGAACTGGCGAGGCAGGCGTCGACCTCCCCCATCTCGACCCCGCGCCCCTCCAGATGCCCGTCGCCCGCGTCGAGCAGGGCGGAGCCCGGAGTGTTGCGGCGCCCGCAGGTGAACCCGGTGACCGGGCGGTCGAGCCCGACGGCGCACACGGTATCCTGGCGGAAGTAGACGAGCGCGCTGGCGCCGGGATGGAAGTAGCATGAGTTGAGGTGCGCCGCGCCCCCCAGGGTGAAGGCGCCATAATGGAGGAAGACGAGGTCGGCCAGGGCCGGCCCCCGGTTGACCACCCGGAGGCGGCGGACCAGGAGCGAGCGCCCGGGCACGCAGAAATCGACGCAGTCATAGGAGAACCCGGCCTCGGGATGGCGTCCGGCGGTGTGCAGGACGGCGTTGTCGCCCTGATACCGCTGCTGGTGCTGCCAACCGTAGCCGGAGAGCCACAGCGGCTCCCCCCACCGTCCCGGCGCGAAGAGCCCGAGCAGCGCCTGGCCCACCTGCTGGTCCCGGTCGATGTCGGGCCAGTACAGGTGGTGAAGCTCCCCGCGCCGGTCGAGCGTGGCCAGCAGGCGCGCGTTGCCGATGATTGCGTCGATGACCAGCGGTTTTTCCATCGATCCTAGGATGCGTCCCCGCCGGATGCGGCCCCCCGGGAATTGGCCCCTTTTAAGCCATCCGCTCCCCGTTCAGCTCGATCTCGTAGGTGATGGCGGCCGTCTTGTTCAGCACGTTCCCCACCGTGCAGTACTTGTCCAGCGAAAGATCGATGGCCCGGCGGACCTTCTCCAGCTCCAGGCCCTCGCCGGCCACGCGATAGAGCAGGCGGATCGCCGTGAAGACCTTGGGATGCTCGTCGGCCCGGTCCGCCTCTACCGCGATCTCCAGACTCCGCAGCGGCTGCTGCATCTTGGCGAGGATCGAGACCACGTCCATCCCGGTGCAGCCGCCCAGCCCCATCAGGACCAGTTCCGTAGGGCGCGGGGCCTGCCCATCGCCGCCGCTGGCCGCGGAGGCGTCCATCCCGACTTCGTGACCCTCGCTGGAATGACCGGTGAAAGCCATCCGCTGCTTCCACTCGACTCTGATCGGATCCATCAGTATCCCTCCTGCCTCAAGGCGCGGGGCGCCTCTGTGACGCTCATTCTTCGCCGCGCCCTTTCGCCAACCTCCCCAGCCGGCGAAATAAGAAGGGCACCGGGCCGCCCCGGTGCCCCCGGAAGACAAGCGGCCCCTCACATCGTCAGTTTCCCCTGCGGGGTGCTCACGATCTTGAGGATCCGCTCCTCGCGGCCGGTCTTGGCGTTCACGTAAACGTAGTACGGCTCGTTGTCCTGGGTGCACTTGAACTCCCAGGCGAGCGATTCTTCGCCCGCCACCTCCCGCGGGATCACCGTGAGCTGGGTGCCCTGCACCGTGAGCCCGTCCTTCAGCTTGGCCCGGGCCTGCTCGGCCGTGATGGTCGGAGTCAGATCGGCTTTGCTGCGGGTATGGTGATTGGTCAGGTACTGCAGGGCGTCGAAGCTCAAGACCTCGCCGCGGTCGAGGGCGACGGCCACCTTGACCATGTCAGGATAGATCAGCACGTTGTTCTCCACGGCCACGTAGGGGAAGGTCACGACGCCGCCCACCGTCTGGGCGTAGGATTCCCGCAGTTCCGGCAGGTCCAGCTTGCGGAGGAAGTCCCGGGCGGCCCGCGCGGCGTCGGCGGAACTCAGCCGCGGCGGTCCCGGCGGGCGGGTGTTCACCGCCCAGACGACGTGGCCGCCCTTCTGCGAGACGTCGGCCGCCATCCGCGGCAGATCCCCGCCGGTCGGGACCAGGTCGAAACCGTAGGCCACCAGCCGGCCCCGGGTCATCCCCTTGAACCGGGCGCGGTAACGGGCGGGGTCGGGCGTCAGGCGCAGCGCCCGGCGGGCCGCCTCGGCCTGGCTGACGTTCGATCCGGTGAGCCCCCGCGGCGAGAGCTTGTCGATCCGGTCGGAGAACGGGCCGTCGTACTGCAGCGTCGGGTAGTCGGCCATCGCCCGGTCGACGCTCTTGAAGTTGTCGGTGACGGCGTTGCCCCCGGGGCTATCGCTCTGGCCCACCCGCCGCGGGTTAGGCGTCCGGTTGGTCAGCCAGTTGTAGTTGCCGGCGGCCGCCATCCGCTGCAAGCCGTGCAGTTCTTTGCCGAGCGCCACCGCCTGCCGGCGCAGCCGGGTCATGGTGGCCAAGTCTCCGTCGGTCATCTTCTGGCCGCCGGCCCGCTTGCGGGCCATCACGTAGGAGAAGTCGCCGACCTGGGTCAGGAACTTGCTGGTGCGCATGAAGGCGCCGCTGCGCACGGGCAGCCGTGAGAGCGCCGCCTTGCCCAGGTTGGACTGCCGCCACACGTCGGTCAACTGGTTTAGAATCTGATCGCTGCTGCTGGCGACCGTCCCCTTGCCGAGCCTGACCTCGACGGCGTCGACGTAGCTGACCAGGTCCAGGAAGGCCGCGTTATAGGTCGCGTTCAGGCGATTGGAGATGTAGTCGGCCCGGCGCCGCTCAGTGTTCCCCCACCAGATGGCCGTCAAGGCCACGATCGTGAGGAACCCGACGGCCACTTTCCAGGTGCGCAAGAGAATCCTCCTTCCTCACAGGGCGAAGACGTGGTTGCCGATCTGGCGAATGATCGTGCGGGACCAGATCCACGGGCTCACGGGTTTCGACGGGTTCCAGAAGAAGGTGCAGCCGTACGTGGGATCCCAGCCGCTGACTGCGTCGATGGCGGCCCGCCGCTCCGTCCAACTCGGTTCACGCTGCCAGATCAGACCGACCTCCACCGACTCGAACGCCCAGGGCTGGTAGATCACCCCGGCGATCGTCCCTGGGAAAGAGGGGTTCTTGGTCCGGTTGAGCACCACCGCCCCGACGCCCACCTGCCCTTCGTAGGGTTCCCCCTGCGCCTCGGCGGCGATCAGCCGGGCCAACAGGTCGATGTTGGCCCCGGCGTCGGGCTGCGCCCGGACGTAGGTCCAGTACTGGAACTGAGGGATCAGGTAGTTCTCGGTCACCACACAACCGACGAATGCGAGCACCATGAGCAACAACAGGACAAGGGAACGGCGCATGGTCAAACCTCCTGTTAGCTCCCGTTATGGACGGGCAGACCTAGTTTGCATCACCGTCCCGGTATCCATCCGCCGACCCAGACTGCGCATAAACCTCCGCGGGCGGGAGGACATTAGCAGCGGAGGTGACCTTGTTTGCCGAAGGTTAGGTGTTCGGTGGACAGCTGCCATTACTGGGAGAAGAGCAATTACTGCACCGCGGACGAAGTCGAGGTCAGGCGGGACAACGAGCTCGGGAGTGCGGCCGGGGGCGCCCGGATGGAGATCGGCACCATGGCCGGCAACGCCGAAACCTCGGCGAGTACCGCCTGCAAGACCTTCAAGCCCAAGGCGGGCAAGTCGTGAGCGAAACCCTGGACTGCAAGGCAGAGACGGACATGAAGCAGCGGAGCGCGTGAGGCGCTCCGCTCTTTGCTGCTGCTATCGACCGTCGCATTCTCGGCCTAACCGGCGTTCTGTCGCCAATTCGCCCCCGGGCCTCACTGGCTGAAGTACCGCCGGATGAGCCCGTCGAGCGACTGGGCGTGGCGCGCCTCGTCGCGGGCCGCCTCGTCGTAGACGTCGTGGATCGCGTCGAGGTTGTTCTGGCTGGCTTTGCCCGCCCACTCGGCCTTGCTTTTGCAGGAAGCCTGCTCCTCCTTGACCAGGCGCCGCAGGTTCTCGGCCGTGCTGTTGTCGATCCGACCGTTCAGTTCGGCGAAGCGGGCGGCGTGCCAGGCCTCATCCCAGGCGATCTTCTCCAAGGCCAAGGCGACCTCCGGGTAACCTTCGCGCTCCGCCTGGCGGGCGCAGGCCAGGTAGTGGGCGACCTCCATCCCTTCCCCCTTGTAGCTGTCGTCCACGGGCTGTTCGAGCGGGGTCGCCCGGGCCACCCCGAGCTTTTCCTGCCGGGCCAGATCCAGACCGGTCATCGTTGCCTCCACGCATGCTGCCTCCTTCACAGGGGTATTCTCCGCCGGCGGCCCGGGAGGTATGCGGACGGCGCCCCAGGTCAGAGGGTGTGGCAGCTCGTGACGCAGTCGGCCTTCTGCCAGTTGCCCGAGCCCGGCAGGTACGGCTGGCCCAGTGCGTCCCGGGCAAAGGCGATCTTCGACCCGGCGTTGTACGGGTACGGATCGGTCCGTTCCACCAGCATGGCCCGGTTCTTGTAGCCGTGGGGCACCCCGGCGTGACAACTGGTGCAGGCGACCTGGTGGTACGGGGCGCCGTGTAGGCTGGTACCTCCCGGACTGCGAAAGCCGGTGTTGCTGCCCAGCCCGTCGAGGTAGAGGGCCGGATCGTGGCACTTGAAGCAGAGATGCCCGCTTGTTCCCGGGCTCCCGGTGGGCGCCGAGGCGGCGGGCGCGGACGCCCCTTGATGTACCCAGGGAGCTTTCAGGATAAAGGGATTCTCCGAGCCATGCGGTCCAGACGGACCGTTCCCCGCAGCGCCGTGACAATCGCAGCAGCTGAGAACAGTCTCCCAGCTCCACGCCTTGCCGGTTCGGTCCGACCCACAGAACGCACCCGGCCACATCAAGTCGCGATGGGCGTGCCCACTCACCACGGCGTGCAAGCCCCCGTTGTTTGGATTGAACGCCACAGCGGGGCTGGTCTGAGGTGAGGCGGAAAGTCCATCAAGGGTACGGCGAGAGGGCGAAACCGGCGGATTCAGCCCATAACTATAGCCCGAGTGACACTTGAAGCAAAGCTGGTATTCGAAAGAGATGGAGTTGCTCTCGACACAGGAGGGCTCCGACCAGGGAAGTCCCAAGTACTGGACGCTCACTCCGCTCGCCCCCTGCAGCGCGCCGAACACACCCGGAGCTGCCGGGTGAGACTGCGCTGCGACATGTGGGTTATGGCAATCCACGCACTCGGAGTGGCGATCCAGGCTCGGCACAGAACGCCTGGTTTCACGGGGATCGTGCGGAGCAAGGCCCAGTTCATGACGGGCTGGCATGGCCTGAGCCGCCGCGATGTTGGTGCCGCACTCTCCGTTATGGCAGACCAGACAGCCATCGGAACCCACTTCCCGCCCGAGCCGCTCGGGTTGGCGCGCTTGGTGCGGTTTATGGCAACTGAGGCACGCGGCCTGCGCCACCGTGCTGAAGGAAGGGCGCAAGCCCAAACTGGCGGGGATCGGCCGCTCAGAAGCCAAGGCGTGCCCGCTGCGGTCCCAGCCCGCCACGACGTGGCAGGTTATGCACAGCGTCCCCCCGTAAGTCCCGGTCCGGTCGACCGGTCGCTTGACCAGGAACGGTTCAAATTCGGGATCATGGGGCGAGTGACAGGTCGTGCACTGGACCCGCCCCGCCTCATCCAGCCGGACCGGATCTCCAGGCTGGGGCGGTCGGAGTCCTGGCTTGGCTGCGGGAAAAGGTCTGCTCACCGGATGATCATCGCGGAGGTCCGTTTCAAGTCGGGCGTGGCCCGGTGGAACAGCGCCCCGCACATCGACATTCGCCATGTTCCGATAGCCGTTACAGAGCTCACCCAAGGCGACCGTACCGTCATGACAACTGAGGCAAAGGGTGGAAACCCCATTGGGTTGCTCGGGCGGGGAGGCCACCGTGCTGCTCTGATAGACTTCGTAGTACTGAGAGCTGAGCTTGTGACTGAACAGGTAAGCCTCCTGATTTGCGTGATGTGGAACATGACAAAACACGCAGACCTGCGTCTCCGTGTAGGAAGTGATGGGCCCCATCCCTCCGACCGAAAAGTCGTGTTTCGAGCCGCGAATGGTTCCCGCTGACATCGTCGGGCAGCTGAATCCTGCAAGCGCCGCGGTCAGAGCGGCCACGGTCGCGAGCCGCATCAGGTGACAGGCGGGTCGAGTGCAGAAGGACTCCATTCCACTCTCACACTCCCATGGAGGATTAGTCCCTCCGATAGTCGAGACGGCGGTGACAACCACAAAGGCATCCACCGCCGGTGGGAGTCTCCGTGAACACGATGGGCAACTCCCACTGGCCGAAGGTCACGCGCCTTCGAATGAGGTGGGGCTGCTCCGAACCATGGGCCTCGTGACATACCCAACATGAGCGACCTTTGTTCGGGTCATTCACGTGGAAGTAGTGGTCACTCTTTCGCCCGTTCCGAAAGTTGGTCGCGTCTTTTGTTTCGGATGCCACAACCAAAGCCTCGGGATGACACTTGAAGCATAGCGCGAAGCGCCGGCTCGTGAAGGGGGCGTAGAACCGGCTGTCGAAGGGAGCCTTCAGCAGTTGTCGGTACGGCGAGTTGTGCGCTTCATGGCAAGCGGTGCACTTCCCTTCGGCGACGGGTCGATGGACAGAGTTCCGGGTCATCTGCTGGGCAATCTTCGGGTGGCACTTGGTGCATAAAACCCCTTGCGGTTGCTTCAGCAAGGCCGGGTAGGCTGATTCATGTGGGTCGTGGCAGGTGGAGCACGGCTGCTCCCGCACCACCTGATGCCTCACCCCGACCGCCATCTGATCCTGAAGGTCGCGGTGACAAAAGAAGCACAGCTCCCGTTCAGGCGCGGCCAAGCCATGGGGGCGTGCGGCATCGTGCGCCACATGGCAGACATCGCAACGGCCGGCAGAATACGGCCCGTGCCTGAAGGTCCCTCCGTTCTGATTCGCTGCGGGCGCCCCTGCCGCTTCGGCCCGCCCCAAGGCCAGTAGCGCCAAGAGAGTGAGCCAAAGGGGGAACCGGCGGAGGCAGGCCACTGATCCCACCGGAACACCCCTCCAGCCTACTTCTTGTGGCAGGTCAGGCAGAGCGCGCTTCCGTCGTTGGAACAACGGAGAAACGGCCGGAAACCAGGGTCGTGCACGGCGTGACAGGAACCGCACTCGACCTTGTTAGAGTACAGCCGAACCCCGTTTGGCCAGAGCTCTCGAGCCGGAACCGGCTCAAATCGGTCGGCGTAAGTGGTCGGGTCGGGGTAGTTGACCCCCACCGGGTGGTCATCGGTCAAATCCTGGGTCAGGTAGTGACCAGAATAGTCCGCCGCGGCACCGATGGGACTCGCGTCGTGGCATGAAACGCCGCAATCCCAGAACGCGTTGTTGCTCTGACTGGCGGCCGCCATCTTCCCGTGGAAAGGAACCTCGGTGGGGTACGCCGGGTTCGTCCACCCGCCTGGGTTGGGCCGACCGCCGGGACGACTCATGGGCATTCTGATCACGGAGTCGACCGCGATCGTGCCGTCATGGCATGATAGACACATCAAGGACGAGTTGCCGGGTGCACTCGGTGCGCTGATCATCGTCCAACTCCGGTAGACCGGGTAGCTCCCGGGATCGGGAAGGCTGCGGTTCCAGAGCATCGTCACCTGGGTGGATGCGTTGTGGGGAGTGTGGCAGTAGACGCAGACCTGATTATAGTCGTTATAGGTGTTCCAGAAGGTCATGCTTGGAGACTGCATGGCATGCGAGAGATCGTGCAGCGAGCCGACGATGGTCGAAGCCTGAGCAACCATTGAACAGGCAATGATGATGGTGGACACCACAGTAATCAGATGCAAAGGCAGCCTGTGCTGAGAACGCAACTGAACCACCTCCTGATCAAAAACAGCGTCTGACCCCGAACTCCAATCTCCCTCGGGCGGCATCCCTGCCTAGGTCCTCTTCAAGTCCAGCCTCCAGGTTCACGCTCAACAAGCCAAGGCGGTAATCGGCCCGGAAGTCGGTCGTCAACTGATGCCGGGTCGCATTCACGAAGTTGCGGACGTAACCCAGCGACGCAGAGAGTCTCAATCCAGGCCTTGGGTTGGCGAGGGCTTGGATCCCAGTCTGAACTGCCTTGTCCTCCACTGCCCGACCAGCCTCTCGATCAGTCCGCACCAGGGCCTGTGCAAAACCTTTGAGCCGGAAGAACCCCTCCTCGACCAACTGGTATTCGCCCCGTACCACGTCCCTGCGCAGAGCGGCATCGGAAGACTTCTCCCGATCACAACGCCAAGTCAACGTGAAGGGGTCCCGCGTGTAGACGAAGGCCACGTTGGCCAGCCTGTTATGATCCTCCCGGTACACCGTGGTCGTGAGACTGAACGGGCCATCCGCCAATGCCAGTTGTTGGCTTGACCCATAACTATTTACTATTCTGTTCCCTCGTTCCAGCGAATATTCGCGGTCGTGATAACTAGTGAGCCCGCAGCGGAAGGACAGCGTATCGGCCGTTGTGGAGGCAGTCAGGTTTCCCGTATAGGTGATTCGTTCGGAATCTCCAGCGGGGCGCTGGGTGTCGTAGCTCACTCGGACTTCCTTGATTGAGGGGTCGCCGCGCCAGATGAGATCCACCGCGGGGGCCACGTCGTCGTTCACACCAAGGGGCAGCCAGAGTTCGTAATCGATGCCGCGGGTGAAGACGCGGTGACCCAACGAGACGCGGATGCTGTCAACCACGACGTTGGCACCCTGCAGCCGGGCTGGTCCCTCAGTGGTGCAGACGATCTCGCCCAGGACCGGCCGAATGATGTTCCCCTGCCCTCTCTCCGGCAGCCACCCTCCTGTTGCACCGAGAGTTAATCTCAGTGGACCTACGTCCCCATTCCACTGCAGTCCTCCTTCGGGTCCCAGCGCTTCCCGGGAGACGTCCCCGCTCTCGTAGAACCGTGCCTTTTCGCTCAGCGATCCCTGCCATCCTTTTCCCAGACTCGCGGTGGTGGAGACTTCGCCCTTGACCTCAGTTACCAGACGGCTCTCAACCCGAGTCCGGTTTGCTTCGAGCGTAAGCGTCGAAGCCCAGTTCTCTCGGTGCTGAAGATCCAGCGTCTCAGCCAGGCGAGTTTCCTCTCCAGGTCGATCGCCCTCGACCAGATTTCTTTGATAGGACGATCGCAGGTGGAGCAGGTCGTATAAGAAGTAATTGTCGAGCGCAGTCTTGAGCGTGCTCCCTTCAGCCGAATGCCCACTCAACCGGTCGAGCGCATACCGGCGATTCCACTCGAAGTCGAGTGTCGCGTCGCGTCCGAACTGCCGTCGATTGGAGAGCGCATAGTCCAGCGTCAGCATGTCTTCGGGGATCTCCGGATCTTCAAGTACCCGCTCGGTGGCCGTGTACCTGGCGGTGATGGGTTGTTGCCACGTGCCAAGCAAACTGAGAACACTCACCGTGTCAGTCTCCAGTCGGCAAGACGGACGGAAGTCCTGGTGCAGCTCCTCAGACTGGATACTCCCGGTGACGAAGGTGCGGACGAGAGAGAGCGGCAGGACCTGCAGGTCGATGTTTCCGTCCTTAACGCGCACGGACGAGGCAGTGGCCAGCCGGCCCTGTGCGTTCCAACTCAACAGGTACGGATGGAGCGAGTACCCAGCCAGTTGAACGCTGAGGCCTTGCTCCGGCGACCCCGTCAGCAAACGTTGGTCACCTTGTCTCGCATAGGTCAACGTCTCACTCAAGTCCAGGTTCGCGGTCCAGTCGCTGACCCTGAAGATCGGCCACGATTCGGCAACTGCTCCCAATTGAAGCACGAAGAGAAGCGCCACCAGCATGGCGAGGCCAGATCCCCGGCTCATCAGCCGCCCACCCCCTGCGGCGTTTCGTGCGCCTTATGACAGGCCAGGCAGTCACGCCTGCCCCGCCCGCCGTCACAGGAGAGTTGACCCGAGGGGTGGCAGCGGAAGCACAGTTCGGCGGTGAGTTGCTGCCTGAGCAGCCGAGCAGCTTGGGAGGCATGGGGATCATGGCAGGCCAGACAGTCACCGATCGCAACCGGGCCGTGAGTCACTCCCTTGCCATACTTGGGGTCGGTGTGGCACGTCCGGCAAAGATCTCCACGTTCGGACTTGAGGAAGAACCGGCGGTCGCCGCCGTGGGGGTCGTGGCACTTGGGGCACTTGCCCTCCCGGACGGGCTGGTGGATGGTGAACCCCTCCCGAAAACCGTCCCTGCCGCCCCAGGCGAAATCGTGGCAACCCAGACAAAGACTTGGCAGTCCGGCGGTGGTATGGTTGGGGTAGGCTGTCTCATGGGAAGTGTGACATCCTGAGCAGTCCCCGACTGCCACTGGCCCGTGCTGGCGGCTACGCTCGAAGTCGTTCTTCTTGTGGCAGAACCAGCAGAGGTCGGCTCCTTTGGCCAGGAGTTCTGACCCCTTGGTCAAGTCGTGGCACTTGTTGCACTCCATGTTGCGGTAGGGGGGGTGAACCTTCTTCTCATCCACCGGTACAGAGGTGTCCGTTTCCTCGACCACGGCCTGGCGGGCTTTGAGCCCGTGTTTCAGTTCATACCGTTCCTTCGCCACAGCCAGATAGGCCGGGTCAACCAAGCATCCGGCCGAGGTCGAGAGGAGCAGTACCAACAGGGACATGAGCGCATACCGCCGCCAGACCTGCATGGAAACGTCCCTCCGTGGAAAACCAGGGCTGGAATCCGGCCGTCCCAGCCCTGGCTCATCAGTAGGATTACTTCACGTGGCAGGAGAGGCAGAGCTTGGACCCGTCCATGGACTCCCGGAGGAACGGCCGCAGGTCGGCGGTGGCTCCCGGCTCATGGACGTTGTGGCAAGTGTCGCACTCCATGTACGCTGCACCTGTGCCGTTTTCAGTGGGACCGCCAACGCTGATACCGGTGCCGCCCCACAGCGGGAGCTTGGCCGGGTAGTTCGCGCCGTTGCCAGCGGTGTAGGTCCGGGTGCCGATGATGGTCGTTCCAACGAGGCCAACCGCCTGGTTGTTGTTGGTCCGCTCGTTCCGGTAGGCCGCGATGTAGTCGAAGCCGACCGGATGGTCATCGGCCATGTTGACGCCCAGGTTGGCGCCGCGGGTTGACAGGATCTTTCCGTCCGCTGTGACCACAGGCGAGCCTGACAAGAAGGCGCCCACCGTGGTATAGCTGGGATCAGGGCTCGTCACGCCGAAATCCATCTTCCGCTTGACCTGGCGGAGGGCGATGGTGCCGTCGTGGCAAGAGAGGCAGAGATCGGTGCTGGTTCCGCGGAAGACCCCGCTTCCGGTGCCACCCCATACGTTGGTATGGGTCTGATCGCCGCCGTCCAAGGTCCAGCTGGCGTATCGGCCCTCCGGCGCCCCGAACTTGCGGTTCCACAACGGACCCTTGGTGTCGGAGTTGTGCGGCGTATGGCAGTAGATGCAGACCTGCTTGTTGCCGTCGGCTCCATCGCTCCTCACGGTAGCGTCGCCAGAGGGGGACAAGTCGTGCTTGGACCCAACGATCGTGGCCCCGACCGCGCTGGAGAAAGAGAGCACCAGACTCGCCACCAGCACGAGGGTCAGAGTTCTCTTCACGTTCTTCACGTTCTTCACCTCCTTATATAGGTCTGTGGGCCTGGGGTCGGGCCGCCGGTAGCCGTCCCCGTAAGTCCCCGGGTCAGTCGCTCCCGAGGAACTGGAAAACCTGCACCCGTGCGTTAAGCTGATCGACTACGTAGAGCCGGTTCTGGGCGTCGATGCACATCCCCGCGGGCAGGTGGAATTCGCCGGGCCCGGCCCCGCCGGCCCCGACGAAGAGCAGGAGCTGGCCTTGCTGGTTGAAGATCTGGAAGTTGTTGAACGCAGCGTCCACCACGTAAAGGTTCCCGTCGCTATCTAGCGCGGCGCCTCGCGGCCGGCTGAAACAGCCGGGCCCGTCACCGAGCTGACCGATCGCCTTGAGGAACTTGCCGTTCTGGTCGAAGACCTGCACCCGGAAGTTCATCGTGTCGACGATGTAGATATGATGGTTCTTGTCCACCGTCACGTTGGTGGGGTAGTTGAAGTACCCGTCTTTGTTCCCGTTGCCGCCGATGGTGGAGAGCGGCGTGCCGTCGGTGCGGTAGACCTTGACCACGTGCCCCTTGGAATCAACCACGTACAACCGGCGAAGCTTGCTGTCCACCGCGATGCCGGCCGGATTCTTGAGCTCCCCCTCCTGTCCGACGGCCCTGACGGGCTCCCCGGCCCGGTTGAAAGCATAGACGCAGCGGGCTTCGGCGTCGGACACCCAGATGGTGTCCTCCTCCTCGTCAATAGCAACCCCAATCGGGACTTTGAGCTGAATGCGGCCTTTGACTCCGATCTTCCACGCCTTGCTGGCCTTCTTGTCGAACACCACGAGCGCCGGGTTCTTGCCGGTCTCCGTCACGTAAATCCGGCCGGCCTTGTCCACCGCCACGCTGTACGGCTTCTCGAGTGCCACAGAGGGTGGCTGGGCCCCCACCAACAACTGCTGCAAAGCTGAACGCTTATCCGCGCCTATGTCCTTGGAAGTAGAAATGGCCTCCACCCACCGGATCCGCGGCTTCTCCGGCGGCAGGGGCCAGACGAGGTCTATCTTCTTGGCCGGGGTCTTCTCCGCGGCCAGACTGCCGGCGGCGCCCATCGTGAGAAGCGCCGCGAGGGTGAGAAGAATGAAGAACCGTGATCCCCGTGTCACAGCCGTTCCCTCCCTGTCCTGGGCCCGCCCGCCCAAAAGCGGAACCCGCACGCAATAGTTCCGGCAATGGCTCGTCCTGGAAGCCACTCTTAATATAGTCAGTTGCTGCCGGCTCTATGCTCGCAAGTGCGGACAAGACTGGTCGGCCCATGCCCCGAAGCCCAAGGGTTCCATCATTCTACCTGCGTTATAGCGCTTAGCTGGGGAAGTCTAGTATCAGCCCATGATGAAGGGAGGGAATCAAACGATGGCTCAGGGTCAGAAGCGGAACCAGGCCCTGCTTCGCGGCGCTGCGAAGGGTCTCGACAACTTCAAGTACGAGATCGCGACCGAACTGGGGATCAACCAGGACTACAAGTCCGGATACTGGGGCAACATCTCGTCCCGGGAGTGCGGCGCCGTTGGCGGACACATGGTGCGCCGAATGATCGCGGCGGCCGAGCAGTCCCTCATCTCGCAGGCTGCAGCCAACGTGTCGCAGGCTTTCAAGTCCAACCTGAACGCCTCCTTGGGGAGCGCGGCCGGGTGGGAGTCGGACCTGAACAAGACTCAGGCGACCACGACCCAGTACTGACGACTGGGCATACATCCTGACGGGCGGGAAATCGTCTTCACCGTTACCCCTTTGGGCGGAAGGGCGCCCGTCAGCAAAAAGAGCGGCACCGGGCTATCCCGGCGCCGCTCTCCTACCTCCGGAAGGATATGGGTCTATTCAGGCAGTTTCGGGATGGGCGGCAGGCTCCGCTTGTGGGCGGAGGCGCGCCCGAGCTGCTCGACCCTGGTCCGGATGGCCTCGGGCGCCTCCCCGGTAACGAGGTACCGGTCGAGTTCGGCGTAGCTGAACCCGAGTTCGCCCTCGTCGGTCTGCGCCTCCCACAGGCCGGCGGAGGGCGGCCGGTCGATGACGGCCTGCGGCACCCCCAGCTCCCGGGCGAGCGCCCTGACCTCCGCCTTGACGAGCCCACCCAGGGGCAGCAGGTCGACCCCGCCGTCGCCGTACTTGGTGAAGTAGCCGACCGCGAGTTCGGAGCGGTTCCCGGTGCCGGCGACCAGGTAGTTGCGGGTGTTGGCGTGGTAGTAGAGGGTCAGCATGCGCAGGCGAGGCTTTAGGTTGGCCGCGGCGAGGCGAGTCTCGCTCGGTTCGGGCGGCAGCACCTGGCGAAGATGGTCGTAGACCGGGGTCAGGTCGACCTCGCGGGTCTCGAGGCCGAAGGCGGCCGCGACCGCCTGGGCGTCCCTGGTGTCGGACGGGTGCGAGTGGCAGGGCATGATCACCCCGAGGACGCGTCCCGGCAGCGCCCGGGCGGCCAGCCCGGCGACCACCGCCGAATCGATCCCGCCCGACAGCCCCACGGCCAGCCCTTTGGCGCCGGCCGCCTCGACCTGCCCGGCGAGCCACTCGGCGAGCAGGGCCACCGCCGCCGGCGGATGCTCTAGGGTCCAGGTTCGGAAGGCCCCGGAAGAGGCGCCGGTGGTCATGCCTCCTCCTCCGCCGTGATCCGGACCGTCGCGCCCGACCTCACCTTCTTGAAGACCAGGGGATCAGTCACCAGCTTGCCGAAGACGTTGACCGGGCTGGCGGCCCGGGGCTCCCGGTCCACGCTGGCCGGCGTGGGGCCGAAGAAGATGCAGAAGGCGTTGCCCGGCGGCCAGTAGCCCAAATCGCCCACGGCCACCTCGGCCCGCCCGTTCTCCCCGCCGAGTTTGACTGGGATGGAGAAGTAGATCTCGTCGCCCCAGGTGTTGGCCCGGGCTTCGATGGGCAGGGCCGCCCGGATGGCCCCCGCAGTCTTGGTCTCGTTCAGTTCCGCCACTCCGGAGACGTCCCCGGCGGTGATGCGTATCCGCATCGGTCGAATCCCTCCCTGCATGGCGCCGCGCTCCTTGCGGCGCGGTTCACATTTGTCGCGGCTCTGCCCCCCACTTGAGTTCGAAGGTGGGATGGTCGACCCGGGGGTCGGCGGCCGCCAAGAGTTGGCTTATCGTGACGAACTCGTAGCCGCGGTCCTTGAGGCCCTGGATGATCAGGGGCAGGGCCTCCACGGTGCGCGTCCGGTCGAGCCGGCCGTCGTGCAGCAGGATGATCGCCCCCGGGCGCACCTGGTCGATGGTCCGGCGGGCCATCGCCTGAACGGTCAGGGCATGACGGTTCTCCACCGTGGCCGACCACATGACCACCTTGTAGCCTGCATCTTTCGCCACCTGGAAATCCACCCAGGTCAGATAGCCCCGCGGCGGGCGAAAGTACTGCGGGCGCCGGCCGGTGACGGCGTAGATCTCCTGCTCCGCCCGGGTGATCTCTCGCCGGAGCCCTTCCGGCGAGAGGGTCTCCAGGTCGGGGTGGGTGAAGGTATGGTTGCCGAGTTCGAACCCGTCCCGCACCTCGCGCTGGGCCAGGTCGGGGTGGCGGGCCACGTTCTCCCCGACCACGAAGAAGGTGGCCGGAACCCGTTCCCGCTCAAGGACGCGCAAGATGCCGGGGGTGAAGCGGGGATCGGGGCCGTCGTCGACCGTCAGGGCCACGACCGGCGCCTCGGTGGGCGCCCGGTAGATGAGGGACGAATCCTGGCGCAGCATGGCCTGGAGCCGGACGCTCCACTCCTCCAGGCTGGCGGCCGCGCCGCGGCCGCCGGAGCCCAGCATGAGCCCGGCGGCCAGCGTAAGGGCCGCGATCAGCGCGTGAAGGCTAGAGCGAAACCTTCGCCCAGGCCTCGAGGAGCGTCCGCTTGGCGTTGGCGATCACCACCTCGGGGGATTCGTCGCCGACCGGCTTCACCTCGAAGGCCACGACCGGGAGTTCCGCCTTGCCCTTTCCGAGGTAACCGATCTTGAAGAGCTGGGTCAGGAAATCGGCGACCTCCGGCACGTCGACGTCGCCGTTCGGGAACCCAAACCGCGGGTGCTGGTCGCCGTAGGCCGGCATCGCCGGATCCTTGGTGACGCAGTTGCCGATGTGCACATGCACCAGGTAGTCCTTGACGAGGGGCAGCGCCTCGGCGGCCGACTCGAACTGCTGCGGCAGGTGCGAGAGGTCCATCATCAGGCCGAAGTTCGAATGGCTGGCCCGGACGGCCTTCGCCACGGCCGCAGCCTCCCGCGCCGGTCCGATCAGCGCCTTCTTATCGATGGTGCGGTCGAACGTCTCCAGGATGATGTAGATGCCCTTCTCCTGGGCGTAGGCGCAGATCTGATTCAGGGAGTCGGTCAGGAGCGCCGTCGCCTTCTCGCGGTCGGCCTCGCCCGGGTCCTTGCCCGAGAGGAAAGCGACCTTGGTGATCCCCATCTCGGCCGCCATGTCGACCATGGCCTTGATCTGGTCGATGGCGATCTGGCGGGTCTCGGGGTTCAGGTTGTTGAGGTCGTAGCCGGTCGTGAGGAGCGACGGTTGCGCCCCGAAGCCGACCGTCATGTGGCTGGCGCGCAGCAGGTCGGCCACCTTCTTGCGCTCGGCGGGGTCCTTGACCCAGGTGATCTCGATGGCCTGGAAGAAGTCGTCTTCCACGATCTTCTTGACGTAGTCGGCGATCGGACCTTCGCCTTTCAGGCAGTTGGGATACGCCATGAACTGGACGATGCCAACCTTGAAGTAACTGCTGAGCGGTTCGTTCATCTCTCAAACCTCCCGTTTGCGAAATTTTTCCTTGCCGCAGCCCCGCAATCCTTCAGGTAGAGACTGGTTCCCGTCCCAGGCATGCGAGGGCCGGGCCCGGTTGCCCGGGCCCGGCGGCGGGTGCTGTCAGGCTCACTTCCTGTATTCGGGGTTGACCAGGTTCGGGATGGGCTCCCCCTTCAGCATGGCCAGCAGGTTCCCAGCGGCCATGGTGGCCATCTTGGTCCGGGTCTCCACCGAGGCGCTGGCGATGTGCGGCACGACGATGACGTTGGGCAGCTCAGCCAGGCCGGGCACCATCTTCGGCTCATACTCGTAGACGTCGAGCCCCGCGCCGGCGATCTGCCCCTTGCGCAGCGCCTCGACGAGCGCCGCCTCGTCGACGACCGGGCCGCGGGCGGAGTTGATGAGGATGGCGGTCGGCTTCATGGTCGCCAGCTGCGGCGCGCCGATCAGGTGGCGAGTCGTCGCATCCAGGTTCACGTGGAGCGAGACAAAGTCGGAGACGGCCAAGAGTTCCTCGAGCGGGCGGAACTCAACGCCGAGGCGCTCCTCTTCCTCGGGGGTCCGGCGCCGCGCGTCGTAGTAGAGCACCTTCATGTCGAAGCCCTTGGCGCGGCGAGCCATCGCCTCGCCGATGCGGCCGAAGCCGACGAGCCCCAGGGTCTTGCCGTGCACGTCCTGGCCGAGGAACATCATCGGCGCCCAGCCCTCGTACTTTCCGGCCCGCATGAACTGGTCGGCTTCGACGATCCGCCGGGCGGTCGACATGAGCAGCGTCCAGGCCAGGTCGGCCGTGGTGTCGGTCAAGACGCCCGGGGTGTTGGAGACGGGCAGGTGGCGGCGGGTGGCCTCCTCCACCACGATGTTGTTGAAGCCCACCGCGTAGTTGGCGATTCCCCGAAGGGTCGGCAACCCGGCGTCCATGACCTCGCCGTCGATGGTGTCGGTCAGGAGGCAAAGGAGACCGTCCTTGCCGCGCACGCCGGCGAGCAGCTCCTCCCGGGTGAGCACGCGGTCGTGGGGATTGAGATCCACTTCGCACTCGGCCCTGAGCATGTCGAGGCCGGGCGCCGGAATCTCGCGAGTGACGAACACCTTCCACTTGGCCATGCAACTCTTCCTCCTTGCTGCTACTCCGCCACTGGGGCGACCGTCCGCACAGAGGACCGGCGGCAACCACTGGCGGGCTGTTCCAAGGCGACGGCGGCCCTCTAGCGCTTGCGGGCCACCGCCCGCCGGGCGGCGTCGACGATCGCGCCGGCGGTCAGACCATACTTCTCCAGCAGCGCGCCATAGGGACCCGACTCTGCGAAGGTATCTCTCACGCCGACCCGCTCCAGGATGCACGGACGGCGCTCGCCAAGCACCTCGGCGACCGCGCTCCCTAGCCCGCCCATGATGTTATGCTCCTCGGCAGTGACGAGCGCCCCGGTCTGCTCGGCGGCCAGCGCCAGCGCGTCCCCGTCGATCGGCTTCAAGGTGTGGATCTCCAGCACGGCGGCGGAGACGCCCTCCGCCTCGAGCTGGGCGGCCGCCTCCAGCGCCGGGGTGACCATGAACCCGGTCGCCACCAGCGTCACGTCCCGGCCCTCGCGCCGGCGGATGGCCTTGCCGATTACGAACGGATCAGGGGAGGCCGGCAGTTCCGGAACCTCGTTACGGTGCAGACGGAAGTAGACCGGGCCGTCCCAGGCGGCGATGGCGGGGATCGCCTCAGCGACCTGCTTGTTGTCGGAGAGCGAGAGGACCGCCAGGTTGGGCATGGCCCGCGTGACCGCGAGATCCATGATGTCCTGGTGCGTCGCCCCGTCGAAGGAGTCGGAGAGACCCGCATAGGCGCCGGCCACCTTGACGTTCAGCTTGGGGTAGGCGATCCCCGTGCGCAGCTGCTCGCCGGCCCGCAGGGTCAGCAGGAAGGAGAAGCTGTTGACGAAGGGGATCTTGCCGCACGAGGCCAGCCCGGCGGCCATGTTCATCATGTTGGCCTCGGCGATGCCGACGTTGAAGAACCGCTCGGGGAACCGGTCGGCGAAGATGTTCGACCGGGTGGACTTGGAGACGTCCGCGTCGAGCACCACGAGCCGTTCATCCCGCTCGCCCAGGGCGACCAGGGCCTTGCCGTAGGCCTCTCTCATCGTCATGCCCATCGCCTATGCCCTCCCCAGCTCGGCCGCGGCCTTGGCGTACTGCTCCGCGTTGGGCGGGGCGCCGTGCCAGGCGGCCAGGTTTTCCATGAAGGAGACACCCTTGCCCTTGACCGTGTGCGCCAGGATGACCGTGGGGCGGCCCTTTACCGCCATCGCCTTGGCGTAGGCCTCAAGCAAGGCGGCGACGTCGTGCCCGTCGCACTCGATCACTTCCCAACCGAAGGCGCGCCACTTCTCCGGCAGCGGCCCCATCGGGAGAATCTCCTCGGTCGTGCCGTCCAGTTGGACGCGGTTCCAGTCGACGATCGCCGTGAGGTTTTCGAGGTGGTGGGCCGCCGCGTAGGCTGCCGCTTCCCAGTTCTGGCCCTCGTCGAGTTCGCCGTCGCCCAGGATGGCCCAGGTGCGGTACGACCGGTTATCCAACCGGGCCGCCAGCGCCATGCCGATGGCGGCCGAGAGGCCCTGCCCGAGCGAGCCGGTCGACATATCGACCCCCGGCGTCTTCTTCATGTCCGGATGCCCCTGAAGAATGCTGTCCATGTGCCGGAGGGTGGCGAGGGTCTCCTTCGGGAAGAAGCCCCGCTCGGCCAGGACGAAATAGAGGGCCGGGGCCGCATGCCCCTTGGCCAGGACCAGCCGGTCGCGGTCGGGCCAGTGGGGGTTTTGAGCATCGACGTTGAGGACCTGCCCGTAGAGAGTAACCAGGATTTCCGCGGCCGAGAAGGAACCGCCGATGTGGCCCGACTGGACCTTGAACACCTGGTCCAGCACCGTCTGCCTGAGCCGGTGGGCCGTCTCCGCCAGCTGCTTGATGGTCTGCGCGTCCGCAACCATCGCTTGTCACCCCTTTCCTCGCGTGCAGGCCGCCGGGCCAGCCCGGCGGCCTCTGGTCTTCTCGCGCAAGTGAGTCAGTCCACCGGCTCCAGGAAGATCTTGAACCCTTCCTTGGCCTCGAACCGGCGGAAGCCCTCCTGCCACTCGGTCAGCGGCAGGATGGTGGTGGCCAGCGGGCGGAGGTTGATCCGGCCCGAGGCCATGAACCGGAGGGCCTTGTCCCAGGCGGTCCAGATGGACCCGATCGAACCCGTGACCTTGGCCTCCTTGTAGCAGATCCGCTCGAAGTCGAGTTCGATCTTCTTGCCGAAGAGGCCCACCTGGGTGTACTGGCCCTGCCGGCGCACCAGATCCAGGCCGAGGTTCGCCCCGGGAGCCGAACCGGAGCACTCCAGCACCACGTCGGCGCCCTTGCCCCGGGTCAGGTCGGCGAGCACCTCGGCGGGGTTCTCGGTCAGCACGTCGACGGTGGTTTTGGCGCCGAGCTGGCGGGCCATCTCCAAGCGGGTGGCGTCCTTGGTGGTGCCGAGCACCACGACGTCCGCCCCCTCGGCCGCCGCGAGCTGCAGGCAGACCAGGCCGATGGGTCCGGGGCCGATCACGACTACAGTGTCTCCCCCGCGGATGTTGGTTAACTCATTCACCGCGTGCACGCAGCAGGCGGTCGGCTCCGTCATCGCCCCGAGCAGGAAATCGACGTTCTCCGGCAGGCGGTGCAGGTTGCGGGCCGGCACCACGGTGTACTTCGTGAAGACGCCGTTCACCCAGTAGCCAAGCGTCTTCCGCTCCGGGCAGACGTTGTAGAAGCCGGTCCGGCAGTAGGAACAGGTGTCGCACCGGATGACCGCCGTCTCCGAGGTCACCCGCTCGCCCACCTGCCAACCGGTTACGCCCTCGCCGAGTTCGGCGATGACGCCCGAGAACTCGTGACCGGTGATCACCGGCGGGCGGACGGGGATGGCGATGTCGGAGTGGAAGATGTGCAGGTCAGAGCCGCAGATGCCGGCGTACTTGACCTCGACCATCACTTCGCCCGGGCCGGGCTTCGGGATCGGGGCTTCCCGGATTTCCATGTTCCCGGGGCCGGGAGCCGTCTTGAAGAGCGCTTTCATCTTTGAACAACCTCCCAAAAGGCGCGGGCGGGTTCACTCCTTGCCGAGGTAGGCCCGCTGCACCGATTCGTTGGCGATGAGGGAAGCCGCCTGGTCCACGAGCACGATGCGGCCGTTCTCCAGCACATAGCCGCGGTCGGAGATCTCCAGCGCGGCGAGGGCGTTCTGCTCGACCAGAAGGACCGTCACGCCCTCCTGCTTGATCTCGCTCACCGCCCCCAGCACCTGTTCGACCAGGAGCGGCGCTAGGCCGAGCGAAGGTTCATCCAGCATGAGCAGCTTCGGGTTGGCCATGAGGCCCCTTCCCACCGCCAGCATCTGCTGCTGGCCGCCGGAGAGCGTCCCGCCCGCCTGCAGGCGGCGTTCCTTGAGGATCGGGAAGAGTTCATAGACCCAATCCATCTTCTCCGCCATCAGCTTCTGGTTGTTCCTCTGGGTGTAGGCCCCCATGAGCAGGTTCTCTTCCACCGTCAGCTTGGGGAAGATGTGCCGCCCCTCCGGGGTGCAGGAGATGCCCTGGGCGACGATGCGCGGCGTCGACAGCCCGTTGATCTTCCGCCCGGCGAAGATCACCTCGCCCGAGCACTTGACCACGCCCATGATGCTCATCAGCGTGGTGGTCTTGCCGGCGCCGTTGGAGCCGATCAGGCAGACGACCTCGCCGGGGAAGACCTCGAGAGAAATCCCGTGCAGGGCCTTGATGTTGCCGTAGGAGGCGGAAACGTCGGTGAGCTTAAGCAACGGCTCTGCGGACATCAGGTGCGCAGCCCCCTTTCGCCGAGATACGCCCGGATGACTTCCGGGTTGCTCTGCACTTCGGCCGGCGTACCCTCGGCGATCTTCTTGCCGAAGCTGATGACGGTGACGCTGTCGGAGGTCGACATGACCATCCGCATCTTGTGGTCGACGAGGAGCACGGTGAGGCCCCGGTCGCGGATCCGCTTGATGAGCGCGCCCAGCTCCTGGGTCTCCTGCGGGGTCATCCCGGCGCCCGGTTCGTCGAGCAGGATGAGTTCCGGCTCGGTGGCCAGGGCCCGGGCGATCTCGAGGAGGCGCTGCTGCCCGTAGGGGAGGGACTTCGCCCGCCAGTCGGCCTTGTCGAGCAGCCCCACGAAGTCGAGTTCCCGGTCAACCTTCTCCCGCACCGCCGCCTCTTCCTTGGCAACCTGCGGCAGCCGGAAGGTATTCTCCACGATGTTGGTCTTGGTGCGGCAGAACTGCCCCACCGCGACGTTCTCCCTCACCGAGAGGCTCCCGAAGAGCCGCAGGTTCTGGAAGGTCCGCGACATGCCCAGCGAAACCCGCTGGTACGGGCGGAGCTTGTTGACCTGCTGGCCTTTGAAGTACACGCCGCCGCTCGTCGGGGGGTATACCCCGGTCAGCACGTTGATCAGCGTGGTCTTCCCGGCGCCGTTGGGTCCGATCACGGCCCGGATTTCGCCGCGCTCGACGCTCGTGTTAAGGGAGTCGATGGCGACGAGGCCACCGAACCGCATGGTCACGTCCTTGATCTCAAGCAACGCCATGGGTCTTCTCCTTTCTGCGGAACAGCCTGGCCACGGCTTCCACGAGGAGTTCCCACAAGCCGTAGAGGCCCGTCGGCCGGTAGACGATGATGACGATGACGATGGCGCCGTAAACGGCCAGGTACCAAAGCTTCAGGAACCGGAGCGCTTCCGGCAGGAAAGTGAGGAGGACCGTCCCCATCAGGGCGCCCGGCAGGCTCCCCATGCCGCCGATGACCAGCATCATGACGAGCATCTGCGACCGCTCCAAGGCGTAGACCTCCGGGCTGATGTACTGCATCAGGGAGGCGTAGAGCCCGCCGCCGATGCCGGCGAAGAGGCCGCAAAGGACGAAGGCGAGGATCTTGAGGGAGGTCGAGTTGATTCCGATGGCCTCCGCCGCGAGTTCGTCGTCGTGGATGGCCCGCAGGGCCCGGCCGAACTTGGAGCCCTCGATCATCCGGGCGCAGAGCGTCAGGACGGCCAGAATCCCCAGGCAGAGGTAGTAGTACGGCTGGTTCTGGAGGAAGGTGAGCGGGCCGATGGCCGGCCGGGGCAGTCCGGCGATCCCGAAGACGCCGCCAGTGACCGGGGACCAGTTCAGCAGGATGAGGCGGACGATCTCACCGAAGCCGATGGTCGTGATGGCCAGGTAGAACCCTTTGAGCCGGAGGGTCGGGAAGCCGAGCAGGAACCCGACGAGCCCGACTCCCACCGCCGCCACGCCCATCGCGATCCAGAAGGGCATCCCCAACTTGGTGATGCTCAGGGCGAAAATGTAGGAACCGATGCCCCAGAAGGCGGCCATCCCCATGTGGAGCTGTCCGGTCAGGCCGAAGATAAAGTGGAGCCCCACCACCAGCACGCAGTTGATGATGGCGGTCATGAGGACGAACTTCATGTAGTTGTTGCTGATCAGCGGGTAGAGGGCGACCAGCACCGCGAAGACGGCGAGCAAGCTGAAATCGTTTATGCGCTTCTTCTGCATCTCGGTCGCACCTCCTTACAAGCTCTCGATGACTTTCTTTCCGAAGATGCCCTGCGGTCTGAGCAGGAGGAAGATGATCAGCACCAGGAAGACGATGGCGTCCTTGTACACACTGGAGATGTAGCTGGCGGACATGACCTCGATCACCCCGACCAGCAGGCCGCCGACGACCGCTCCGATGACGTTGCCGAACCCACCCACGATGGAAGCGGTGTAGGCCTTGAGGCCCATGTTGCTCATCGCCTGCGAGACCAGGAAGATCGGCGCCAGGAGGACGCCGGCGATCCCGGCCAGGACCGAGGAGTAGGCGAAGGTCAGCGCGATGACGCCCGGGGTGTTGATGCCCATGAGACTGGCGGCCAGCCGGTCCTGGGCCACGGCTCGCATCGTGCGGCCCAGGGTGGTCCGGTTGAAGAAGAACCACTGGAGCACGAGGAGCACGGCGGTGAAGGCGAAGATGAAGAGGTACTGGTAGAGCACCGTGACCGAACCGAGGTTGAACAGGTGGAACTTGAGCCATTTCTGCCCGAAGAGGCCCGACGCCGGCACGGGGTACGTGCCCCAGGCCACGATGGCGAAGTTCTTGAGGAAGATCGAGAGCGCGACGGTGGAGAGAAGAACGGTGCGGGGATGCGCATCGCGCAGCGGGTAGTACACGATCCGCTGCGCCACCATGCCGATGATGGCCATCGCGAGGGCGGCCAGGCCCAGGGAGAGCCAGAACGCGGCGACCGGCCCCACCCCGGAGAGCCAGGAGACCTTGACGAACGCCGGGATGAACGAGGCCGCATACAGGTAGGCCCCGACCATGACGAAGTCGCCCTGGGCCAGGTTGACGATGCCCACGGCGTTCCAGATGAAGTTGTAGCCCAGGGCGACCAGGCCGTAGATGCACCCGTAGGCCAGGCCGGAGATCATCTGCTGGACCATGATGGGAAGCTGAAGTGCCAGATTCTCCATACCCAATCTCCTTAACTGCTGGCCGGGCGGAACGCGTGAGGCGGACCGTCGCAGCCGAAGATTTCGCGGTGTACGCCCTGCTCTGCTCCAGTTCAAACCTGGATGGGCCCGGCTCCTTCCCTTCGACCTCCCCCTTCTACAGCAGCCGCATGGCCGCCACCCGGGCGTTCCGGATATGGGTGGCCATGGCGGCGGCGGCAGCTTCGCTATTCCCCTGGCTAAGGGCCTCGACGATCGCCAAATGCTCGGTTTGCGTCTCCGCCAGCCGCCCGGGCTGGCGGGTGGAGAGAATCCTGATGCGCTGGTTCTGGTCTTGAAGGTTCTTGAACAACGTCTCACAGCGGCGGTTGCCCGCCTGCAGGACCAGGAAACGGTGGAACTCCTCGTCGGCCTCGATGTAGCCGCCTGGCTGGTATAGGTCGCCCTTCGCCAGCCTTTGGAAGGCGGCCTGGAACTCCTCGAGCCGGGATACCGGGACGGAACCGGCGATCTTGCGGACCACCCAGGTCTCGAGCGCCTCACGGAGTTCGAAGATCTCGGCGATGTCCTGGATTGACAGTTCCGCCACGAAGGCGCCCCGGCGCGGGCTGATCTTGACCAGGGAATCCTGGGCCAGCTGCACGAGGGCTTCCCGCACGGGGGTCCGGCTCATGCCGAGCTCCTCGGCCAGGGCTTGCTCGCTCAGCACGAATCCCGGCATCAACTGGCAAGAGATGATCCGCTCCTTGAGCTGTTCATAAGCGAGCTGCTTGAGGGCCGTCCGCGGCCTTGACTCCACTCGTCCGTTCCCCCTGCTCTGTCCAGATTACCGGAAATGTCGCACGTCGTTGTATACTGCCTGTATACCGCATTGGCACGCCGAAACCCTGCCGAAGACCGCCCGAAGAAGGTTGCCAAAATCATAAAAAAATTTGGAGGGCCGCCGGGGAAACCCCCGGCGGCCCTTGGCTTTTCGGTTCTGCTAAAGCTCAGCCTTCGATCTTGAAGGCGACCTTCGGCTGGCCGTTCTGGATCTTCACGATGAAGATCTCGCCGACCGCCTCGCCCTTCTCGTTGAAGGTGTAGTCGAGGCCCGAGACGCCCGGGAACTTCTTGATCTTGTGCAGGTTGGCCTGCACCGAAGCCGGCTTGTCGCTCTTGCCCATCTCCATCGCCTTGGCGATCATCATGATCGAGTCGTAGTATAGGACGGAGAAGAGTTCCGGAGCGTGGCCGTACTTGGCGGTGTAGCGCTTGACGAACTTCTGGACCTCAGGATCCGGGTTGCTGGCCACGTACGGGGTGGCGGAGAACTTGCCTTCCGCGGCGCCCTGCGCCATGTCGATCGTGGAGTTCTGGGAGAGCGCCATCGACCCGTAGTAGGCGATGTCCGGGATCAGCTGGTTGACCTGGCGGGTGATGAGGCCCTGCTCCTCGTTGTGGGTGAAGACGATCATCGCTTCGGCGCCCGACTTCTTGATGTTGAGCAGCTGGGCGGTGAAGTCCTTGTCACCGGTGTTGTGGCCTTCGACCGCCACCGGGGTCAGGCCCTTCTTCTTCAGGGCGGCGATGATGTTGTCGCGGCCACCGACGCCGAACTGGTCGGTATTGTGGAAGATGGCGATCTTCTTGGCGCCCGACTTGACGGCGGCGTTCACGAGAGCGTTGGCCGCCAGGGCGTCGTACTCACGCACCCGGAAGATCCAGGGGTTGGCGTCCTGGGTGATCGCCATGGCGGAACCGGTCGCCAGCACGGGGATGCCCATCTGGATCGCGATCGGCTTGAACGCCAGGACGGCGGTGGACTGGTGGTCGCCGACCACAGCGGAGACCTTGTCATCGTCGACGAGCTTGCGGAAGGCGTTCACTGCGGTGGTCGGGACGCCTTGAGAGTCTTCGATGTAGACCTTGACCTTGCGGCCGAGCACGCCGCCCTTGGCGTTGAGGTCTTCTTCCGCCATGAGGGCGCCTTCCCGGGCCTGGTTGCCCTGCATGGAGGCGCCGCCGGTCAGAGCGGCGAGGGCGCCGATGCGCACGGGGTCAGCGGCGTAGGCGGGGATGGCGAACAGGATTGCGACGGCCAGGGAGAGGAGAATCAGCTTGCGCATTTTCCAACCATCCTTTCCGATTTGGCTTGTCCAAAGCCTGCCGAGAGTGCCTTGAAAATTCGAACAACCGTTGGTGCGAAAATTCCTCCTTTCCTGCCAGGACAGGAAGGGCTTGTACTCTGGCACTACGCTGTGCCGCTCAGGGTATTTTCCGCCCGTCCGGACAAATCCTGCCGGCTTTGCGGACCACATTTTCCCCGCACCCTGGCAGGAGCGACGGAAAACGGGTCAGAACCGTCTGTCAGGGGAGGGCGGAAAGGTGAGCGGACAGTTTCCTCCTTATCCTGGTGACCTGGAATGTCTTGACCGTTATCGGAGCGACCGCCGCCCGTTCTTCATGGTCCGGGCCGATCCTCCACCAGCGATCGTGCTCGGGTGTGGCACTCCCGCCGCGCCCGACGTCGATTTGGACAACTGCCGGGCCGACGCGGTCCCCGTCTACCGGCGCCGGGGCGGGGGCGGAGCGGTGGTGCTGGGCCCGGGCGTGGTCGTCGTCAGCGGGTGCTTCCCCAAGGTCGAAGGCCGGTGGCCCGACGAGTGGTCCGCCCGGCTGGTGGCGGTGGTCGGGACGGCGCTTGCAGCTGCGGCGCGCCCGGAGCCGGCGTCCGCTGGCTCCGGCCCCCGGCCGGAACTCGTCTCCCGGGGCCTGGGCGATCTCTGCCTGGCTCCGGCAGGCGATGAACCGGAGCGGAAGATCCTCGGCTCCAGCCTGTATCTCCCGAAAGACGCCGTGCTCTACCAGGCCAGCCTGCTCTACCGCGCCGATCTCTCGCTGATCACCCGCTACCTGGGGCCGCCCTCCCGGGAACCGGCCTACCGCCGGGGCCGGGCCCACGCCGACTTCGTGGCGAACCTGCCCTGGGCGCTCGACCTGGCCTGCCTGGAAGCCCGCTTGAACGCGGCCATCCCTTCCCTGCTGGGCTCATAGGCGCTCGTGCCCCGTGTGCAGGGGACGTCCGGCCGCGGCGAGCGCCGCCTCCCGCAGGGCCTCCGTCAGGGTCGGGTGAGCATGCACCCCTTCGATCAACTCCGCCAAGGTGCATTCCTGCGCGATGGCCAGCGCCGCCTCGCCCACCAGTTCGGTGGCGCCCGGACCCACGATGGCCACGCCGACCACCTGATCGTAATGGGCCTCCGCGATCACTTTGACCAGGCCGGCGGTTTCGCCCATGGCCAGCGCCTTGCCGTTGGCGGCGAAGGGGAACCGTCCCACTTTGAGGGTTCCGTGCACCTTCTGCGCCTCCGGCTCGCTTAAGCCCACCGAGGCCACCTCGGGGCTGGTGTAGACGCACCGGGGCACCGCCCGCAGGCGGAGGGGTTCGCCCCGCCCCAGGGCGTTCTCGGCCGCCGCCGCACCCTCGTGGAAGGCCACGTGGGCGAGCTGCCAGCCGCCAGTCACGTCGCCCGCCGCGAAGACGCCCTTCACGGTGGTCTCCCCGCGCTCGTCGACCACGATCCCACTGCGCTCGACTTTGACCCCCAGGGCCTCCAGGCCAAGCCCAGCGACCCGCGGCCGGCGGCCGACCGAGACCAGCGCGACCTCCGCCTCGAGCAGGCGTTCGGCACCGTCCCGTCCTTTGACCGTGGCGGTCAGCCGCCCCTCCCCCGACTCGGCGAGGCTCTGCAGCCGGGCCGCGGTCAGCACGGTCACCCCCGACCGGGCGAGTTCCCGGGCGAGCACCCCGGCGATCTCCGGGTCCTCGCGCGGCAGGAGTTGCTCCTCGGCCTCGATGATAGTCACCTGGCTGCCGAAAGCCTGGTAGATGCTGGCGAATTCGCAGCCGATGACCCCCCCGCCGATGATGAGGAGCCGCGGCGGGACCTCCGGCAGGCTCAGGGCCTCGGTGCTGCCGACGATGTTCCGCCCGTTGAGGCGGGCGATGGGCAGGTCGACGGTCTCCGAGCCGGTCGCGATGAGGACGGCGCGGGCCGCAACTTCCCGCGGCTCGGGTCCCTCCAGCGCCACCCGGTCTTTGGCCACCAGCCGGGCCTTGCCTTTGACGACCTCGACCCCCGCCTGCCGCAATAGCCCGGCGACGCCGCCGGTGAGCCGGCGCACGACCTGGTCCTTCCGGGCCAGGACGGCCGCCAGGTTGAGGCTGGCCCCCTGGACCTCGATCCCGTAGGTCTTGGCCTTCTTGATCTCCGTGTAAAGGTGGGCGCTGTGCAGGAGCGTCTTGGTGGGGATGCAGCCGACGTTGAGGCAGGTGCCGCCGAGCGCGGCCTCCTCGATCAGCTGGACCCGCGCCCCCAGCTGCGCCCCCCGGAGGGCGGCGACGTACCCGGCCGGCCCCCCGCCGACCACGATGAGGTCCACGGCTTGTTCGGTCACGGCCGGCAGACCTCCCGCAGCTCGGCGCCTTCGATGATCTCCTTGAGCCGCGCCAGGAACTGGGCGGCCATCACGCCGTCGACCGCCCGGTGATCGCAGGTGATAGTGAACGAGGTCACCTGCCGGACGGCGATCCCCCGGCCCTCGGGGCGCAACTCCTCTCGCAGGCCGCCGACGGCCAGGATGCCGGCCTGCGGCGGGTTGAGGATGGCCGAGAAGGAGGTGACGCCGAACATGCCCAGGTTGGAGAGGGTGAACGTCCCGCCCGTCAGATCGTCGAGCGAGAGGCTCCCCCGCCGGGCGCTGGCGGCCAGGCGCTTCAAGTCGGCGGCCACCTCCGCGAGGCTCCGGAGATTCGCGTCGCGGATGACCGGCACCACCAGACCCTGCTCGGCGCCGACGGCCACGCCCAGGTGAACCTGGGGCTGGACGGAGATCGCCTCGCTGCTGACGAACGAGTTGAGGATCGGGAACGCCTCCAGCGCCCGGGCCACCGCCTTGATGAGCAGGTCGGTGTAGGAGAGACGGATGCGATAGGCGCTTTCGAAGGCTGGCTGGAGTTCGTCGCGCAACTGCACCAGCTGGTCCATGAGGATGTCCGTGCTGACGTGGAACTGTGGCGCCTCCCGCACGGAACGGGTGAGCCGCTCGGCGATAATCCCGCGCACGCCCGTGAGCGGGATGGTCCTGACTTCGCCGGCCGCGTCTTCCGCGGGACGCGGGGCCGCCGGGGCCGAGGCAGGCGCCGGAACAGCCGTTGGGGCAGGCGCCGAAGCCGGAGCGACCGGCGGGGCCGGCGAAACCGCAGCCGCCTTCGCCGCCGAGTGGGCGGCGTACCGCCGGACATCTTCCATCACGATCCGCCCGCCCGGGCCGGTGCCGGAGAGACCGGCGAGCGCCGTCTCGGGCACGCCAAGCTCGCGGGCGACCCGGCGCGCCGCCGGAGAGATGCGCAGACGCCCGCCCTCCGCCGGGCTTGGGCTGGCCGGCGCGACCGGAGCGCCGGTTTCAGTGGCCGGGCCGGGCGCCGCCGCGGCGGGAGCGGCCGGTGCCGCCACCGGTCCGGGAACTTCCCCGTCGCCGAGCACCTGCCCGATCACGTCCAGGATGGGGAGGACAGCGCCTTCGGCCGCCACGATCTGCAGGCGCCCGGCCGCCGGCGCTTCGACTTCCATGTTAGCCTTGTCGGTGAGGATCTCCACGATCGGCTCGCCCTTCGTGACGGAGGCTCCGTCGGTCTTGAGCCAGCGGACGATCGTCCCTTCCGTCATCGTCAGGCCCAACTTCGGCATGATGACTGGCGTTGCCACGCGGATCCCCCTATTCCCGGCCGAGCGTCCGCCGCACGGCGCTGATGATCTCCGCCTCGCCCGGCACCACGAACTGCTCCATCGGCGGGCTGAACGGGATGGGCGTGTCTTTCGTGGCGACCCGCTCGATGGGCGCGTCCAGGTAGTCGAAGCATTCGTGCTGCAGGAGCGCCGCCAGTTCCGCCCCGATGCCGCAAGTCCGATGGCCCTCGTCGGCGATTACCAGCCGGTTCGTCTTCCGCACCGAGGCCGCCAGCGTCTCGAGGTCGAGTGGGTTCAAGGTGCGGGGATCGACCACCTCGACGTCGATGCCGTCCGCCTGGAGCTTCTCCGCTGCGGTGAGCGCCTTCTGGACCAGGAAGGAGGTGGCGATGACCGTGACGTCCTTCCCTTGGCGGCAGACGTTGGCCTGGCCGAAGGAGATCAGGTACTCCTCCTCCGGCACGGGTCCCTTGAAGTTGTACTGCATCTTGTGCTCGAAGAACATGACCGGGTCTTCGGACCGGATGGCCGTCTTGAGCAGGCCCTTGGCCTCGTAGGGCGAAGAGGGCAGCACCACCCGGAAGCCCGGCACGTGCCAGAACCAGGCGTGCAGGCTCTGCGAGTGCTGGGCCGCCGAGGACCGCCCGCCCCCGATGGTGGTGCGGACCACCATGGGCACGCTGACCTGCCCGCCCGACATGTAGCGCATCTTCGCCGTCTGGTTAACCAACTGGTCCATCGCGTTGGCCGTGAAGTCGGAGAACATCACCTCGACCACCGGGCGCATCCCGGTGATCGCCAGGCCCAGCCCGACGCCGACGATGCCGTTCTCCGAGATCGGCGTATCCAGCACCCGGTCCTCGCCGAATTGCGCCCAGAGGCCCTCGGTCACCTTGAAGTTGCCGCCGTATGGTCCGACATCCTCGCCGAGCATGACCACGCGCGGGTCGCGGGCGAGTTCCTCTTTCAGCGCCTCATTGATCGCAGCCTTAAGCGTGAGCTCTCTCATCGTGCGTTCCCCCCGCCCGCCGCCTCGGTGTAAATGTCGTCGAAGGCCTCTTCCGGCGCCGGCAACGGGCTGGCCTTCCCGTACTCGACCGCCGCGTCCAGCTCGGCTGCGACGGCCCGCTCCAGCTCGGCGAGCTCAGCGGCGTTTGCCGACCCGTCGGCCAGGAGCTGCGCCTTGAAACGCGGCAGGGGATCCTTGTCGCGCCAGGCGGCGATCTCTTCCTTCGTCCGGTAGGCGGTGCCGGGTTCGCCGCAGGAGTGCCCGCCGTAGCGGTAGGTCTTGCACTCGACCAGCGTGGGGCCTTCCCCGCGCCGGGCCCGCTCCACCGCGTCCTTCACCCTCTGGTAGACCTCGAGGACGTCCATCCCGTCGCAGATGACGCCCGGCATCCCGTAGGCCGCCGCCCGGACGGCCACGTCCTTGATGGCCTGGTGCCGGGCCTGGGAGACCGAGATGCCGTACCCGTTGTTCTCGCAGACGAAGATCACCGGCAGCTTCCAGAGCCCGGCCATGTTGATCGCCTCGTGCCAGGTGCCCTGGTTGGTGGCGGCGTCGCCGAAGAAGCTGACGACCACCTGCCCGGTCCCCATCAACTTGGCTTTGAGCCCCGCGCCGGCCGCGATCGGGATGCCGCCGGCGACGATGCCGTTGGCCCCCAGGATGCCGAGGCTGATGTCGAAAATGTGCATGGAACCGCCCTTGCCTTTGCAGTAGCCGGTCCGGCGGCCCATCACCTCGGCCATCATCCGGGAGACGTCGCCGCCCTTGGCGATGCAATGGCCGTGTCCCCGGTGGGTGCTGGTGATGTAATCGGAATCCTGCAAAGCCGCGCAGGCGCCGACGGCCACCGCCTCTTCCCCGTCGTACAGGTGGGCCAGACCCGCCATGAACCCGCCGGCATAAACCTCTTTGATCTTCTCCTCGAAGCCCCGGATGAGGAGCATCTTGCGGTACATCTCGAGCTTCAGCGCGCGCTCGACCATCGCTATCCCCGCTTTCCTTTTCCGAACCGGATCGGTCCCGCCTCAATCCATCAGGGCGCCGCCGTTGACGTCGAGCGTGGCGCCGGTGATGAAGCCGCTTTCCTCCGCCGCCAGGAAGAGCACGGCCTGTGCGATGTCGGCCGGCACCCCCAGGCGCCCGACCGGGATGCGGGCCGTGAGCATCGCCCGCTGCTCCGAAGACCAGTCGGCCGTCATCGCCGTGTCGATAGTCCCCGGCGCGACCGCGTTGACGGTCACCCCGCTTGCCGCCAGATGACGGGCGAAGACCTTGGTGACGCCCAGGACGCCCGCCTTGGAGGCCGTGTAGTGACAGCCGGCGACCAATGCCCCCATCTTGCCGGCGATCGAGGAGATGTTGATGATGCGGCCGTAGCCCTGGGCGATCATCAGCGGGGCCGTCGCCTGGCACATGAAGAAAACCGACTTCAAGTTCACCGTGAGGACCTTGTCCCACTCCTCCGGAGTGATCTCGAGCGGCGGCGTGTTGGGGCAGATGCCCGCGTTGTTCACCAGGATGTCGAGGCGGCCGAAGTCGTGTCGCACCCGCTCGATCAAGGCCCGGATCTCCTCCACCTGACCCAAGTCGGCGGCGAGCCCGTCGGCCTGCCAGCCCCGCTCGCGCCAGACGGCCGCCGCCTGCTCCACCCCTTGGCGGTTCACGTCCACCAGGATGACCCGGCAGCCGGCTGCGGCCAACCGCCCGGTGATCTCGAAGCCGATGCCGCGCGCCGCCCCGGTCACCAGCGCGACCCTTCCTGCAAAGCCCATGTTGGTCCCTCCTAGAGGTCGATGACCGTCTTGATTTCGTCCTGGCCGCCGGTGGCCAGCGCCCGCATGGTGCTGTCGAACTCTTCCAGCTTGATCCGGCGGGTGATCAGTTCGCTCGTGACCAGGCGGCCCTCCTCGACGAGCCGCAGCGCCTCCGGGAAGACTCCCCGGCTGTTCCGGCTGCCGAGCAGGTCGAGTTCCCGCTTGTTCAAAAGGTCGGGCCGGAAGGTGACCTCGTCGTGGCAGACGCCGATGAGCACCACCTGGCCGGCGTAGGAGACGAGGTCGAGGGCGAGCTTGACGGTGGCGCTGACGCCGACCACCTCGAAGACCGCCGACGGGCCGACGCCCCCCGTGAAGTCGCGGACCACCTTCTGCACGTCCTCCGTCCGGGAGTTGACCACCACGTCGGCGCCGAGCCGCTTCGCCCGCTCCAGGCGGGAGTCGCGGACGTCGATGGCGATGACCCGCGCCCCCTCCGCCTTGAGGATCTGGATGGCGAGCAGCCCGATGTTCCCGGCGCCGATCACCGCCGCAGTGTCGCCGGCCTTGACGCGTGAACGCCGGACGCCGTGCATGGCCACCCCGGCCGGTTCCACGAAGGAGAGGGTGTCGAAGCCGAAGCCGGCCGGCGTCTTGTAGAGGTGAGCGACGGGCGCCGTGATGTACTCCTGCATGGCGCCGTCGCGGTGGACGCCCATCACCTCCAGCTTCTCGCAGCAGTTGGTCCGGCCCAGGCTGCACGGATAGCACTCGTGGCACGGGATGTAGGGGTCGACCACGACGACATCGCCGGCCGCAAGGCCCCGGCGGTCCGTCTCCGGCCCGAACTCCACCACCTCGGCCGCCACTTCGTGGCCGGGTACCCGCGGGTAGGTCATGAAGGAGTGAAGGCCCTGCCAGGCACGGATGTCGGTGCCGCAGACGCCGACGCACCTGACCCTGAGGAGCGCCTCGCCGGGACCGGGCTTGGGGACGGGGGCTTCGACCACTTCAGCCAGCATAGGTTTCTGCAAGACCAACCGCTTCACGGTGTGAACCTCCCACGCTACCGGGTCCGCCGCCCACGACAGCCCTGGTAGACATCTCGTATACTACCAGCATACAATATTGGCCCCACGAACTCCTGCTGCTCCCACTATTCCGAATAATTTTCCGAAGGAAGAAGTCAGCGGACGGCCAGCAGGATGTCCCGGGCGGCCAGGGCGGTCCAGGCGCGGGGGTTGTTCTGCAACAGGCGGGTCTGTTCGAGGGACTCTTCAGCCATGGCCGGGATCTCGCTCTCGGCGATGCCCAGTTCGGACAGGTGTTTGGGGAACGGCAGGCGGTCGACCAGCGCCTGGACCCAGGCGAGGAAGTCGCCCCCGACGGTGGCCGAAAGGATGTCGATCTGGGCGGGGCAGCTTTGGGCGTTGAAGCGCATGACGTGCGGCAGCAGGAGGCCGTTGGCCACCCCATGCGCCACCCCGCGGCTGCCCAGGGAGTAGGCCAGGGCGTGCACGGCGCCGGTCCCGGCGATGGTGAGCGCGGCGCCTCCCAGGTAACTGCCGACCAGGGTCGCCTGCCGCGCCTCGAGGTCGCTCCCCCGCTGCACCGCGGTCTCGAGGGAGGCGGCGAGCAGCCGGACGGCCTCGAGCGAAAAGGCCTGGCTCACCGGATTGGCCCGGCGGGAGATGAAGGATTCCACCGCGTGCGTGAGGGCGTCGAGGCCGGTCGACGCGGTCACCGAGGGAGGCAGGCCCTGCGTCAGCTCCGGGTCGAGCAGGGCGAGGTCGGGCAGCAGGAAGCGGCTCACGATGGCGACTTTCCGGCGGCGCGCCGCGTCGATGAAGAGCGCGTTGGGCGTCGCCTCCGCGCCGGTCCCGGCGGTCGTCGGCACCAGCGCCAGCTCCAGGCTTCGCCCGGGGAGCAACTCCGTCCCCACGACCGCTTCGGTCGCCCGCCCGCTGCCGGCCAGAGCCGCGACCCCCTTGGCGGTATCCATCGCGCTTCCGCCGCCCAGGCCCACGACCACGGCCGCGCCGCGCTCCTCGGCCAGGGTCCGGCACGCCTCCAGGTCGGCCAGCGTCGGTTCGCCGGCCAATTCGGTGAAGCTGGTGACGGCGAAGCCTGCCGACTCGAGGCGCTGGGCGACGGCCGCCGGCAGCCCGAGCCGGGCCAGGCCGCGGTCGGAGACCAACAGCAGCGGGGCGCCGCGGTGTTCGAGCAGTTCGGGCAGCCTGGCGACGGAACCAGGGGCGCAGACAGTCTTCTTCGGCAACCGGGGCAGGTACTCGAACGGGACCATGAAACATCCTCCTCTTCGTGGAAAGGGGCGGGGCCGGCTGGAGCCGGCCCCGCCGGGTACGCGTGGATTCCGGGTCAGCCTTCGATCTTGGAGACGACCTGCGGCTGGCCGTTCACGATCTTGAGGATGAAGATCTCGTTGACGGCCTCGCCCTTCTCGTCGAACGTGTAATCCAGACCGGAAACGCCCGGGAACTTCTTCAGCTTCTTCAGGTTGTCGCGGATGGCAGCCGGCTTATCCG
The DNA here is from genome assembly GCA_050260095.1 of Chitinophagales bacterium. Classification (GTDB taxonomy): domain Bacteria; phylum Bacillota; class UBA5301; order DYFA01; family DYFA01; genus JBLNBQ01. Next base: position 52,265 of record JBLNBQ010000180.1, read on the forward strand.
ACTTGCCCATCTCGATGGCTTTCGCCACCATCATCGCCGCATCGTAGTACAGGACAGTGAAGGTTTCCGGCAGTTTGCCGTACTTCGCCTTGTGGCGCTTCACGAAGGCCTGGACCTGCGGGTCAGGGTTGGTCGCCGCGTACGGGGTGGCCGTGTACTTTCCCTCGGCCGCGCCCTGGGCCATGGCGATGGTGGAAGCCTGCCCGAGCACCATCGAACCGTAGTAGGTGACGTCCGGGATCAGCTGGTTGACCTGCCGGGTGATGAGCGCCTGCTCTTCGTTGTGGCTGAAGACGATCATCGCTTCCGCGCCCGACTTCTTGATGTTGAGCAGCTGGGCGGTGAAGTCCTTGTCGCCGGTGTTGTGTCCCTCGACGGCGACCGGGGTCAGGCCCTTCGCCTTCAGAGCCGCGATGATGTTGTCGCGGCCGCCGACGCCGAACTGGTCGGTGTTGTGGAAGATCGCGATCTTCTTGGCGCCGGCCTTGACGGAGGCGTTCACCATGGCGCGCGCGGTGAGCGCGTCATACTCGCGGACGCGGAAGATCCACGGGCTGGGGTTCTCGGTGATGGCCATGGCTGAGCCGGTAGCCAGGACGGGGATGCCCATCTGGATGGCCAGCGGGCGGAAGGCCAGGACGACGGTGGACTGGTGGTCGCCGATGACGACGGGCACGTGGTCCTGTTCGACCAGCTTGCGGAAGGCGTTGACACCGGCGGTCGGCAGGCCCTGGGCGTCCTCGATGAGGATCTTCACGGGACGGCCGAGGATGCCGCCCCTCGCGTTGATGTCTTCCTCGGCCATCATCAGGCCTTCTTTGGCCTGCTGGCCCGACATGGCGCTGCCTCCGGTCAAGGCAGCGAGGGCTCCGATGCGGATTGGCTCGGCGGCAAACACGGGTGCTGCACTGGCGAGAAGCAGGACCGCCGAGACGGCGATGGCTAGTTTACGCACTCTGTTTTCCCGTCCTTTCTTTCCTCCCGATCGGGACTCTCAACTGGAAAAGGTTTTTGCTGGGGCAGGCTCGCTCCGAAACGAGGGCCTCCTTTCCGTCAGAATAACCGTAACGCCGCGAAGCGGGCGTTGCGGATGTGCTCCTCCATCGCGGCGGCGGCAGTCTGCGGATTCCCGTCGCTCAAGGCGTCCACGATCGCCAGGTGCTCGCGCACCGAGGCGGCGATGCGCCCGGGCTGGCGGCTCGACAGGATACGGATCCGCTGGTTCTGGTCTTGAAGGTTGCGGTAGAATGCCTCTCCCCGGCGGTTTCCGGCCAGGGTCACGAGGTAGGCGTGGAACTCCCCGTCGAGGGTGATGGAGCGCCAGTAGTCGGGTTCGTCCTCCTCCAGCATGGCGTGGAAAGCCTCCCGGAACCGCTCCAGGTCCCTTGGACCGGCCTTCTCCGTCGCCGCCCGCACCACCCAGGTTTCGACCGCCTCCCGCAGCTCGAAGATCTCCACGATGTCCTTGACCGACAGCTCCGCGACGAAGGTCCCGCGGCGGGGTTCCATGCGGACCAACGACTCCGAGGCGAGCTGGACCAGGGCCTCGCGCAGGGGGGTGCGGCTCATCCCGAACTCGTCCGCCAGCTCCTGCTCGCACAGGACCTCTCCCGGAAGGAGCCGGCAGCTCACGATGCGCTCTTTGAGTTCCCGATACGCAGTCTCCTTGAGTGCCGTCCGTTTCGTTGCGGCGATCGCTCCCACGCGGCCTCTCACCTGCCTGTACGCCCGTTGGAGTTGTAGGAATTATGATACAGCGATGGCTGCAATAGCATTTTGTCGCCGGCCGCCAAATACCTGCCCGGCCCGCCTGGTATTTCCTGCGCTAGAACCGCAGGGCGAGACCGCCCAGGGCCAGCATCCCGGAGGCCGAGAGCGGTGAAGCATTGACGCCGGTGAAGGGGAGTTCGAGTTCCTCTCCGGTGAAGTAGCCGTCGGCGTAATAGTGCCAGTCGCCCCCGGCCGAGGCCTGCCCGGCGAAGGCGGCGAACCAGGTGAGGCCGCGGACCGGCGTCTCGCCGCTCATGGTGACCATCCCGCCGAGGGTCGCGAGGAAAGTCCGTGCCGTGACCGGCGTGCCCCAGTGGACGATATCGGAGCCGTACTCCAGCCAGGGCAGGCCGTTTCCAGGGTCCGGCACGCGGCCGGCGGGGGCGGCGCCCCAGGCCAACCCGGCGTACGGACCCACGGCCCAGCGCACCCCGCCGCTGACGCCGTGCTGGAGCAGGCCGCCGAGGACGAACCCGCCCGACCCGCGGGGCTGCCCGGCCATCGATGGGCCGCCGGCGAACCCTCCGAGCCCCAGCAGACCCTCCCACTCGGCGCTGAACGGCACCTCGGCCAGGCCGCCGAAGGCCATCGCCGAATCCATGCTCACGACCTCCGGGTAAAGCCACGAACCACTCTCACCCTGCCAGTCCTTGAACTGGATCGAACCCGTCACTTCCCGCACGTTGCGCAGCGGATAAAAGCCGCCGACCAGGCTGAGGGCGGGGCCGGCCCCAGGCGCCCGAGGGGCGGCGAGCGGCGGCGCGGGCGGCAGGTAGGGACGGAGAACCGGGGGCGCGGGTGGCGGAGGCAGAGGCGGCGGGGGCGCGGCGGTCCCGGCCGAAGGATCCTCGAGCCCGATGACCGGCGGCCCCGCCGGCGGCCCGGGCAGCGGCCGGATTCCCGGATGCGGGTGGGCCTCGAGGTAGGGTGAGAACGGCCCGGCCAGGCGGCGGACCAGGATATCCTGTGCGTCGAAGCGGTAACCGGCCTCCCGGAGCCACCGGGCGGCCAGGGCGTCGGCGGCCCGCTCCTCCGAGGCGGGGTAGAACTCGCCGAGCAGGGCCGGAGCGAAGCGGCCGAGCCCAGCGCGCTCCGGGCTGGCCACGCCGGTGGCCAGCCGCTGCAGGAGGGCTTTCCCCTCGGCCGACGTCACGTCGTCGAGGTTGTGGCGGAGCGCCGCGTGGGCCAGTTGGTGCGCGAGCGCCGCCGCCACCTCATCCACCGTCGGAAGCTTTCTGAGCAGGGCAAGGGTGACATAGACGGAGCCATCGGACAAGGACCAGGCGTCCGCCCGGTCGGTCGCCGAGAGGACGTGCAGCGCGTAAGGGAGCGGCCGCTGCAACCGGGCGCTGGCCGCCAACCGGTCGAAGATGGCGCGCAGGTACGCCCCGTCGGGCGTCGCCAGCGGAACCTCGTGCCCGCCCCGGCTGAGCGCCAGCGGAAGGAGCCTTTGCCCAACCGGGACGTCCAGTTCGTCCGAGGGGGGATTCGCCCAGGTGGCGACGGTCCCGCCCGCTAACGCCGCGCCAGGAAAGAATCCGGCGATCGCCAGCGCCAGAAGGCCGCCGGCCACCGCACTGAGCAGTCTCCGATCCGCCCGGTTCATCCAGATACCCCCCCACGTCAAGCCCGGTTCCCGGGCGATGCGTCCTAGAGCCCCCGCACCCCGGCCAGCCGGGCGGCGAAGCGCAGGGCGTCGAGCATGCTCTCGGCGTTGGCGGTGCCCTTCCCCGCCTTGCCGAAGGCCGTCCCGTGATCGACCGAGGTGCGGATGAGCGGCAGGCCGAGCGTGACGTTGACGCCGCTCACCGAAGACCAGCGCCCGCTCGCCGCGTCGAGGTGGAAGCCCGCCACCTTGATCGGGATGTGGCCCTGGTCGTGGTACATGGCGACAGCGAAGTCGTAGAGGCCGCCGCGGGCTTTGGAGAAGAGGGTGTCGGGCGGCACGGGCCCTTCGGCCCGGATGCCCTCCGCCTGGGCGGCGGCGATGGCCGGGGCGATCTCCTTGATCTCCTCGTCGCCGAAGAGACCGCCCTCGCCGGAGTGCGGGTTAAGGCCGGCCACGCCGATGGTGGGCTGCTCGATGCCGAGCCTTTGCCCAGTCTGGTGGGCCAGGCGGATGACGGTCAGCACCCGGTCCTTCTTTACCCGGTCGCAGGCCTCCCGGAGCGAGACGTGCGTGCTCACGTGCAGCACCCGGAAGTTGCCGTCGACCAGCATCATGGAGTAGCTCCGCACCCCGGTGAGGTGGGCCAGGATCTCGGTGTGCCCGCTGAAATGATAACCGCCCAGGTTCAGCGCCTCTTTGTTCAAGGGCCCGGTGACGATGGCCGCCACCCGTCCGGCGAGCGCGAGCCGCACGCCCGTCTCCACGTACTCGTAGGCCGCCTTGCCTCCCAGCGGGGAGACCTTCCCGTAGGGGATCGCCGCGGGGTCGGCGTTGGCCAGGTCGATCACGTACAAGGTGTGCGGATCGTCGCCGCACTCCTCAGGACCGGCGATCGTGCGGATGGTCAGGTCTGTGCCGGTGAAACGGAGGGCGTCGGCCAGAAAGCGGCGGTCGCCCACCACCAGCGTCCTCGTGCCGGGCACGGGACCGTGGGCGAGCGCCTTGACCGCGATCTCGGCCCCGATCCCCGCCGGATCGCCCATCGTGATGGCCAGGATTGGCTTTGCCTCCATGCGTGCGTCACACCTTCCTGTGTTTTCGGATGCTCTCTCTACTCATCGCGGCCAGGTTCCGGCCAGCGCGCCGCCACGCCGTAGTGGGGCGCCTCGACCGACCGGAGGCGGGTGAGCCCGGTGAGCCCGGCTTCGGCCAACAGGCGCTGTGCCTGCTCCAGGCCTATGCGAACCTCCGCCGGCGGTCCCGGCGGCCCGGCCCCCCCGATTTCTGCCCTACGCGTTCACCCCTTCTCCTGATTGCCCCGGCGCCGGTCGACGTAGTGGACCGCCGAAAGCGCCGCCAGAAGGCCCTCCCCCACCGCCTTCGCCAGCTGGTAGGGGCGCCCGGTGCAGTCGCCCGCGGCGAAGACCCCCGGCAGGTTGGTGGCCATCTGACGGTCCACTTTGATCGCGCCCTCCGCCATCTCCAGTCCGGGCAGCAGACTCTCGGCCGGGGTAAGCTCCCGCAGGATGAAGACCCCGTCCACCGGGTAGCTTTCCCCACCGGCGGTCACCCGTTCTACCTTGCCGGCGCCTTCGATCGCTTTGACGGTTGGACCCGCGACGGTCACGTTCGCCGCGGCCGGCGCCTCCTCCGGCTGGCCGAACCAGTACACCTTGGCGCAGAGTCCGGCCAGAAACGCGGCCTCTTCCCTGGCTTCGTCGCCCTTCCCGATCACCGCCACCGTGCGTCCCCGGAAGAGGGCCCCGTCGCAGGTGGCGCAGTAGCTCACGCCCCGCCCCAGAAGCTCTTTCTCGCCCGGGAGGTAATTGGTGGGCGAAACGCCGGTGGCCAGGATCACGGAGCGGGCGGTGAAGGTATCATGGGCGGTTGCCAGGATGAACTGGTCCCCCAGCGGCATGATGCTGGTGATCTTGCCCTTGAGCACCTCGACCCCGGCCGTCTTGAGGTGGCCGAAGAAGGCCTCCCGCAGTTCCGGCCCGGTGATGTTGGGGAAGCCCAGGTAATTGCGGATCTCCGGCGAACGGTGAAGCTTCTGGGTGCAGAACTGCACGCCGTGCAGGTTCACCGAGCGGTCCCGGGCCCGCACGTTGATGGCCGCCGACAGCCCGGCCGGCCCGCAACCCACGATGGCGACGTCAACGACTTCCTGGCTCATGCGCGCTCACCTACTTCAGGTTGTCGGGGTTGAGCCCCGCCAGTTCGGGCACGACGAAGAGACCGTCCTTCCTGATGAGGCGCCCGTCGAACCAGATTTCGCCCCCGCCGTAGTCGGGCCGTTGGATGAGGACGAGATCCCAGTGGACCGCCGACTTGTTGCCGTTGAAGGCGTCGTCATAGGAGGAGCCCGGGGTGAAATGGATGCTGCCGGCGATCTTCTCGTCGAAGAGGGTCTCGTTCATGGGATACAGGACGTAGGGGTTGACCCCGATCGCGAACTCGCCGACGTAGCGGGCGCCCTCGTCGGTGTCGAAGATGGCGTTTATGGCCTGGTCGTCGTTGGCGGTCGCCTCGACGATCTTCCCGTCCCGGAAGGTCAGTTTGACGTTGTCGAACCGGGTCCCCTGGTAGGTGCTCTGGGTGTTGTAGGCGATGGTCCCGTTCACCGAGTCTTTGACCGGGGCCGTGTAGACCTCCCCGTCGGGCAGGTTGAGCTTGCCGTCGCACTTGATCGCGGGAATGCCCTTGATCGAGAAGGAGAGGTCGGTCCCCGGCCCCACCAGGCGGACCTGGTCGGTGCGCTGCATGAGATCGACCAGGGCGTCCATCGCTGCCGACATCTTGGAGTAGTCGAGGTTGCAAACTTTGAAATAGAGTTCCTCGAAGGCGGCGGTGCTCATCCCGGCCTGCTGGGCCATGGACGGAGTCGGGTACCGCAGCACGACCCACCTCGTCTTCGGCACCCGGATCTCGCTGTGCACCGGGCGCCAGAAGTGCCTGGCGTAGATGGCCTGCTTCTCCTGGGGTACATCGGCAAGCTCGGCGCTATTCTCGGAGGCGCGCAGGCCGACGTAGGCCTGCATCTCCTTCATCCTGGCCGCCTCCCAGGCGGCCATCGCGTCGTACTGCGCCTCCGTGGCCCCCAGCAAGAGTTCCCGGTTGAGTTGCGGGCGCTTCAAGGTGAGGAAAGGCACTCCCCCGACCTCGTACGCCCGGCGGACCAGCGCCGCGGCCAGATCGTCGCCCGGGCCGATGCACTCGATCAGGATCTTCTCGCCAGCCTTGAGTTCGGTCGAATAATCGATAATGGTCTTCGCCAGCTGGGTTAGGCGTGGATCGATCATCCCTCATCCTCCATCTCTCACATAGCTTGACCTATTTGCCGCCGTTGCTCCCCGGAGCGGCGGGCGCCGCGCCCGGCGGGTGGCCGGTCTCAGGCGGCCGGGTCCCCGAACCGAAGCCGAACCCCAGGAGAATCTTCTCGAACTCCGGCCCGGTGACCTCCGGCGTCCCGACGTTCACCCGCGGGATCTGCAAGGGGTCGGTGGCGCGCGTCACCACGCCCGGGCGGGTGGTGACGATGAACCGGTACCCCTCCACCCTGGCGAGGCGCAGGGACCAGGCGTCGTAGCGCCCGTAGGGGAAGGCGAAGAAGGGCGAGACGAAGCCGAGGTGCTCCTCGAAGAGCCAGTCGGCCTCCGCGAAGTCGCCCAGCACGCGGGCTTCGTACTCTTCCACGGTCTCGGGCCTTCCGGGACCGGGGAGAAACGCCCGGGAGACGAGGGCGGCGCCGCTCTTCCCCCCGCCCAGGTCGACGAAGTTATGCTGGTCGTAAGTGTGCGGGGCCACGGTCACCAGCCCCGAGTCGGCCATCTCCTTGAGCTGCCCCCAGGTCACGTGCGGGAGCCCTTGGGAAGTGGTCTCGGGATGCTCCGTCGGGCGGGCGATGACGAAGAACGCGGCGGGCAGCCGCAAGGCCTGGAGTTCCGGGTAGACGTACCGGTAGAAGGACTCATAGCCATCGTCGAACGTGATGACCACCGACTCCGGTGGGAGGTCGCGCCTTCCTTCGAGGAACTCGGCGAGCTGCGGCAGGGAGATGACCGGCAGCCCGAGCCGCCGGATGATCTGCAAGTGCTCCCGAAAGAGTTCGGGCGTGATGGTGCCGTGGCTGGTGGGGTGGTCGCTCAGGTGGTGGTAGAGGAGGACCAGGACCCGGGGCTCCGGGGAACCGTTCGCCTGGACCGGCGTGACGAGAACCGAACCGAGGCAGGCGAGGAGAACGAGCGAGAGCATAAGGCGCACCTTCAGCGAAATACACCCCCTGGCTTCTACCGGCATATTCATTGGCGCGCCCTCCTTATCCTGCCAAGCCGGTGGCCGGGAAGAAAAGGGGCGGGCCACCCGGGTGGGTGCCCGCCCCTTTTCTTTTTCCGAGGTGAGACGCTTAGGACCGGAAGAAAACGTGCCCGCCGATGACGGTGGTGACCAGCTGCTGCGTCACCCAGGTATTCTCCGTCCCGGCCGGATTGTAGAAGCCGTTGGCGCCGTTCGAGGGGTCTGCGCCGTTCAGAGCGTCATTCACGGCGGAGTAGGCGGACGCCACGGCCGGGTTGTTGATGGTCCCGTTCTCCACGGGGCTGTACTGGTAGTAGTAGGTGTCGAACACCTGATAGATGATGCCGCTCAGGGTCGACGGGAACCGCGGGTCGGTCATGCGCCGCAGGACGGTGGCGGCGACGGCGACCTGTCCGGCATAAGGTTCGCCCTGGGCTTCGGCCGAAACCAGGCGGGCCAGCAGTTCATAGTCGGACTTGGTCACGATGTACTTGCTGCCCCAAACCGAGTTGCCGCCGCCGGCGCCGGGCTCCACGAACGCCGAACCGCCGGAAGCGGTCGACGACCCGCCGGACGTCCCCGGAACGGAGATGGTCTGGCCCGGATACAGTTCGTTGGTCCACAGACCGTTGGCCTGGCGCAAGGCGTCCACCGTGGTCCCGACCCGCTGGGCGATGGTGAACAGGCTGTCGCCTGGCTCGACGGTGTAGCTCCGGCGGGCGCCGCTCCCCGCCGTCCCCGCCGGCAGGCTCAGGGTCTGGCCCGGATACAGGTCGTTCGTCCAGAGGCCGTTGGCCTGCCGGAGGGCGTCGACCGTGGTGCCCACCCGCTGGGCGATGGTGAAGAGACTGTCGCCCGGCTGGACGGTGTATCCGGCACCGCGGCCGGTGGAACGGCCGCTGCCCGGCACCACCAGGCTCTGGCCAGGGTAGAGCGAGTCGGTCCAGATGCCGTTGGCCTGCCGGAGGGTGTCCACCGACACGCCTCTGCGCTGGGCGATCAGGTAGAGCGTATCGCCTGGCCGGACGGTATAGCTGGCGGCGCCCACTGCGCCCGGGACCAGAAGCGAAGCCAACACGCTGCTGAGGACGGCCCGAGAGAGAACATTCTGTTTGCGGTCGCGCAAAAGGTTGCCTCCTTCTTGAGTGATGGTTTACCGGCCTTGGGAGGAGTTCCGTCGTCTGGACCCCTCCACCTCGGATGGGGAAGACTTAGACATTACGGTAAACCAACCCTGCCGCCAGTTGCTGCCACCACAATTGCCGGATTCGGGCGAAGCAGGAAAATGATGGGTAAGGGGGAATTGTGCATCAGTCAAGCCTGTGGGCCCGGCGCTGGTCCGGGACATTAGAAGGGGGATCGCCATGAAGTCGCTCGTCGGACGAGCCGTGATGGTGTGCCTGTCGGAAGAGAACCCTCCGGTCCGCCTGGAGGGCAGGGTGAGCGATCAGCGCGAGGCGCTTCTGGAGGTGCGCCTGGCCCGCCGGGAGATGGCGAGCCTCCGGTCCGTCCTCCGGCGCACGATCCGGTTGGAGCTCGAGTACGTCGAGGGCCGGGAGGTCTACGCCATCCCCTGCAACCTCGAGACGTACGGCACGGCCTTCCCGCCGGCCCTGATCGCCCGTCCCACCGGCGCGCCGCGGCTGATCTCCCGGCGCCGGCACGAGCGGTTCGCCACCAACCTCCCGCTGCGGGTGGTGGTGGATGAGGCAGATGGGACGACGGCGCCCGAGAAGTGGGCCGAGGGGCGGCTGGTCAACCTCAGCCAAGGCGGGGCCGCCATCAGTCTTCCCGGCCTCCTGCACCGAGGGACCACCGTCACGCTGCAGTTCGTGGCCCGGGAGATGGTGCGCCCGCGAGGGAAGATCATCCGCGTCGAAGAGGGCGACGGCTGCAAGCTCTTCGGCGTCGAGTTCCTGACCCTGAGCACGCACGACCAGACCTGCCTGAGCAATTACCTCAGTTCTCTGGGCACCTCGGAGGCTGCCGCGGCGCGCGACTAGCGCGCCGCCGGCCCCTGCTCCCGCCGGGGATCCCTGAGATAGGCGACCAAGGCGGCGCCGCTCGCGGCCACGCCGATCACCCCGGCCGCGGCGATCGAGACCGGCGCGCCGCAGCGTCCGGCGAGACCGCCGGCGAAGACGGCGCCGATGGGAGAAACCCCGTTCAGCAGCAGCGCATAAAGGCTCACCACCCGTCCCCGCAATTCGTCAGGGACGCTCAACTGGATGGTCGAATTCACCGAATTGACGAAGGTGATCATCGCCCATCCCATCAGGGCGAGGACCGCCGCGGCCAGCACGTAGCCTTTGACCCCCGCCAGAAGCAACTGGAACAGCCCGAGGCCGGCGCCGGCCAACAGGAGCAACCGTTGGTCGGGGCCCCGCCGTGCCCGCCCGGCGAGCGAGAGCGAGCCCACCAGCGCGCCCATCCCCAGGGCTGACATGAGAAACCCGTAGCCGCGGGCCGACTCGTGCAAGACGCTGCGGGCGTACACCGGCACCAGCACGTTGAAGTTCATCGCGAAGGCCGAAAGGATGCCGAGCAGGAGGAGCGGCCCGGCCACCGCACGCTCCCGGGCGACATAGGCCAGCCCCTCTTTGAGATGCGCCAGCAGCCGGTTGTCCCCGCGGGCTGCCGCCGGCGGCTGAGCGGGAATGAGCCAAAGCCCCCAGATGACCGCGAGGAAGCTGACGGCGTTAAGGTAGAAGGCGGCCCCCGCCCCCCACGTTCCCATCACCAGCCCGGCCAGGGCAGGACCGACGATGCGGGCCGCGTTGAAGATCGAGGAGTTGAGCGCGATGGCGTTCATCAGGTCGTCGCGCCCCCCCACCAGTTCGACAACGTACGCCTGCCGCACCGGCATGTCGAAGGCGTTGACCAACCCCAAGCCGAGGGCGAGCAGGACCACGTGCCAATACCGCACCAGGCCGGTGGAGACCAGGATGGCGAGGGC
>JBLNBQ010000181.1:0-11016 GCA_050260095.1 Chitinophagales bacterium
GACGAGGAGGCCTCCAACATCTCGCAGGGGCAGAAGCAGCTCTTGACCATCGCCCGGGCCATCCTGGCCGACCCGGCGATCCTGATCCTCGACGAGGCGACCAGCAGCGTGGACACGCGGACGGAGGTCAGCATCCAGAAGGCGATGACGGAACTCATGAAGGGCCGGACCAGCTTCGTGATCGCCCACCGGCTCTCGACCATCCGCGACGCCGACCTGATCCTGGTGATGAACGAGGGGACCATCATCGAACAGGGCACCCACCGGGAACTGCTCGACAAGGGCGGCTTCTATGCCGACCTGTATAACAGCCAGTTCCTCGGTGCCGACCGGGCGGAAGCGGTGTGAGCTTCAGGGCTTCTTCAGAGTGGGGCAGTATGATGGAACCTGGGACGAGTCACCGCAAGCTCGGCCCTCCTTAACAGCATAGACCCGTGCTGGACGCCCGGGGCCGCGAGCCGGGGGCGTCCTGCACACTCATGATCCGTGAACCCTGGTGAGGGAAAAAACTCTCACCCCGAGCTGCGAACCGCCGCGCGACCAACGGGCCTTTCCTTTGGCGCGGATAGCGCTGGAGTCTATGCCAACGCCTGTGGAAGCAATTCACCGGCCGGCGGCCGGTTCCTTTTGACCGCCGCCGGGGCCACCCGGGTGGGAACCGGCTCCGGTCAGCCGCACTGGCCGCCCCCCGCCGTCCCGCCGGCGCCGAAGCCCACGCCGCCGACCGCGAAGATGATGAAGAAGAAGAGGAAGATCAGCCAGATCCACCACCAACCCGCAAAGCCGAAGCCGGGATTGCAGCCGCCGCACCCGGCCTGATTCCCGCCCATGATGATCCTCCTTCCCGCAGTCCGGGATGAACCTTTGCTCCCTCCAGGATACGGGACCGGCACCCCCACAACACCGGCCCAAACTGCCTATTTGGGAGCGGCGGGCGGGGCCACTCCCCCGAGCGGCGATCCGCGGCCCCGGGCGGCGGTTACCGGGCACGGCGCTCCGATGCGCGGGGAGGACCTCGTAGACAAGTAATCCCAGCGTCCCGTTCACCGCTCGCTCGCCGCGAGGGAGGGGACCGCCGGTCTTCCCGCCAATACTTGGGTAGAATCCCAAGATGGGGGGAGCCCCGGTGAAACACATCGTCGCACTGCTCCTGGCCCTTGGCTTGCTCATCGCCAGCGCACCCACCGCGCTTGCCTGCTATGGCGCCGCCGCGATGGCGATGGGCGGCGCCTACACCTCGGTGGCCAACGGCGTCCTGGCCGTCTACTGGAATCAGGCTGGCCTGGCGTTCACGCCGGGCCGCGGGGAAGTCTCCTTGACCCAGTCGGCGCCGCTCGACTACCTCAACTACAACGCGTTTTACGGAGCGGCCGTCAAGGTGAACGACCGGCTGGGGCTGGGCTTTGGGCACACCGTCCTCGCCCCCTGGGCCGGCAACGAACGGTGGAACACCTTCGCTGCCGGGCTCAAACTCACCGACGATCTGGCGGTGGGTGGCGCCTTTCGCCTGCTAGACGGAACTGACCCTGACACAGGCAGCTACTACACCTCGCAGGGGTTCGACCTGAGCGCCCAGTACCACCGGGAGATCGCCAGCGGGACCCTCCTGAACCTGGGTCTGCTCGTGCAGGACGTCGGTGGCCCCTCCGCCACCAACCTCTACTGGCAGAACATCCGGCCAGCCATCAGCCTCGAGACGGATAAGCTGACGCTGGCCTTCGATGTGTACGATGCCGCGGAGATCCGCTACGCGCTGCGCAGCGAGTACAACTTCCTCCAGCACCAGGTCGGGATGGAGTACCGTCCGCTCGGCCGGGAGGGCGGTCTGGCGCTGCGGGGCGGCTTCTACCACGATGTGCTCACCTTCGGGGCCGGCCTCAGGCTGGCGGAGTCGTTCGTCGACTTCATGGCGATGCCGGAATGGGAGGCCATCCAGGTCACGGCCGGCGTGCGGTTCTGAGCGCCTGGCAGCCCGCCCAGGTTTCTCCCTGGGCGCCGTCACTCTCCAGTCTCCCCTTCAGGGTCTCTTCAACCGGCGCTGTCAGAATGGTAAGCGCAAGGAGAGATCCACAGAAAGGAGATGGAGGGAGCCGGCCACCGGCCAAGGCACCCGGCAAACATGGCAAACGGCACGCCTGACAAGACTCTCGCCCGGAAGGCAAGGCTGGTCTCGCTCGACACCCTGCGCGGCTTCGACATGTTCTGGATCATCGGCGCGCGGGCGCTCGCCTCCGGACTGGCGAACCTGCATCTTCCGGGCGTCTCCGCTCTGGCTGCACAGCTCACGCATTCGGCCTGGAACGGTTTCACCTTTTACGACCTTATCTTTCCGCTGTTCATCTTCATCACAGGGGTCTCGCTCGTGCTGTCGCTGCAGAAGCGCATCGAGCGCGGCGACGACAAGCGGGTCATCCTGCGGCACGTCTTGACGCGCACGGTGACCCTGTTCCTGCTCGGTGTCGTGTACAACGGGTTCAACCTGGGAGGGCCGGCGGGGGTGAGCGTGCGGCTCATGGGCGTCCTCCAGCGCAGCGCCCTCTGCTATCTCGCCGCGGCTCTGCTGGTGCTCTACACCAAGCCGCGGGTTCAGGCGGCCACGGTGGTGGGCCTCTTGGCGGGCTACTGGGCCGTCATGCGGTTCGTGCCCGTGCCCGGGTTCGGCGCCGGCGTCTGGACGGTCGAGGGCAACCTCGCCCACTACCTTGATCGCCTCCTGCTGCCCGGGCGCCTCTACTTCGGCGACTGGGACCCGGAGGGGCTGCTCACCACCGTCCCGGCGATCGCCACCTGCCTCTTGGGGGCGCTCACCGCCCACTGGCTTCGGGCGGAGAGCCGCAGCAAGCTCAGCCCGGAACGCCGCACCCTCTACCTCTTCTTGGGCGGGGTGGCGCTCGCTGGACTGGGACTCTTGCTGAGCCCGGTCTTCCCGATCAACAAGAAGCTCTGGACGAGCTCGTTCGTCCTGCTGACCGGCGGCCTGGCCGTCATGCTGCTTTCGGTCTTCCACTGGGTCATCGACCTGCGCGGCCGAAAGCGGTGGGCCTTCCCCTTCGTGGTGGTCGGGATGAACTCGCTCTTCATCTACCTGGCCGCGCGGTTCATCCCCTTCGACCGGCTCGCGCACTGGATCGCCAGCGCCAGCCTCTTCGCCTTCCTGGGGCGCGGCCAGACGCTCTTCATCGCTCTGGCGCAACTCACCATCGAGGGCGCGCTGCTCCTGTGGATGTACGCCCGCCGGACGTTCGTGCGGATCTGACCTCTGGGAGGCTCAGGACAGTTCGGAGGTCTTGAGCAACTGGATGAAGCGGAGGAGGAAGCTGAACTCCTTCTTGGTGAAGGTGCAGACCATGCGGAGGACGCTCTGCACCTCCGGCTCGGTCAGAAGCTCGCGCAGTTCCGGAGTCATCGCGGTGAGCATCTGCTCGAGACCGGGGCTTTCCACGATCAGGTAGCAGGGCGAGATTCCGAGCACGCCGGCGATCCGCTGCAGCGTCTCGAGGGAAGGGTGCGTCCGCCCGTTCTCGATCTGGGCCACCAGGCTGACCGAGACGCCGGCCCGTTCGGCCACCTCCGCCCGGGAGAGCGCCAGGTTGGCGCGGAGGGTCTTGAGCTTCGCGCCGAGCGAATCCCGCTCGCCCGGGGGCAGGAGCTGGCTGGGGGCCACGCCCAGGACCTCCGAGAGGCGGCGCAACGTGGCGACCGCCGGGGTGGTGAGGTCGCGCTCGATCTGGCTCAGATAGGAGGCGGAAATGCCAAGCTGCCCGGCGACTTCCTCGAGCGTGAGGTCGCGGGCTTCCCGGGCGAGGCGGAGACGGGCTCCCAAGGAGAGCCCGTTTTCGCCCGCTTCGCTTTCGGAGGGGCCGGAGAAGATGGCGGCGGGAGCGAGCCCCAGGGTTTCGGCGAGACGACGGGCTACCTTGAGGGAGGGGCGTTTCTTCCCCTGTTCAATCTCGCTCAGGTACGAGACGGAGACCCTGGCCCGCTCCGCCAGTTGCCCGAGGGTCCAGCCCCGTTCTTCCCGCTCCCTGCGGACCGTCTCTGCAAAACTCACCCGTCTCTCCCCTTCGCTGGGTAAACTCCTGCTGTCGGCAAGTGCCATGGACCTACATTCGCCGGTTCCCGCCGAATCCCTCCTCCTTCATCTACCCGGCTCTTTCGGGGCATATGGTGGAAGGAATTTCCGGCAAGGCGGCGAACGCCTTGCTTTGTTTGATGGTGGCCTAACGTGAGCTGTGGAGGTGGCCCTCGGTTGACTAGGCACCGGATTCTGGTGGTCGACGACCGGCCCAGCATCGTGGAGGTCCTGCGGCTCTTCCTCCAGATGCGAGGGTACGAGACGCGGGAAGCTTTCAACGGGAATCAGGCGCTTGCGGCCATGCGCAAGGAGCGCCCCGACCTGGTCCTGCTGGACCTGGTGATTCCGGAACGGACCGGGTTCGAGGTCTTGCGCATCATGAAAGAAGACCCGGAACTCCGCAGCATCCCTGTGATCGTGATGACGGCCCGGAGCGAAGTGGGCGACCTGCCCGCCGCCGGTCTGGAAGGCGCGTCCGGGCTCATCAAGAAGCCCTTCGACCTGGAAGAGGTGGCCGACGCCATCGCCGGCACCCTGGCCCGGGCGGGGGTGCGCGAGGCGGGCGCCTAGCGCCCGGCCGCCAGCCCCAGAGGCAGGTACATCGGTACGCCATCGGTGTCGTACTCGATGCGCGCCTCCACGCCGAACACCTGGCGGAGCAGGGCGGGAGTGAGGATGCGGGAAGGCTCCCCCTGAGCTACGATGCGCCCTTCCTGGAGGGCGATCAGGCGGTGGCTGTAGCGCGCCGCCTGATTGATGTCATGGAGGACCATGATCACAGTCAGCCCGAGGGAGTGATTGAGCCGGCGGACGAGTTCCATCACCTCGAGCTGGTGCGAGATGTCGAGATAAGTGGTGGGTTCATCGAGCAGGAGCACTTCCGGCGTCTGGGCCAGCGCCAGCGCGATCCATGCCCGCTGGCGTTCGCCGCCCGAAAGGGTGGCCACCGGACGATCGGCGAGGTGCTCCAGCTTCGTCTCGGAGAGCGCCCACGACACCACTTCGGCGTCGGTCGACGAGGGTCGTTCCCACCAGCGCACGTGCGGCGAACGGCCGTACCAGGCGAGTTCGCGCACGGTCAGATCGGCCGGGGCGTCGGGCCCCTGGGGGAGCAGGGCCAACTGGCGGGCGAGCCGGGTGGGGGCCATGCTCTGCAGATCCTTACCGTGCAGGTACACCGCGCCGTGACGGGGCTTCAGCGCTCGGGAAAGCGCCTTGAGCACCGTCGATTTGCCTGACCCGTTGGGGCCGATGAGGGAGATGACCTCTTTGGCCTTGATCGCCAGGTCGAGGTCGCGGACGATCTCCCGCTCGTCGTAGGCCAGATGAAGCTTCTTGGCCTCCAGGATCACCGGCCACTCCTCCTTCGGAGCAGGTAGAGGAAGAACGGGGCGCCCAGAGCAGCGGTGAGGATGCCGACGGGCAACTCCACCGGGTCGAGGACCACCCGGGCGGCTGTATCGGCCAGGATCAACAGGGCCGAACCGAGCAGCGCGGCGGTGGGCAGGAGGTACCGGTAGTCGGAGCCCACCAGCAGGCGGGTGATGTGCGGGATGATCAGCCCGATGAAGCCGATGAGGCCGGCCACGGAGACCGCGGCGCCGGCCATCATTGCGGCCAGGGCGATGAGCAGGAGCCGGATGCGCTCCACCCTGACGCCGAGGCCCGCCGCCATGTCGTCCCCCAGCAGGAGCAGGTTCACCTTGCGGGCCGAAACCAGCGCCACGATGGTCCCGACGGTGACGTAGGGCCACAGGCGGTCCCAGTAGGTCCAGCCGCGCCCGGCCAGGCCGCCGACCAGCCAGGTCATGGCCGCCTGGACGTTGTCGGACTTGGTCACCAGGAGCGCCGAGGTGCCGGCGGAGAAGAGCGAGGAGACCGCCACGCCGGCGAGGATCATCCGCATGGGGGCGATGCCGCCTCGCCAGGCCAGGGCATAGACGAGGGCGGCGCCGACGAGGGCGCCCCCGAAGGCCGCGACCGGCACCAGGTAGCCGGCTGCCAGGGGGAAGAAAGTCATCACCGTCACCGCGCCGAGCCCCGCTCCGGCCGAGACGCCGATGATGTGCGGGTCGGCGAGCGGGTTGCGCATGACGCCCTGCAGGAGCGCGCCCGAGATGGCGAGGGCCATCCCGACCAGCCCGCCGATGAGCGTGCGCGGCAGTCGGATGTTCCAGACGATGGTCTGAGGCAGGCCGGTGGCCCGGCCGAGGATGGCCCGCCAGACGGTCACCGGCCCCAGGCGCACCGGCCCGAGGCCGATGCTGACGGTCGCAGCCAGCGCCAAGAGGACCAGCGCCGCCGCCAGAATGGCTATCCGCCGCTGATGCTGTCGTTTTCCAGCGGCCAACAGGCTTTGGGAGTCGCCTCCGCCCGCCTGGATGGCCTCGGCATACGCTAGCTTACTTGTCACCCTTGAACACCCTTGAACACCTCGGGGTAGAGCAACGGGGCGATCTTCTCGAGGGCGTCGGCGTACCGCGGGCCCGGCGCCGTGAAGATGTCCGGTTCGAGTTCGACTACCCGCCCGTCCTTGACTGCCTTGATCGAGTTCCACATCGGGTCCTTCTGGAAGCCCGGCAGGGCCTTCGACTTATCGGAGGCGTCGACCACCGGCTTGACCAGGATGATCACGTCGGGATTGGCTTCCACGACCCGCTCCATGGAGAGCCGGGTGTAGCCCGGGCGGTGCTCCGGCCCGGAGGAGGCGATGTTAACCCCGCCCAGCTGGGCTACCATGTCGCCCATGTAGGAGTTGGGCTTGGCGGCGGACCAGGAGGCGGCGCTGCCGACCATGATGAGCACGCGGGGACCCGGCCCCTTCGCCGGCAGGCGCTTCTTCACGGCATCGACGCGGCGGGTGATGTCGGCCACCAGCTTCTCGGCCTTCTCCTTCTCGCCGACGAGCTCGCCCATGATGCGGAACTTCTCGATGACGTCCTTGTAGGAGTCGATCATGTAGAGCAGGACCGGGGCGCCGGTCTGCTGCAGGTTGGTGAGGTAGTTCGCATGCAGGTCCTTGTTGCCGATGAGCAGGTCGGGCTTCAGGGCGGCGATCCGCTCGTAGTTCAGGCGATAGGACATGCCGTGCTCGGGGATCGACTTCACAGCCTCAGCCGGCCAGTCGGCCGAAGAGGGGCGCCCGACGGGCGGGTGGCCCAGCAGGACCAGCATCTCGACCACCCAGGGGGTCAGGGCCACGATGCGCTCGGGCTTGGCAGGGATGACCACCTGACGCCCGGTTTCATCCGAAACGGTGCGCGTGTCGGCAGCCAACGCGGCCAGGCTCGCGCCGCACAGCAACGCTGCGGCGAGCAGAAGACTCACCATCCTGGCGACCAGGGAACTCCGAATCATGTTCACTCTTCTCCTCCTCTTGGGCGATATGGAGACATACACTAACATAACCAACAGGTGCCAGCGCTACGCGCCGCCAGCATCTAGGGGACGGAGAGGGTCCATGCCTATCTTCTGCCTTGGGTGTGGCACTCCTCCCACCGAGCCCAAGTTCTGCACCGGCCAAGATTTGCCGCCATCCTTTATTTTTCCTGGGTCATCTGGTATACTTAGGTCGGCCTGGGCGGCCCCGGGGGGTCTCTGGCGAAGAGCGAGCCCCATCGGGGTTGTCGCATATCTAACGGCCATCACATCTGCGAGGAGGACCACCACGATGCTGCCGACCCCCCGTAAGTTCACGATTTGCGCGGGCGCCGCCGAGGGCCCGACCCGCCTCAACGCGTTCGACAATGCTCTTCTGGCCGCCGGGATCGGCAACCTGAACCTGCTGCGCGTCTCGTCGGTGCTTCCGCCGGGCGCCGAGTACGTCGAAAAGCTCGACATCGCCCCCGGCTCCCTGACCCCCACGGCTTACGGCACCATCACCAGTTCCACCCCGGGCGAGCGCATTGCCGCGGCGGTCGGGATCGGCTTCACCGCCGACACGTTCGGGATGATCATGGAGTACTCCGGGGTCTGCACCAAAGAGGAGGCCGAGCGCGAGGTCGGCCGGATGGTTGAGGAGGCGTTCAAACAGCGCAACCTACCTCTGGTCAAGGTGATGGTCAAGGGCGCCGACATCGTCGTCGACCACATCGCCACCGCCTTCGCGGCGGTCGCCCTCTGGTACTGATTCGCCCGCTGTCGTGCACGAGAAAGGAGCCGGCGCTTTGCCTAAGTTCGAACTCTGGTACACGGAAGAGCAGACGGACAACCAGCGCTTTTCCACCCGCGTCACGAAGACGCTCCGCACGGAGCAGACCGAGTTCCAGTCGCTCGAGGTGTTCGAGACGCCCCAGTGGGGCCGGATGCTCACCCTCGACGGGCTGGTGATGACCACCGACCGCGACGAGTTCGTCTATCACGAGATGATCACACACGTGCCGTTGTTCGCGCATCCTCAGCCGGAGCACGTCTGCGTGATCGGGGGCGGCGACGGCGGGGCGATCCGGGAGATCATCAAGCACCCCTCGGTCA
Organism: Chitinophagales bacterium; assembly: GCA_050260095.1. Classification (GTDB taxonomy): domain Bacteria; phylum Bacillota; class UBA5301; order DYFA01; family DYFA01; genus JBLNBQ01. The sequence continues at coordinate 8,549 of JBLNBQ010000181.1, forward strand.
AGACCGCCACGCTGGTCGAGATCGACGGCCGGGTGATCGAAGCGTCGAAGGAGTTCTTCCCCCAGATCGCCTCGGGGCTCGGCGATCCGCGGGTCAAGGTGTTCGTGGACGACGGCATAAAGCACATCGCCGAGGCCAGGAACCGGTACGATCTGGTCATCGTCGACTCCACCGACCCGATCGGCCCGGCGGTGGGCCTCTTCGCGCGCGAGTTCTATCAGAACGTCTTCGCCGCCCTGCGGGAGGACGGGCTCTTCGTGGCCCAGACCGAGTCGCCGTTCTACCACTCCGACCTCATCCGCGACACCTTCGCCACAGTGAGGAGCATCTTCCCGGTGACCCGGCTCTACCTGGCCGCCATCCCGACCTACCCCTCGGGGCTCTGGTCGTTCACGGTCGGCTCGAAGAAGCATGACCCGTCGGCGCCCGCCCCCGGGCGTGAACTCTCCTTTGCCACCCGCTACTACACCCCCGAGCTGCACCGGGGCGCCTTCGCCCTGCCGAAGTTCGTCTCCGACCTGGTGAAGTAGGAGGGCGGGGCGTGGAAGGCAAAGGGTGGGAGGCGCAGCGGCCGGCCTTCATGGCCAGCCGGGAAGAGCTCGAGGGCTGCCGGGCGGTACTGCTCGGCGCGCCGATGGACTGGACAGTCAGTTTCCGGCCGGGGTCCCGGTTCGGTCCCGGCGCTATCCGTTCCGTCTCCGATGGGATCGAGGAGTTCTCCGCCTATCAGAAGCGCAGCCTCGACGAGGTGGCTTTCTACGACGCCGGCGACCTCCTGCTCCCCTTCGGCAATCCCAAAGCGAGCGTGGAGATCATCGAGGCGGCCGCCGCCGATCTCCTGGGCAAGGGCTACCTCCCGATCATCCTGGGTGGCGAGCATCTCGTCAGCCTGGGCAGCATTCGGGCGGCCCTCCGCCGCCACCCCGACCTGGCGGTAGTGCACCTCGACGCACACGCCGACCTTCGCAGCGACTACTTCGGTGAGGAACATTCCCACGCCTCGGTGATGCGCCGGGTCTTGGAGGAGTTCCCGGGAGTAGCGATCTACCAATTCGGCATTCGCTCGGGCACGGCCGACGAGTTCGCTCTGGCTGAGAAGGCCACGCACCTGTACCCGTTCGAGGTGGTGGAACCGCTGCGGGCGGTCCGCGGGAGCCTTGCCGGGCGCCCGGTCTACCTCTCGCTCGACATCGACGTGGTCGACCCCGCTTTCGCCCCGGGCACCGGCACGCCCGAACCCGGGGGGACACCTCCCGAGAACTCCTGCAGGCCATCCATCTGCTGGCCGGCCTGAACCTCGTGGCCGCGGACCTGGTGGAAGTCTCGCCGCCTTACGATCAGACGCAGCGCACCGCCGTGCTGGCCGCCCAGGTCGTCCGGGAACTCCTTCTGCAGGTGTCGCCGTGAGTACGGGGGCGGACGAACTCAAGGCATCTCACGGCGGAGGGCTGCCGCAACGTGCTCTACGTGGCGGCCGACGCCGAGGCGCTTCCCTTCCTGGCCGGCAGTTTCGATGCGGTGACCTGCCGGATCGCGCCGCACCACTTCCCGAATTCCCCGGCGCTCGTCCGCGAGGTGGCCCGGGTGTTGAAACCCGGCGGCCGCCTCGTGCTCATCGACAACGTGGCGCCTCCCGACCCGGCGCTCGCGTCCTTCCTGAACGCGGTGGAGAAGTTGCGCGACGAGAGCCACGCGCGCTGCCTGCCGGCGGCGGAGTGGGAGGCCCTGCTCTCCGAGGCGGGCCTGGAGGTTCTGCGCCGCCGGGCGGGGCGCAAGACCCATCACCTCTCCACCTGGCTGGCGCGGGTCGACACCCCGGCCGACCGGGCGAAGGCGGTGGAGCAGATGCTGCTCACCGCCTCCGAGGCCGCCCGGTCCCACTTCGCTATCGACGTCCGGCAGGGCAGGGTGGAGCAGTTCACGGTCGACGACTGGATGGTTATGGCACGCAGGCCCGCGAACCCGTCGCAGCCTTGATTCCGAGGCCCCGACCAGTCATTGGCAGCCTTGGCGGGGAGGAAGCGACCTCCCGGCGGTGGAAGTAGTCCTCCGTGGGTGGAAGAAATCCGTCAAGGAGGTACCAAAGAGTGAAAGGTTCCGCTTCCAATTCTCGACTGGTCCGCCGGATGATTCTCCTGACCCTGTCCCTCGGCCTGCTCGTCATCGGCGCAGCCCTGCCGGCCCTGGCTTGGCCCAGCGTGGGTGGGCCGACCGGGCTGATCCTCACGCCGACCGCCGACACGCTGCACAACGGAGGATTCAACTTCGGCCTGTTCCGTTGGAGCGACGTCAACTACCTGTCGTTCAACATGAGCATGATGGATAACCTGGAGTTCGGCGTCACCGGCGCGTCCGCCGACCACTGGTCCGATGTCTGGGCGAACGTGAAGTTCCGCCTGGTGCCGGAGAGCAGGCAGTACCCGGCGGTGGCGGTGGGCGTCACCGACCTGCTCGACGACCGGGACCGC
>JBLNBQ010000182.1:0-48606 GCA_050260095.1 Chitinophagales bacterium
TCCTCTTCCCCAGCCTCAACCTCGCCCAGCAAGGACTGCGCCACCGGATCATTGGGGTTGATGGCCAGCGCCTGCCGCCAGGCCGACCGGGCCTCTCCGGCCTTGCCCAGCGCCAGTTGGGCCTTCCCCAGGTTGCAGAGCGCCGGCACGTAGTCAGGGAAGATGCTGAGCGCCTCGCGGAAGGATCTCGTGGCCTCTTCGGGCCGCCCGAGATCGAGGCTGATCAGCCCCAGGTTGTTGTGCGCCTGGGCATAGGTAGGCTGAAGGTCGACCGCCTTCCGGTATGCCTTCCACGCCTCCTCCAGCTGCCCCTTCTGCCGGTACGCATTCCCCAGGAAGTTGTAGGCCTCCGCCGAGGCGGGATCGATGGTGATCGCCCACTGGAACTTCTGAATCGCGGCGTCAACCGAACCCCGCAACAGGTGAATCAGGCCAAGCCCCAGGTGGGCGGGGGCATAGCCGGGGTTGCGCTCGGCGGCCCGGGAGAAGCAGATCACCGCCGGGAGCCCCTGGTCATCGGCGTAGTAGACCGTGCCCAGCCGGCAGAGCAGGTCCAGGTCCTCCGGGTCCAGCTCGAGCGCGGCGCGGTACTCTTCGATCGCTTCCTTCAGACAGCCCATCTGAAAGAGCGCCTCGGCCGCAGTCTTGTAGAGGGCAGGATCGCCGGGCTGCGCCGCGATGAGCGCCCGGCAGCGGGCCACAACCTGTTCGGCGCTCCCCGCCTCGTCGTCCATCCCCCGCGTGCCGAAGATGCGGTCTGGGTGCCAGGCGTTGGCCCGCTTGTACTCGGCGGCCGCCTTGTCGAAATGGCCCAGCTTATAGTAGGCCAGCGAGAGCAGGCGATGGACCGCGAGGTTGCGCAGCGTCATCGGATTGGCGGCCAGCGCCTGGCGGAAGCAGTCGATCGCCAGTTCGTACCGGCCCTCTCGGAAGTAGACCTCCCCGAGCGTGGAGAGAACGTCGACGCTGCGGGGCGACCGGTGGAGCGCCTCGAGGCAGGCGCCCCGGGCTTCGGCTAGGCGGTGCGCCTCCAGGTACAGCTTGGCGACGGCCGTCAGAACCTCCATGCGCACGTCGTGACTGGTGATGCCGGGAGTCTTCCCGAGGCTGGCCTCGTAGGCGCGGAGGGCTTCCTCCCGCCGGCCCAGCGCCGCGTAACAATGGCCGAGGTTCGCGTAAGGGACGGCCGACGCGTCCGGGTCCAGCTCCACCGCCAGGCTGAGGTATTCGATGGCTTGGGTGAGTTCCCCCCGGCTCATGTAAATCTCCGCCACGTTGTTGTAGGGTCCGATGGAGCCCCGGGGGTCCAGCTCGATGGCCAGCTTGAATTCGAGGAGCGCCTGGTCGTTCTTGCCTTGCTCATGAAGGACGGTACCCAGGTTGGAATGGGCCTGGGCATACCCCGGGTGGTCGTGGACGATCCCCTGCCACGTCGTGAGAGCGTCGGCGGGGCGACCCATCAGATAGTCGATCACGCCGAGGTAGTTGCGCGGGTTGGGGTTGCTTGGGGCTTGGACTGCCAGATCCTGCAGAACGCGACGCGCCGCCTCCAGGCGCTTCTCCTCCTGGCAGACGGCGATATACGCCCGGTAGGCGGGGGCGCAGGAAGGATCGGCGGTGATGGCCGCCGCGTGCGCCTCGGCGGCCATGACTTTGTCACCTGCGCGATAGAGCAGGTGACCCAGGGCGTTCTGCAACCTGGCATCGCCGGGGCGCCGCATAATGGCCCGTCGGGCCAACTTGACAGCCTCGTCGAGGTGGCCACGGTCAGCCAGACGCTCGGCGGCGCTCAAGAGCGCGTCCGGCGAACGTCCGACAACCTGCAGCCACTGAGCGCATCCTGCAACCCACGACCCGGCCATCCACTCATCCCCCGGAAGGTAATGAATTCTCTGTCGCGGGCGCCGTTCCTGTCGGGCCGTGCGGGCGGGCTGTCGCTAGGCGTGGCTCTTGTCGTACGGCTTTCCATCAGCGGCGGGCGCCGTCGCCCGGCCGATCACCCCGGCCAGAACCGCCATGGTGAGCAGGTACGGAAGCGCCAGGAAAATCTCCCGGGGCACGCTGAACCCGAGGGTCTGGGCCAACATCTGCAGGGCGTCGAAGAACCCAAAGAGCAGGCAGGCGCCGAGTGACCCAAAGGGCGTCCATTTGCCGAAGATCATGGCCGCGAGCGCGATGAAGCCCCGCCCGGAACTCATGTTCTCGATGAAGGAGGACAGGAGCCCCAGCGACAGGGTCGCGCCGGCCAGCCCGCCCAGCACGCCCGAGCAGAACACCGCGGTGTAGCGCAGGCGGTAGACGTTGACGCCGACCGTGTCGGCTGCCCGGGGATGTTCCCCGACGGCCCTGAGGCGCAAGCCGAAGGGCGTCTTGTAAAGGGCGTAGTGGACCAGGAAGACCGCGGCGAAGGCGAGGTAGACCGGGGGGGTGTGCTGTCCGAAGATCGGCTGCACCCACTTCTCCACGAAGCCCTGCAGGGCGGGCCAGTGGCTGAGCCCCGGGATGCGGTTGAAGGGGATTACCCAGTCGGAGAGCTTCTGGACCATCGGCGACTGTCCCGCGTGTTTGAAGACGAGGCGGAGCAGGAAGCCGGTGAGACCGAGCGCCAGCATGTTCAGAGCCACCCCGACGACGGTCTGGTCGGCGCGGTACCGGATGGCGAGCACTCCGAGCAGCATCGCGAAGGCTCCCCCCGCCAACGCGGCGAGAAGCACCCCCACCCAAGGACTGTGGAGGAAGTAGGATCCCAGAACCCCGACGAAGGCGCCGATGAGCATGATGCCTTCAAGAGCAAGGTTGACGACCCCGGCCCGCTCCGACATCACACCGCCAAGCGAAGCGAAGATGAGCGGCGCGGCCGAACGCAGAGCAGACACGAAGAGCCCGGTGTTGAAGAGAAGGCTCAGGGAACCAAGCAGACCCTCAGACACGGGCGCTCACCTCCTTGCCGGAAGTGGCCGCGCCGGCCTTGCGGCGTCGCAGGCCCTTGATGATCTGGTCGGCCGCCACCAGTACGATGACCACCGCCGTCACGATACCGATGATCTCCTTGGGGATGTCGGCCACCGCCTGCATCCGCTGGCTGCCCCGCCGGAAGATGCCGAAGAGCAGGGCCGCCCCGACGACGCCGAGCGGGTGGTTGTTGCCGAGCAGGCTCACCGCGATGCCGTCGAAACCGTCACCCACGAAGGAGAAGATGTCGTAGAACTTGTACTGGACCCCCAGGACCTGCACGGCGCCGCCCAGGCCGGAGAGGCCGCCGGAGAGCAGCATCGCCATCACCAGGTTGCGCTTCACCGAGATGCCCGAAGCCTCGGCCGCCGACGGGTTGAAGCCCACGGCCCGGATGCTGAAGCCGAGGGTGGTCTTCCACATGAGGTACCAGACCGCCGCGGCCGCGAGCAGAGCCACCAGGATGCCGAGGTTCGCCCGGGTTGGCGGCAGAAAGCGCCAGAGTTTGGCCGAGGCGAAGACCTCCTTGCTCTGGGGCAGGTACGGGTTGGCCAGGAGCGGGCCCATGACCAGGTAGTGGCTGAAGTAGAGGGCGATCCAGTTCATCATGATCGTGTTGATGACTTCGTGAACGCCCCGGTAGGCCTTGAGGACGCCCGGGACGGCCGCCCACAGCCCGCCCGCAAGGAAACCGGCCGCCAGCGTCACCGGGAGATGGGCCCACATCGGCCACCCGGTGAAGATTGAGGCCGCGCCTGCCCAGGCGGCCGCGATCTGGCCCATGATGTACTGGCCTTCGGCCCCGATGTTGAAGAGGCCGGCCCGGTAGGCCAAAGCGATCGAGAGGCCGGTGAAGACGACCGGGGTCATGGAGACGGTGAGTTCGGCGAAGTCCTGGATGCTGCCGAAAGACGCCTGCCACAGCGCCTGGTAGCCGATGAGCGGCGACTTGCCGGCCCAGATGATGAAGCCTGCGCCCAGGAAGAGCGCGACCATCACCGCCACGAAAGCGATCCAAAGGCGCTCCAGCCCTTCCAGGCGGAACGGGCGGAACACGGTACGCTCGTCAGCCAACCCGGCTACCCCCTTCCACGGCCGCCCGGGCCTCTTCCTTGGAGCGGGCCGCCCCGCTCATCAGAAGGCCCAGGATCTCCTCGGTGGCCTCAGCGGAGTCGAGCACGTCGACGACGCGCCCTTCGTACATGACCGCGATCCGGTCGGAAAGCGAGAGAATCTCGTCGAGCTCGAAGGAGACCAGCAAGACTGCCTTATTGGAGTCGCGCTCGCGCACCAACCGCTCGTGGACGAACTCGATCGCGCCCACGTCGAGGCCGCGGGTCGGCTGGGCCGCGATGAGCAGGTCGGGATCCATGTCGATCTCCCGGGCGACCACGACCTTCTGCTGGTTGCCGCCCGAAAGGGAGCGGGCCGGGGTCGTGGTGCTCGGCGTGCGAACGTCGAACTCTTTGACCAACCGCTCGGCGTTCTGTCGGATCACGGCCTGGTCGAGCACGGGGCCGTGCGAGAAGGGCTTCTGCCGGTAGTTGGCCAGAATCAGGTTCTCCTCGATGGAGAAGTCGAGCACCAAGCCTCGCTTCTGCCGGTCTTCCGGTATGTGTCCCATCCCGCCGCGAATCCGTTGGCGGGTCGAAGCCCGCGTGACGTCGCGCCCTCCCAGGAAGATGCGTCCGCCCGTGGAACGGCGCAGCCCGGCCAGCACCTCGATTAGCTCGGCCTGACCGTTGCCGTCCACCCCGGCGATACCAAGGATTTCGCCCCGCCTGACCTCCAGGTCCACGCCCCGCAACGCCGGAAGCCGGCGGTTGTTGTTGGCCGTCAGACCCTCGAGCCGCAGCACTGCTTCGCCGGGCCGGGCCGGGGCCTTCTCGACCTGGAGCAACACCTCTCGCCCGACCATGAGGCTGGCGAGTTCGGCGGGAGTGGTCCCATCCGTGGGCAGCGTCTTGATCACCCGGCCGCGGCGGATCACCGTCACGACCTGGGCCATCGCCATAATCTCCTTGAGCTTGTGCGTGATGAAGATGATCGCCTTCCCCTGGGCTGCCAGGTTGTCGACGACCTGCTTCAATTCCCGGACCTCCTGCGGAGTCAGGACCGCGGTGGGCTCGTCGAGGATGAGCACCTCTGCCCCCCGGTAGAGCGCTTTCAGGATCTCCACCCGCTGTTGCATGCCCACCGAGATGCTCTCCACTCTGGCCAGCGGATCGACCTTCAGGCCGTACTTGGCCGAGAGTTCCTCCACCGCGGCCACAGCTTTCGCCACATCCAGCCTGATCCCCCGGCGAGGCTCGCTGCCGAGGACGATGTTCTCCGCCACGGTGAAGGGCGGGATGAGCATGAAGTGCTGGTGCACCATGCCGATCCCATGACGGATCGCGACGTTTGGATCGGTGACCCGCACCTTCTGCCCCCGGATCAGGATCTCGCCCTCGTCCGGCTGGTAGAGACCGTAGAGGATGTTCATCAGGGTGGTCTTCCCGGCGCCGTTCTCGCCGAGCAGCGCGTGCACCGTTCCGGGGTAGATGTCGAGGTCGACGTGGTCGTTGGCCAGCACCCCGGGGAACTGAATGGTTATGCCGCGCAGGGAAACGAGCGGATTCACAGGCTCACCTCCGCAAAAGCCCTGGGAAAAGCTAGGTGCGAAAGGTCCGACACGACCCTCGCACCTAGCTCTCAGTCCAGTAGGTTAGTCGCCGCCGTATCTTACGGCTTGAACTTCTCGAGTTCTTCCCGGGTCTGCGGCACCACGAGCTTGCCGGAGGCGATGCGCTTCTCGAAGTCTTCGTGCAGCTTCATCACGTCGGCCGGGACCTTGACGCCCTTGGAGAAAGCGCTGCCCACGCCCTCTTCCTTCAGGCCGAGGACGGTCACGCCGGCCTTCCACTTGCCATCGACGAGCGCCTTGGCGCCCATGAACACGCCGTTGTCAACCCGCTTCAGCATCGAGGAGATGACCGCGGTGGGAGCCAGGTGGGACTGGTCGGAGTCGACGCCGATCGCGAAGAGCTTCTTCTCCTTGGCGGCTTCGATCACGCCGATGCCGCACGCGCCGGAGGCGTGGTAGATCACGTCCGCGCCCTGGCTGAACTGGGTCATCGCGAGTTCCTTACCCTTACCCGGGTCATCGAACTTGCCGGTGTAGCCCACGAGCACCCGTGCCTTCGGGTTGACGGCCTTGACGCCGGCCCGGAAGCCCGCCTCGAACTTGATGATCAGGGGGAACTCCATGCCGCCGACGAAGCCGACCACGCCGGTCTTGGTCATCTTGCCCGCCAGCACGCCCTGGAGGAAGGAACCTTCCTCTTCCTTGAAGACAACGGACATGACGTTCGGGTTGTCGACCACGGAGTCGATGATGCCGAACTTGGTGTTCGGGTAGCGCGAGGAGACGTTCTTGAGGGCGTCGGCCATCAGGAAGCCGATGGCCCAGATCTCATCGTACTTCTGGTCGGCCAGGTTGGAGAGGTTGGTCTCGTAGTCGTCCATCTTCTTGGACTCGACGACTTTGATCTCCACGCCGAGTTCCTTGCCGGCCCGCTGCAGGCCACGGTAGGCCGCGTCGTTGAAGGACTGGTCGCCCAGGCCGCCGATGTCGGTGACCATCGCGATCTTGTACTTGGGGGCCGCACCAGCCAGGCTGGCCAGGCCAAGAACCAGAGAGCACACCATGAGGAACACCAGGGTCCGCTTCATTCGCGTAAGTCCCCCTTCTGCCTGTGATCGATAACCATGGAAAAATTGAGTGCGTGCTGAATTGCCGGACGGCCGATCCACGCCAGGCCCCGCTCACCTCCGCGACCCGCAGGCCTGGAAGGCCTGTATACTCCGTACACCAGAAGGATTATTCTCCGGGCGCCGTGCGATTCCTTCCGAGGTAAAGACTGGCTCAGCGGGAGACCATGGCCTGGCTGCGCGAGAGTGGCGCCGAAACGTCGACGTGGCCGGCGAGCGACTCGACCTGGGCGCCGTCGACCAGGAACTGGACGCGGCTCACCCCGGGGAACTGGGTCAGGGTGTTCACCACCGCCTCGACGAGCAGGGCTTCGCCTTCGCTGCCCGTGTTCAGGCGGGTTATCCCGCCCCCCAGGTCGGCGTACGCGATTCCCCCTCGGATCTTGACGGAATGGACGGTCGTGTCCCGGGGAAGGATCGCCCGCAGACCGCTGCCGGGGGACGGGCCGCGCACCAACTCCTGCAGGGCGAGCAAGGGGAGATCGGCGCCGAAGACGCGGCGCCGCTCGGTCGCGAGTTGGAGGTCGGTGGGGGTCTCCTTCATGAACCAGAGAGTAACCTCGTTGCCCAGCCGGTTGAACTCCTGATCGAGGGCAGCCTGACGCTCCCTCAACTCGGAGACTTGGCCACCCAGCCGGCGCACCTCGCTCCGGAGCGACCGGGCCTGCCGCCACGCCGCGAAGCCGGCCGCTCCCGCCAACAGGCCGATGACCAAGAGCCCCACGATGAGCCATCGCTCAAGCTTCATAAGCCCACCTCCCGGCATCCGGGTTCAGTACAGGTCCAGCGCCACCTTGCCCGCTACCGTTGTCAGGTCAGCTTCGATGCGCGCCGGAGCCTTCTCGCGGTCCGGGGTGACCCAGGCTCCTGCGACCTGCTCCAGCCCGGCGCGCTGGAACTCCTCTTTCCCCAGGATGCCTCGGGTCACGATGCGCAACCCAGCCCGGCGCGGCACTTGCAGTTCCACTTTCCCGGCGGCCGCCGCGACCCGGACGCTCTGCTCCGCCGCCCGGTCGCCCAGGCGCAGGCTCGCCTGGCCGGCGGCCACTCTCACGTCAACCCGTTCGGCGCGCAGCTGGGAGAGGTCGAGGCTGAGCGTCCCCGCGCCGCCGTTGACCTCCAGTTCGATGGGAATGGTGGTGGGCAAGGTGAGATTCCAGGCCGAGTGGACGCCGCGCCACTGGCCGGCGCCGAGGTTGGGCTGGTAGAGGCGCACGCGGGCGACTCCGTCGCTCACGGTGGTCCGGGCGTAGAACTCCCCCGTCGTCCCTTCGCCCCGGCTCACGCGGTACAGGTCGTGCCCGTTCCCCGCCGAGACCCGGAAGTCGGTCGCGCCGAAGGAAACCTTGTAGCGCGCCAGGTTGAGCCCGGAAGGGAGCGGCTCCCGCAACCGCGCGGCCCCTTCCGCCGCCGCGCCGGGGCGACGCCCTTTGAACTGGCGGTCCACCGGCGACCAGAACAGGACCGACAGCGCCGCAGCCAACAGGAGTACCGCCAGGGTGGGGCCGACCCATGCCCACCGGGAGCCCCTGGTCAGAAAGTCGAGCCCGATGACGACCAGGAGCAGTGGCCAGAACCGGAACACCATCTCCCAGAACTCGTCAGTCAGGTAACCCAGGTTGGCCAGGAGGAGCACCACCCCGGCCAAGACCAGGAGGACCCCGCCCAGGGGTCCCCGGGCGGCCCGTCGCTGCTCCCGCCTCTCCCTTCGTCCGCTCATGCGCTCACCCGCCAAACGCGCGCTATTGATTCCGCCCCCCGCCGCGGAGGGCGATCCACAGACCGATCACGATGAGCACCACGGGCCAGAAGAAACGGTGCATGCGGTACCACGGGAAGAGGTTGTCGAGCAGGAAGAGAACCCCCAGCCCGACGAGGATGAGCCCGGCCAGATTGCGCCGCTCCCCCCGGGCCGCCCGCTCCCGCTCCTCGTCCGCCTCCGTCCGTCGCGGCGCCTCCTCGGCCGGGTCCTCGTCGTCCCCAGCGCCCGCCGGCCGCCATTCGGCCCTCAGCGCAGGCTCCTCCGGCACGATGAGCCAGGCCACGAAGTAGAGGAAGGCCCCGATTCCTCCCGGGAGGGCCGTCACCACCCAAAGCAGCCTAACCAGCGTCGGATCGAGGTTGAAGTACTCCGCCAGGCCCCCGCATACCCCCGCGATCATCCGTTCGTTACGCGACCGGTAGAGTCGTCTGTTCATGAATTCACTCCTCCCTAGCGCCCCCGGCGAACCTTGTCCGCCGCCTCCTTGAGCCGCCCCAGGGTCGAGCCGGGCGGGCTGCAGCTGCCCAGCGGCGTCGCCCCGAAGCGCCCATGGTAATCGGTTCCCCCCGTGGGAATCAGCCCGAGCCGTTCGGCCACCCGAAGGAGATGGAGGGTGTCCCCCGGTTCATAGGACGGATAATACGCCTCCAGCCCCAGCAGTCCTGCCCCGGTCAGGCGGGCGATGAGCCCGTCGTCGATCGCGACGCCGGTCATGGCGCGCCCCGGATGCGCGAGCACCGGCACTCCCCCGGCTCGCCGGATGGCCGCGATGGCCTGCTCTGGGTTAAGATACGAATGCGGAACGTACGCGGCCCCCTCCCGGGACAGGTATCTATTCAAAAACTCCTTGGCCCGCTCCGGCTCGGATGGCACCAGGCCGCGCCGTTTCATCACGCGGACGATCTGCCCGCGCCCCACGAAACCCCGCCGCGAGGCGGCCTCCCAAACCTCTTCCCACGGGACAGGCAGGCCGAGCCTGCCCAAGCGGCTGACCATTTCGCGAGCCCGTGCGATGCGTTCTTCCCGGATGGTCGCGACGAGGGCGAGCAGCTCCGGATGGTGATGGTCAAGATAGTAACCGAGAAGGTGGACTTCGGTGGTGGCGGTGTCGGTGGTGAACTCGATGCCCGGGACTACCTCCAGGCCGGGGACAGTCTGCACAAGAGCCTCGTCAAGCCCGTCCACCGTGTCGTGATCCGTGACCCCAAGCGCATCCAGGCCAAGGCGGCCCGCCTTGGCGACCAGCTCCGACGGGCTGTCGCTGCCGTCGGACGCGGTGGTGTGGGTGTGAAGGTCAATGTTCAAACAGCCGTTCGGCCTCCCGTTTCCGGCGGCCGACCTTGATCTCCCGCCCCGCCCGCCAGCCCAGCCAGAGGACCAGCAGGAAGAGCGCCACTCCCGCCGCGATGTACAGGACCAGAGCGGTGGAAAGCTGCTTGAGCAGGGGCGCGGCCGGGCCAAAGGCCACGATCGGCGCCTCGGAGTAGTAGCGGGCCAGGAAGAGACTCCAGCCCAACAAGCCGGCTACACCCGCCGCGGTCGCCAGGATGTAGGCCGCCGGCCGCCCCCAGAGAAACAGCCATCTCTTGAGCATATGGCACGCCTCCTTCGGGGTACCCCGCAAGCCCTTTAAGTCTATTCTGCCCGCCCCTCCCTATTCCTCTGCACGCCGGGCCGCCGGGTCCGTTGGCACACTGTGACTCGCCAGGATGGTCGGCCCAGCTGGGTCGTGCGGACCGGATACGGGAAGATATGTGCGCATAACACGGGCAAGTCTTGTTCTCCTGGCCTCAGGTCGCCCGATGCGGTCCAATTCCGTCTCTCGCGGGCTGACATAACCCCCCTCGGCCGTTATAATAGCACAGTGGCTGCCAGGAAGGAAAGGAGGTTGCCAGCCATGCTGTGGAATGAGAACCCGCTCTGGCGGGCGTGGGTCGGGGCGGTGACCGGCTTGGTCATGATGGCGACGTTCGGAACCCCCGTCCTGGCGACCGGTCTGGCTAACGACGCGGTGCGCCGGGCGCAGGCCTTGCCGAACGTCAACGTCAAGGTGCCTGTGGGGGACTTCCCTCGCGAGGGCGCCGGAACCCTGACCGGAGCGCCGCTGACCGGGACGACGGGGCGCCGGAACGCGCTTTTAGTCGGAACCCCGGGAAGCCAGAAGAGCGCCCGTGGCGGGAAAATCGGAGCGCTGCGCCTCGCGGTGAAGCCGGGTGACATCGACATGATGGCCCACCTGGTGCAGGCCGAGGCCGAAAGCGAACCGTACGCAGGCAAGGTCGCCGTGGCTGCGGTCATCATCAACCGGGTCCAGTCCGGGCGGTTCCCGCACTCGGTCTACGGAGTGACCTTCGACCCCGACGCCTTCGAGTCCGTCTCGAACGGCTGGTACTGGAACGCGCCTTCCCAGTCGGCGTACAACGCAGTCTGGGATGCGCTGCGGGGTTGGGATCCGAGCGGCGGCGCGCTGTTCTTCTTCAACCCGGCCAAGACCAACAACTGGTACATCTGGAGCCGGCCCATCATCACGCAGATCGGCGGACACATCTTCTCCCGCTGACCCGTAGGTGTGGCCGGAAGTGCGATGCGGCCCGCCCGCTCCGTTGGGAGCGGCGGGCCGCATCGCTATGCGTGGGCTGGGAAGCGGCTTCAGCGGCTCACCGGCACGAATTCCTCGGCCACGATCTTCTGCCCGTCCTTGCCCAGGGCGAAGTCGATGAACGCCTTGGCGAGCCCGGCCGGTTGACTCCTGGTCAGGAAGAGGAACGGGCGGGCGATCTTGTAGGTCTTGTTCTTCACGTTCTCTTCGCTGGCCGCCACGCCGTTCACGGAGACCGCCTTGACTGTCTCGTCGAGCGAGCCGAGCGAGATGTAGCCGATGGAGTTCGGCGCCTGGGCCACGGTGCTCCGGACGGCGCCGGTAGACCCTTGGACGATGGCCTTGGTGAAGATGCTTCTCTTCTGCATCACGAGTTCTTCGAAGGCGCCCCGGGTGCCTGAACCAGCCTCGCGGGTCACGACCATGATGGGGGCGTCCTTGCCGCCGACCTGCTTCCAATTGGTGATCTCGCCGGTGTATATCTTGCAGATCTGTTCGGAGGTGAGATTCTTCACGCTGTTCTTGGGATGAACCACGACCGCGATCCCGTCGAGGGCCACTTTGACCTCGTGCAGCCCCTTCTCGTCCGGCTTGAGTTCCCGGGAACTGGTGCCGATGTCGGCCGCCCCACTCTTGGCCGCGGAGATTCCCGCCGAAGACCCTCCGCCCTGCACCTGGACGCGAACGCCAGGATTCTTCGCCATGAACTCCTCCGCCAGGGCCTCCGCCAGCGGCTGGACCGACGTGGAGCCGGCGAGGACCAGCTTTCCGGAGAGGGTCGAGGCCTGCGCCTGGCCGGGAGAGATCGCCGGCAGAAGCCAGGCCGCCGCCAGGCACGCCGCCGCTGCGACTCCGAGAACCAGGCCCCATCTCTTGAACATCCGAGCGCCTCCTTCAGCATTCATCGCTCTTCTCTTTGCCCGCCTTCAGAGTAGCAGTCAACGATTAACCCGGCGTTGCCGCCGGGTTAAGGGTCGGTTAACTTTCTGTTACAGCCTTGCGCGCCGGCCTAGACGAAGAGTTCGCTGACCGAGGTCTCCTCGTGGACCCGGCTGATCGCCGCCGCCACCAGGGGAGCGATGGAGATGACCGTGACCTTCGGCAAACGCTTCTCCGGCGCCAGCGGAATCGTGTTGGTCACCACGACCTCCTTGATGGCCGGGTGGGATAACCGCTCCATGGCCGGACCGGAGAGCAGCGGATGGGTGGCGCAAACGTGGATCTCCGGGAGCGCGCCGTGCGCGAGTAGCGCTTTCACGCCCTCCACCAGCGTGCCGCCGGTGTCGACCATGTCCTCCACGATGATGGGAACCTTCCCCTCGACGTCACCGATGACGTGGGTGACTTCGGCGACGTTGTGGGCGGGGTGGCGCTTGTACATGGCCACCAGAGGCAGATCGAGCCGGGTGGCCAACTTCTCGGCCGTCTTGATGCCACCTGCGTCGAGTGCGGCCACCACGGCGTTATCCAGGTTCTTCTTGCGGTAATAGTCGGCCAGCAGCGGGAGCGCCGTGAGGTGGTCGACCGGGATATCGAAGAAGCCCTGGATCGCAGGGGCGTGAAGGTCGATGGTGATGACCCGGTGGACGCCGACCGTCTGGTGCAGGTCGGCGATCATGCGGGCCGAGATCGGCTCCCGGGGGGCTTCTTTGCGCTCCTGGCGGGCGTACCCGTAATGCGGGATGACCGCGTTGATCCGCCCGGCGGAGGCGCGCTTGAGGGCGTCGGCCATGAGCAGGAGTTCGACCAGATTCTCGTTGACCGGGGGGCAGACCGACTGGACCACGTAGACGTCATCGCCCCGAACCGTCTCTGCGAAACGCACGTAGATCTCGCCACAGGAAAACCGCTTAATGTTGACCTTGCCCAGGCTGGTGCCGAAGACGCGCGCCACCTCTTCCGCCAGGTCCGGCACCGATGTCCCGGCAAAGATCTTCATCTCCGCCTTCATGACCTCTCCCCTTTTTCCCCAGGTTGCGAGGCAACTTTCGGCGCAGCCGGCACCAATCCCTTTTCACTTGTCGAAAATGCCTTTTGCAAGTTTAACCCCTGTTAGACAGCGGGGCGTGCCACTGGCAGATTGCTCCAGCGACCGCACCGGTCTCCCCAGCGGGCGATGATCTCTCCGGCCAGCCACACTTGGACGACCTCGCACCGGTTGGGGCACCCCTGGCATTCGAGGCTGCCGGTGTTGCACTCGACCCCGCTCACCGCCCAGCCCCGGAAAGAGGTCGCCCGGTGCTCACGCGCCACCGCCTCGCGCGCCAGCAGCGCCGCACCGATCGCGCCCATCACGGCGTGATGGCGGGGCACGGTCACCTCGCAACCCAGCGCCTGTTCGAAGGCGTGCCGGATACCGGCGTTGGCGGCGACCCCGCCTTGGAAGTAGAAGGGTGCCTGGAGATCCTTCCCCTTGGCCACGTTGTTGAGGTAGTTGCGCACCAGCGCGTCGCAGAGGCCCGCGATGATGTCCTCGAGCCGGTGCCCTTCCTGCTGTTTGTGGATCATGTCCGATTCGGCGAAGACGCCGCAGCGCCCGGCGATACGCACGGGATTCCCGGCGCTGAGCGCCAAGTCGCCGAAGCGTTCGATGGGTATCCCGAGCCGGGTGGCTTGGTGGTCGAGGAACGAACCCGTGCCGGCCGCACAGACCGTGTTCATGGCGAAATCGACGACGACGCCGTCGCGGATGATGATGATCTTCGAGTCCTGCCCCCCGATTTCGAGCACCGTCCGCACGTCGGGCGCGAGGTGGAGGGCAGCGGTGGCGTGTGCGGTGATCTCGTTCTTGACCACGTCGGCGCCGATGATGACGCCCGTCAGTTGCCGGGCGCTGCCTGTCGTCCCGGCCCCAAGGATGGTGAAGCCCGCCGGAAGCATCCCCATCAGGGAGGAGAGCCCTTCCTGCACGACCCCGACCGGCTTGCCCTGGGTGCGCAAGTAGAGGCTCTCCAGGACTTGCCCCTCTTCGTCGAGCACCGCGAGGTTGGTGCTCACCGATCCGACGTCTATCCCCAGATAACCTTGCACGGAGCATCCCCTTTCCGGCCGATGGAGAACCGGATTTGGTATGCCCCTGTCGAGAGCCGAGTATGACGGTCGACAGGCAGACCTTCTGGTAAATCCCGCAGCCAGCGCACGCCGCGTCGGAATAGTGGCAGTTGACCCCGCCGACCAGCTCGGCCGGCGCCATGCCCGCAGGCGCCGGTTGCGCAACCTGGGCCTCGGTCGGAGTCACGATGTTCGCTCCACGCGGATCGTTCACGAACATGTTGAGGATGAAGTGCGAAGCAAGGTATCGCCCTTTGGGATGAGGCGGGAATCCTCAACGCGCCGACGGTTCACAGGCGGCAGGTCCACTGCACGCGTGCGATGAGACTGACCGGACCGACGTCGGGGACACCGTCTTCCGGGGCTCCCCACGACTGCTCCCAGGCGAGCCCGCCCTCCAACTTCTGCCCGGCGGCCAGAGGTACGCCGGCCGTGAGCGCGAGGCGGCGCCGCCCGCCCAGCGTCACCCCTCCACCCAGGCTGCGGCGGTCCGAACAGCTCAGCGCCACGGCCCATCTCTGCCAGGCCAGTTCCGCCTCGGCGGTCGTCCGGAGATAGTCGCGCCCATCGTCGCCGTCGTAGCGGCGCCACCGCCAGTCACCGCTAACGCGGAGCGTAGCCGCCTTTCCCCACGGCAGGCGGCACGCGAGCGAAGCCCCGTCTTGCCGGTAGGCCTCGCCGTCGCCGGCCAACGGCGCCCGCACCCGGAACCCGGCGGCCGCCTGGAGTTGGGCCGCGCCAGCCGGCCAGGCGTACTCGAGTTGCCCTTCCTGCAGGCGATACGTCCGGCTGGGGTCTTCCGGGTACTGCTTCAGGGTGTCGGAGAAGGAGGCGGTGGTCGACCTCCCTCTCGCCGTCTGGCGGAGTTCGAGCACGGATTCGCCCGCGCTCCAGTCGGAGGTGGTCTCGCCTTCCAAGTAGGTCCGTTTCGTCTCGGTATGCCTGGCTGTCACGGTCAGACGACCGGCCGCGGCCCGGCTCGCTTGTCCCGCGTCGCGGTCCGTCTCGGGAAAGGTGCCGTCCGGCAGGTCCGGCAGTCTCATGATGGCCGCCGCCTCATACCAGGCGGGGAGGTCCATCACCGCCTCGGCGCCGGGTTCCGCTGGCGGCCTGAGCAGGGACGCGAAGCCGCCCAGCCAGCCCGGGTCGAGGTAGGACCACAAGCCACCCGGCCCCCCCGGTTCGGGCAGGATTCCCGCGAACGTGACCCGCGTCCCCAAATACGCGGAGGCCTGGCGGTAGTCCCGGCCCACCAGGCGGTCCAGGTACCCCTTGACCTGGCCACCCGCCTCGAAGCCAGCTCCGCCCGGGCCGCCTTCGTGCAGCGCGGCCGACAAATCCCAGGCGCGTTCCGGCGGGAGTCCAGGCGAGGTGGCCGGCCGGGTCGAGAGCGCCGTGGCCACGCTGTAGCGGCGTTCCCCGGACGTCGCCGGGGGCGACCAGTCGGCTCGGAGGCTCAACCCGCCCCGGGCGCCCGGCGAAGGCTCAACGGCGAGATACCCCTCGTAAGCCAGTCTCGCTGCCCCTGGGGCATCCGGCGACACGTGTCCTCCGTACTGCACCCCGAGCGCCGGAGGGGCTGCCAAGACCCCGGTTTGCTCGTCATCATAAAGAAACTCGCCGGAGCGGTAGCTGACGACCAACTGCCCGTGGCCCGCCTCCGCCTCAGCGGCGCAGGCGTGACCAGACGCCAGCCGGATCAAGATCGCCGCGGCCAGAAGCGTTGTCGCCGCAAGGTGCGCCAGCCGCCGCCTCCCCGTCCTCCGCAGGATGATCCTCGCCCGCCGCTCGCCCGTCACCTGCATCCCCTCCCCCATCCGTCGATGGGGATACGTTCCCTCCGGCCCAGTTTTTTCCTGTTTCTACAGAGACTGTTTCACGTGAGACTCCGGCGTCTCGCCGGGCCGAAAAGGCGTGCCTAGAGATTCATGGCGACACCACGCGCGACGGATAATAGAGACGGCCGGTCGCCACCGGCCACTCAAGCAGGAGGGGAACCACATGCAGCAGCTCCCTGACAATGCGGAAAAGGCCTATAAGTGCGCCAAGTGCGGGCACATGTTCGGCACGGAGGGACAGAAGGAAAAGGCGTGCCCACAGTGCGGCTACCTCTGCGGACCCGGCCTTTGCACCCTGGTCGACGCTTCGAACGAAGGCTACTGAGACGGCGTGGTGGGCCGGCTCCCCGTCCCCACCCTGACGACGCCATGCAAGGCCTGGTAGCGGTCTTCTGAGACAAGGCGGCGCTCGCTCAGCGCACCGTCGCGGTAGACCAGCTGCCAGACCTTGACGCGGTATCCCGGCGCTCCCTTGGACTTCACGACCCGCTGCCCGGCGGGTAGGCTGGGGTCGGGCACCTCTTCGAGTGAAGGCGGATAGGTTTCGATGATTTCGCTCTGCACTTCGACGTGCACGCCCGGCTCCCGGCGGCCCAGGACGCGGGCCTCCAGCCAACCCTGGCCCAGTTCCATGTCGATGGCGACGGGACGAGGCAGGGAGTTGCGGAAGCGGAAGTCAAAGTAGTTGTAGGCGACCGTGGCGTCCCGCCCGGGCGGGACGTAGGCCGACGTGATGGAGTGGCGGTGCCGGGTTTCGATCTGCAGGTCGGCCAACAGGGCGGCGTTGTAAAGGGTGCTCGAAACCTGGCAGACGCCCCCGCCGATGCCCGGCACCAGTTTTCCGTTGACCACCACCGGGGCCTCCCGGTAGCCGGAATCGGGGATCCGCGGCCCCACGTGCCGGTTGAAGGAGAAGAGTTCCCCCGGACGGAGGAGCACCTGGTCGACGGCCGTGCTGGCCAGGCGCAGGTTCGCGCTGCGGTTGACGTCCCGGTGGCTGAAGTAGGTACGGTAGCGGGCGATGACCTCAGTGATCCCCAGAGCGTGCGCTTCGAGGGTGGAGAGGCGGGGGTAGACGACGACGAGGGGCAGTGCGACCGTCCGTCCCCCGGCCGGCGCCAGCGCCGCCCGGATCAGCCGTTGCCGCAGGATCTCCCCGTCCAAGTCCCGTCCGGCTGCCCCCGGAGTCACCGTCACGCGGTCATCCGCCTCCACCCGCCAGCCGGCGTTGACCGGACGGATGGCGTACCTGGCGCGCAGCCCGCCCACGAGATGCCCCCAGCTTTGCTCTTCCCAGCGAAAGGCGGGTTTGAGTCGGACTTGTTCCCCTCGGGCCGCGTCCCACCAGGCCGCCGCCCGATCGACCAGCGAACCCTGATGACCGGGAGCGTACGCCTTGGCCAAGGTGCCAGGCCAATCGACGAACAGACCCGTCTGCCTCGGCAACAACCGTTCAGCGTCACCGCCGGCCCGCAGGATGATAGGGCGGTCCACCAGCGCCGCCAGCCGGGGGCGCAGCCGCCTCTCCGCAGCCTTGACCGTCAAGCCGCCGATCGCAACCCCCTCCACGGTGACTCCCGGCAGGATCACCGCCGACATGAATGCACCCACTGCGGCGCAAAGCGCGATGACCCCCAAGGCGCCCAGGAGCGGGCCCAGGTAGCGCTGGTAACGGGCGGACCCCGGCTGCGCGGGAGGCAGGGGTGCGGGAGTCGGATTCACGGGAACGGTCTGCATGGGCGGCCCCTTTCAAGACGAGCACGACTGGCTCCGGTTTCCGGAAAGATTCGGCGTCTCGGCCGTGATGCCTTCTCTAGGTGGGCGGGCGTCTCCCCACGTCAGCCCTGCTGGGCCAGGGTCTCCCCCCATCCACCAACCCGAGGGCCGCCGGAAGCCAGGCCCAGCCCAGCGCCGGATAGACCCGCCCCACCAGGTTGGCGAACCCCAGGAGCGAGGCCGCGAGCGCGAGGAGCGTGACGGCCAGCCTTGCCCGCCGCTCTCCGCCGAAAACCGGGGCGAGCCGCCGGGAGAGCACGCCGGCGTTGGCGACCGCGGAATTCGCGGCGGCGATCCCGAGCAGCCAGGCATAGCCCACCCCCGCCCAGGTTCCCAAGCCCTTCGCGACTGCCACCATCGGCAAGGGCGCCTCCAGGGTGCCCCAGCGGGCGACCGTGGCGCTCATGGCGGCGAGCAGGCCCCCGATGACCGCGGCCCCGAGGTACGTGTAGGCCCTGTTCTTGAAAGTGGCCGCCCTTTCCCGAGGTCCTTCGCCGGCGACCAGCGCCGAGGTGTATGAGGCGTAAAGCAGGGCAGCCGTGAGCGCGGCGAGTGGCCGCGCCGCACCGGCAGAACCAGACCAGGCGGGCAGAACCCCGGAAAGAGTCGGCAGCCGGGCGGAGCTGATGCCCGGCAAGGTCGGCCAGCTGGCCCGGACGTCGAGCGGAGGCAGCCCCCAGCGCCACGCGGCGCCGCTGACGGTGAGCACCGCCGCGCCGAGGATGCCCACCAGCAAACCCTGGGCCTGACGTCCTTTCACGCCGGTGGGCGCGACGATCGCCAAGGCCGCCAGGCCCGTCGAACCAACTATCGCGGGCCACCCCGCCAGATGCCGGAACACCTCCCCGCCCGCCGCCAGGATGACGGCCAAGGTCGTCCAGACCAAGAGCAGCCGCAGGACCGCCCACGGCGCCGGCATCCTCCGGGCGGGGCGACTGGCGGAGCCGGCGATGATCAGTGCAGTCAGCCCAACCCCGACCACTCCCCAGCCGCCGAAAGGCGCGAAGAAGACTGCGGCCTCCCGTCCGGAGGCAAACCCCGCGCCCACGACCCCTGCGATGAGCGCCAGAGCCGCTTGCCAGGTCGTGCCACTTCCGTTGCCCATGAGCCCTGCCTCACCCGGTCCTACACTATGACCCCGGGAGAGCGGCGATGTCACCCGACCCCGCCCGGCCGCCGTCATTTGGCATTACTTGGTAGAACCGTGCATATCCAGCCCCTTTTCTCCATATACTGCCTACCAGCCAGAACGACACAGGAGGTGTCGCATCCGCCGTGCTCGATTTCGCCTTGCCGGCTCACCGAGGGCACCGTTACCCCCAGGTTGACAGAGTGCATGCAGAAGACCCACAGGCCAGGCAGATTTTGGCGCTTGCGCTGCTCCGGTTTCTCGTGGACTGCGGGTACACGGTTGACCGGGAACTCGTGGTTCTTTGCATCGGCACCGATCGCTCCACCGGCGACGCGCTCGGCCCACTGACGGGTTCGAAGCTCTCCAGCCGGCCCGCCCGCTCCTTCGCCGTGTACGGAACGCTCGACCAGCCGGTGCATGCCGCCAACCTGGCGGAGAACCTGGAACGGATACTCCGGCACCATCACGACCCTTTCATCGTGGCCATCGACGCCTGTCTCGGCAAGACCGAGAGCGTGGGCTGCATTGGCGTGAAGTCGGGCCCCCTCCGGCCGGGCACCGGCGTGAACAAAAACCTGCCTCCGGTCGGGCAGGTGCATGTGGTCGGCGTGGTGAACGTAGGCGGCTTCATGGAGTACCTGGTGCTCCAGAACACCCGCCTCAATCTCGTCATGAAGATGGCCGACATCATCGCCGACGGGCTCTTCGAGGGGCTGAGCCAAGTCGCGGCCGCCCGGAGTCCCGAGGAACTCCTCCTCAAGACAGAGCAAGCCCAGGCCGGTTTCCCGGCCCACTGACCCGGGCTGGGTACGGCACGCCGGCAAAAGGAAACCGGGGAACGGCAGGCCTGTTCCCCGGTTCTTCAACTGCGGCGCAACTGGGGCGCGACTCTGCTCACTGCAGGTCGAGACGTTCCGAGACAGTCTCGAGGATTTCCTCCTCCGTCAGACCGTTCGCATCGATCACCGGGGCCTTCGTCACCGTCGTCTGGATGCCCATCAAGTCGTCGCTCACGCCGCTGACGACCACGGCCCCAACCTGACCCAGGTCGGTCCCCTGTAGACTCACCACTGTGTAACCGGCCGCCTTGAGGCGCGCCGCCACGTTCCCCAGCTCAGAGGCCACAGCCACGACTCCCTTGCCCACCGCCATCCCTCCCTCTGCGATTCTTGTGGCAGTAGGGAGTCTCTCCGAGGGGCCATAGCCCTATACAGGCCGGTTCGGGCTAACGCGGCCGGATGCCGGCGCTGGCGAGCGCCTGCGCTATCGCCTCTTCTTCTTCGCGAGAGGCAGCCAGGACGGGGTGACCGTTCTCCACGGCCTTGCAGTACAGGGCCGACTCCGAGCGCCCAAAGAGGCTGCTCAGCACGAAACCATTGCCCTCCGCGTCCAGCAGCGCCAGGGAAAAACTCTGGTTGCCCCCGACCCCCTCGAACGCGTTGAACCGAACCAAGCCGACACGTTGCAGGCCTTTCTTGGCCATGACCGCCAGCTTATCGCAGGCGCACGCCAACTCGGAAAGCCGGGCTTCCTGTTCCCTGGTGAGCTCAACCTGTTTGGCGATGAGAGTCTCCAGGTTCGAGGCGTCTACCCCTTTCATGAGCTGGGTATAGCGACGGATGAGCCTCTGCAGGTGCGCATTGAGCCGCAGGAAGATCACGGCGACGACCGCCAGCAAAAGCACGAGACCAATGGTCAGCGCGCCCGAGTACTCCGCCGCCCAGAGATTCACTTCGCGAATCACATTCAACTGAGGTCACTCCCCAAAACAGGCTGGGACAACGTGCCCCCTCAAATCTCCCCCAAAGCCTGCCTGGCTTTGGCTTGAGCGAGGGCGTAAACCTCCTTGAGCGGCAGGCCCGTGGCTAGGGCGGCCTTCCGGCAGTCTTCGTACTCCGGCGCCAGGTTGAGGCGTTCCTCGCCGCGGAAACCCGCTTTCACTCTGACCGCCGCGCCACCCACCTCTACCTGCACCCAATCTCGGGAGAGACAGAGTCGCCGTTGCCGCCTGTAGCGGATGCCCAGGCTCGTGCTCTCGCGCAGGAAGGCGTCGGCGACCTGCGCCGCCCGCTCAGGGGCGGCCAGTGCAGAGACCAGCAGTGACGGGCGCCCCTTCTTCATCTGGATCTGGCTGGCGAAGGCGTCCAGCGCTCCGGCTACGAGCAGCCGTTCGATGAGGTGGCCGCACCACTCCGGGCTGAAATCGTCGAGGTTGGCCTCGAGGACCACCACCTCTTCGTCCGCGACGCCCTCAAGCAGCGGAACCCTGCCGGTCACGTCGCCGAGGGCCTCGCCCCCTGGGTTCGACCCGCCGGCTGGCCCAGTGACCGTTCCGATCATCAACCGGAAAACGTTGGCCCGCCCCGGATCGTCGCGGGTGCCGGCACCGTACCCCGTCTTCTCCAGCTGGAACGAAGGACATGGCCGCCACTCTCCGGTGAGTTGCCGGAGGATCAATGCCCCGGTGGGGGTCACCATCTCGCCCGGCTGACCGCCGGGGATCACTGGCCACCCGTGGAGCAGGGCAAGCGTCGCGGGAGCCGGGACGGGGATGAGCCCGTGCGCGCACCGGACTTGTCCGCTGCCGAGCGGCGCCGGCGAGCCGAACAAGGCCTCCAAACCCAGGAACCGTTTCGCGAGGAAGGCTCCGACAATGTCGACCAAAGCGTCCTTGGCGCCGACCTCGTGAAAGTGCACCTGCTCAGGCAGGCAACCGTGAATCCTGGCTTCAACCTCCGCCAGCCGCGTGAAGGCCGCGCCCGCGCCGGTCACAACCTCCTCAGGCAGCCCACTGCCCTCCAGCAGGCGCAGAATGTCGGGCAGGTGGCGGGCGTGGTGCTCCTCCCCAGCCTCGACTGCCACGTGAACGGCGCTCACTCCCTGCCGCAGGACGCGCTGGGCGCGCAGGCGCACCTCCCCGAGCCCGAGCGCCCGGACGACCTCCTCCAGCTGTTCGAGCGGGAAACCGGCGTCGATCGCCGCTCCGAGGAACATGTCGCCGGCCATCCCACCGCCGGCATCCAAGTAGCCGATCCGCGTCCCCGGCTGCACCGCCGCTCCCTTTGCCTCACTCATGGGCTGCAACCCGCCCGCCCGGCACGCTGCCCGCCTCGCCCGCCTGGTTGATCTTTCCGGCCAGCCAACCTGCGCCGAAGCCGTTGTCGATGTTGACCACCGCCACGCCCGCCGCGCACGAGTTCAACATCGTGAGCAGGGCCGACACCCCGTGAAAACTCGCCCCGTACCCCACGCTCGTCGGCACGGCGATCACCGGCTGGCTCACCAGGCCCGCCACCACGCTGGCCAAGGCCCCGTCCATGCCGGCCACCACCACGATTACCCTGGCCTCTCGCAGCTCCGTCTGGTGCGAGAGCAGCCTGTGCAAACCCGCCACTCCCACGTCGTAGAGGCGCTCCACCCGGTGGCCGATGATCTCGGCGGTCACCGCGGCCTCTTCCGCCACCGGTTGATCGGCGGTGCCGGCGGAAACGACCAGAATCTTCCCGTCGCCCCGGGGCTCTCCCCGGCCGGCGGAAACGATACGGGCGGTCGCGTGATGAACGGCGCCGGGATAAAGCTCGACCAACTCCTGGGCCAGTTGGGGCGCTACTCGCGTCGCCATCACCGCACCGCTCGCCTCGAGCAGGCGTCCAAAGATGGTCTTCACCTGCTCGGGAGTCTTTCCGGGGCAGAAGATGACTTCGGGGAAGCCGTTCCGCACCGCCCGGTGCAGGTCGAGATGCGCAAAACCCAGATCCGCAGTGGGAAAGTCTCTCAGGGCCTCGAGCGCCTGCTCGACGCCGGTCTCCCCGCTGCGCACGCTCTCCAGCAGGCTCTTCAGCCTCTGGCGATCCATGCCTCGACGTCCCTTCCTTTCGAAACGCGCCGGCCCAGCCGGGGCGTGCCTGTCCTGCGCTGGCCGGCAAGTGTCGTCAGCTCGCCTCGCGCGCCAGCTGCGCGACGGCCGCCAGCGCTCGCTCGATCTCGTCGTCCGTGGTGAACACGCCCGGGCTGAAACGGATTGCGCCCCTTTGCAAAGTCCCCGCCTTTCGATGCGCGGCCGGCGCGCAGTGCAGGCCGCCCCGGCAGGCGATCCCGTAGGCCTGATCCAGCATGAACGCCGCGTCGCTCGACGCCAGCCCCCGCACGTTGAAGGCCACCAGGGCAACCCGCTCCTCGGCCCGCCGCGGGCCGTATACCTCCACGCCGGGCAGCGAGAGCAGCCCGTCCAGAAGGCGCTGGGTGAGGCCGAGCAGGCGCTCGTGGACCCGCGCCACATCCTGTTGCAGCAGGAACCGGACGCCCGCCCCCAGGGCGGCCAAGCCTACGGAGTTGGCTGTCCCGCTCTCGTAGCGGTCCGGCATGATGTCCGGCTGCTGCTCCAATTCGGAACGACTTCCGGTCCCGCCGTAGTGCAGCGGTGCCGGTTCGTGCCCCTCCGCAATGTAGAGCGCCCCTGTTCCTGGCGGACCCAGCAGGCCCTTGTGGCCCGAGAACGCCGCCAAGTCAACCAGCGAGGCTTCCAGGTCGACCGGCAGCTCGCCGACGGCCTGAGCGGCGTCGCAGAGAAACGTCACACCGGCCTCCCTGGCCAGCCTTCCGATCTCGGCGACCGGCTGCACCGTGCCCAGCACGTTGGATGCGTACCCCACCGCGATCATCCTGGTCGACGGGCGCAGGGCGGCCCTGAGTTCGTCCGCCGACACTCGCCCCTCTCCGTCTGTGACGGCGACAGTGACTTCCACGCCCCGGTCCCGCATAGCGTACAGCGGCCGCATGATGGCGTTGTGCTCGACGTCGGTGGTGACCACGTGGTCACCCGGTTTGAGCCGCCCCTGGATCGCGAGGTTGGTCGCCTCCGTCGCGTTCGCAGTGAAGACGATCCGCTCGGGAACCCTCACTCCCAGCAGTTCCGCCAGGTCGCACCGGGTCGCCACGATGGTCCGCGCAGCAGCTAGCGCCATCTGGTGACCGCCCCGGCCAGGGTTGGCGCCCCGCTCTTGGAGAAAGCTGCCCAACACCTGGTACACCTCGGGCGGCTTCGGCCAGGAGGTGGCGGCGTTATCAAGGTAGATCATCGGATCCTCCCCCCTGCTCCCTTCGCCCGGACCCCGAGTCGCTCCAGTAGTCGCTCCAATTCCTCGGCGCCAAAAAATTCGATGTCGATATGCCCGACCTTCCGGCCCGGGCGCACGTGCACCCGGGTGCCCAGCGCCCGCCGGAGTTCCTCCTCGAGGGCGCTCACCTCCAGGCTCGGCTGGACGGCCTTCTTCTTTGCCGCCACACCTGCAGCGCCCGTGCGCCACCGTTCGACCAGTTTCTCCAACTCCCGGACGGTGAGACCCTTCTGCACAGCCTGAGCGAAGACGGTCAGCTGGGCGCGGTGGTCACCGAGCCCTAGCAGGGCGCGCCCGTGCCCCGCCGTCAACTGCCCCCCGGAGATGGCCTGCTGAATGGCGGGAGGTAGCTGGAGCAGGCGCAGGGTGTTGGCGATCACTGGCCGGCTCCTGCCGACCGCCGCCGATACCTCCTCCTGCGTCATGCGGAAGTCTTGGATGAGGCGCGCATACGCCTCCGCCTCCTCAAGCGGGTTAAGGTCCTCCCGCTGCAGATTCTCGACGAGGGCCACTTTCATCGTCTCCGCGTCATCGAGGCTGCGCACGATGACCGGCACTTCCCGAAGTCCGGCCAGTTTGGCCGCGCGCCAGCGCCGCTCGCCGGCCACCAACTCATACCCGGCGCCCTTTGGTCTCACCAGGAGAGGCTGGACGATGCCGTGTTGCTTGATCGACTCGGCGAGTTCGGCCAGGCGCTCGGGGTCGAAGCCGCGCCGCGGTTG
Source organism: Chitinophagales bacterium (assembly GCA_050260095.1). Taxonomy (GTDB): domain Bacteria; phylum Bacillota; class UBA5301; order DYFA01; family DYFA01; genus JBLNBQ01. Next base: position 24,703 of record JBLNBQ010000182.1, read on the forward strand.
GTACACCCCCGGCGTAATCTCGTCCAGGCCCAACTGCCGCACCTCGTTGCCCGGCACGGAGTCGTATTGCGGGATCAAAGCCCCCAGCCCTTTGCCCAGCGCCTGCCTAGCCACGCGCCAGCACCTCCCTCGTCAACTCGCGATATGCCTGTGCGCCCCGGGAGTCCTTGTCGTAGAGAATGATCGGCTTGCCATGTCCGGGCGCCTCGCTCAGCCGGATGTTCCGCGGGATGACCGTTCGGAACACCTTCTCGCCGAAGTGCTTCCGCACCTCGCCCATGACCTGCTCTGACAGGTTCGTCCGGGCGTCATACATGGTCATGACCACGCCCCCCAGGCGCAGCGCGGCGTTGAGGTGCTTCTTCACGAGGTTGATTGTACTGAGCAGTTGGCTTAGCCCCTCCAGAGCGTAGTACTCGCACTGGATCGGGACAAGGGCTTCATCGGCCGCCGTGAGCGCATTCAGGGTGAGCAGCCCCAGCGAGGGTGGACAGTCAAGAATGATATAGTCGTAGGCGTCTTTCACTTCGGCCAGGGCGTTCTTCAAGCGGAACTCCCGGCTCATGAGCGAGACCAGTTCGATCTCGGCCCCCGCCAGGTCGATGGTCGCAGGCACCACGTCGAGCCTCGGCAGGACCGTCTGCACCGTCACCTCACGCGCCGGCCGCTCGCCGATGAGCGCATCGTACACGCTGCCTACAAGCCCCGCCTTCTCGATCCCCACCCCGCTCGTGGCGTTGCCCTGAGGATCGACGTCGACCAGCAGAACCTTCTTCCGGCGGGCCGCAAGGCAGGCGGATAGATTCACCGCTGTGGTACTCTTGCCCACTCCGCCTTTCTGATTGACGACCGCTACAACCTTGCCCACGCCTATCCCTCCAGTCTCTCGCGCTCCGACTCGGCGCCAGGTTCCGCCGGCCGCCGGGTGGCAGTCCCGGTCCGGCCCTGGCCCTTCTTGATGCGGAGGTGAACCTCGTAGTAATCCGCCTCGGCGGTCTCGGCGAGTTCCACCTCGACCCCGCTTCGCTTCATCTCCCCCACTAACGAGAGGAGCGAATTGCGGAAAAGCCGGGCGTCGGTGAAGACTCTGACCACCTGGCGGCGGGGGCGAGCCTTCTCGCGCTTCCCGGGAGCCGCCTCCGTCATGTCGCGCACCAACTCTTCCGTCTGCCTGACCGAGAGGCAGCGGTGGACGACCTCATCGTAGGCCTTTTCCTGCAGTTGAGGGGTGGCCAGCGCCAGGAAGGCCCGGGCGTGGCCCTCGGAGATTATTTCACGGGAAATGCCTTCCCGCACGCGCTCCGGCAGGCGAAGAAGCCGGAGCTTGTTGGCGACGGCCGGTTGGCTCAAGCCAACCCTCTGTCCCAGTTCGGACTGGGTCAGCCCAAACTCCTCCAATAGGCGCCGGTATGCCTCGGCCTCCTCGAGACAGCCTAGGTCGCGGCGTTGAAGGTTCTCGATCAGCGCCTTTTCGGCCAGCTCCCGGGGCGTGTACTCCTCCACCAGGGCCGGCACAAACGTCAGGCCAGCCTTGACAGCGGCGCGCCACCGCCGTTCCCCGGCCACCAGGACGAACCAGTCGCCGTCCCGCGTCAAGAGCAGCGGCTGCAGCAGACCGTGGAGGCGTATGGACTCGGCCAGTTCGGCCAAGTCAGGGTCTTCCGGGGAGATGGTTCTTGGCTGGTAGGGGTTGGGGAGAATTCGATCCACGGGGACTTCCTGAAGCCGGTTGGCCTGGGCCTGAACCCCTCTTTCGCCGCTCCGCGGCGCCTCCCTGGGCGCCGCGCTCCCCGGGCTCTGCTCCGCCTCTTGGTGACGCCCTTCAAGCTTTGCGGCCTGCCCTCCGGCCTTCTTTCCGAACAGCCAACTGCGCCCTGGCACGACTCAGGCCCCCTAATGTTTCACGTGAAACACTGCCCTCGACGGGTCCGTGTCGTGCTATTTCTCGCCCCGTTCAGGCATCCCTTCCGCGGGGTCTGCCACATTTTCGCGGGACCCCGCGCGCGGCGGAGCGGCTGATCTTCCTGCGTCCGCTACTCCGCCTCCGAGCGGCTTTTTCGCAGGAACTCCTGTCCGGCGCGGGTACTGCTCAGGCGTGGGCCGGTCCTTGCGCACCACGGCCAACCGTCGCTGGCCAGCCCCTTCCGGCAAGGCTATGTCCTCGACTCGGACCCACCAGCCCCCTAGTTGCCGGGCCGCCTTCCGCCCGGCCTCGATCTCTTTCTCAACCTCAGGCCCCTTCAGCGCGACGGCGCTCCCCCCCACCCGGACCAAAGGCAGCAAGTACTCCATGATCACGGGAAGGGCGGCCACCGCGCGGGCCGTAGCCACATCGTACTGAGCCCGGTGGCCCCTGGCCCGCCCTACCTCCTCCGCCCGCTGCCCGACCACCGTGACGTTCCGCAAGCCCAGCTCCTCGGCCAGCAGTTTGAGAAAGGCGGACTTCTTCCCGTTGGACTCCACCAAGGTGACCCCAACCTCCGGGCGCAGAACGGCGATGACTGCCCCGGGGAAACCCGCCCCGCTCCCCACGTCCACAAGTCGGCCGCGTTCGAGTTCCACGACTTTCAGGAGGGTTGCGGAGTCGACGAAGTGTTTGATCGCCACGGCGGCTGGTTCCAGGATCCGGGTCAGGTTCGCCCGTTCGTTCTCCGCCCGCAACAAGTCCATGTACTTCCGCAGCAACCCCACGGCCTCGGGCGTAACCGGTACACCGACTGCTTCAAAACCGCTGACCAGCAGTTGCTCCCAAGACGCCGCGCCGGCCCCAGTGTCAGGCATCGCATCCGCCACCTTCCATGCCTTGGCGGCGCTGCGCCCACGCCATCAAGGCCACAAGATCAGCCGGCGATATGCCGGGAATACGCCGCGCTTGGCCCAAGGTCACCGGACCCACCTCCGCCAGCCGCTCACGGCCTTCCCGGCTCAGTCCGGAGATCGTCCCGTAGTCGCCGGGAGGCGGCAACGGACGCTCTTCCCAGCGGCGCAGCCTCGCCATCAAACGTTCCTCCTGCTCCAGATAACCCTCGTACTTCGCGGCCACCTCGACCTGGAAGGCCTCGTCCTCACTCAAGTCGGGCCGCTCGCCAGCGCCGGCGGTGACTTCCTCCCAACGGGCGTCCGGAGTTGCCAGCCGCCGCCACAAACTGCCGCCTTTGATCGCCTTCAGACGGGCGATCTCCCGCTCGAGGCGCGCCCGCTCGGCCTCGACCTCTCGTGCCGCAGCCTCCCCCACCAGCCCCACCTTGTGGCCCAACGGCACAAGGCGTAGCTCGGCATTGTCGTGCCGGACCGCCAGCCGGTGCTCCACTCGCGACGTCAACATCCGGTACGGCTCGTCGGCGCCCCGCGTGACCAGGTCGTCGATGAGCACGCCGATGTACCCCTGCTCGCGGCGGATCACCACCGGCTCTTCCCCCCGGACCAGGCGCGCCGCGTTCAGCCCGGCGACCAGCCCCTGGGCGGCGGCTTCCTCATATCCCGAACTCCCGTTCACCTGGCCGGCGAAGAAGACCCCTGGAACACGCCGGCTCTCCAGCGTCGGCTTCAGCTCCCGCGGGTCGAGGCAGTCGTACTCGATGGCGTACCCGGGCACGCTGACCACCGCCTCCTCCAGACCCGGGATGGTATGAACCATCTGCTCCTGCACCTCCCGGGGCAGGCTGGTGGAGAGTCCCGCCAGGTAGAAGTCGCCCGGAACTTCGCTCTCCGGCTCCACGAAGACCGGATGTTGGACCCGCCCGGGGAACCAGACAACCTTGGCCTCGATGGAAGGGCAGTACCGCGGCCCTTTCCCCTGAATGGCGCCGCTGTACATCGCCGCGCGCCTCAGGTTCGCCTCCACCACCCTGACGGTCGCCTCGTTGGTCCGCGTGAGCCAACAGGGGCGCGAGGCGACCTCCCGCGCCACCGGCGCGCGCGAAAACCGGGCGCCCGGGCCTTCGTCCTCCTGTCGCTCCAGCCGCCCGACGTCGACGCTGCCCTCCGCCACCCTCGGCGACGTCCCGGTCTTGAAGCGCTGAAGCCGGAACCCAGCGTCGCGCAGCCAGGCGGCAAGTTCCCGAGCAGGTGGCTCGCCCGCCGGTCCGGCGTCCTCCGACGCCTCTCCCACGAAAACCTTTGCCCCCAGGTAGGTGCCGGTCGTAACCACGACAGCCGCCGCGGTCAACTCGGAGCCATCCGTCAACCGGACCCCTGCCGCCCGGCCGCGGTTTACCATAATTCGCTCGACGGCACCCTCCAGAAGTCGCAGGCCTGCGGTGGTCTCCAGCACCGCCCGCAAGCCCGCCGAATAGGCCGCCTTGTCGCACACCGCACGCACCGTACGCACGGCGGCGCCCTTACCGGTATTGACCACCCGCGCCTGCAGCGCGAACCGGTCCGCGTTGCGCCCCATCTCCCCGCCTAGCGCGGCTATCTCCCGCACCAGCTGGCCTTTCCCCGGCCCACCGATGGACGGGTTGCAGGGCATGAAGCCCACCCGGCGCCGGCTCAGGGTCAGCGCCACCGTGCAGCAGCCCAGCCGGGCGGCTGCCAGAGCCGCCTCCGCGCCGGCGTGCCCGCCTCCCACCACGATCACGTCACAATCACTCATCGCCCTCGCCGACTCCTACTTCCCCAGGCAAAACGAGGAGAAGATCGCCGCCAAAACCTCCTCGTCCACGCTCTCCCCGGTGATCTCGCCCAAGGCGCGCAGCGCCGCCCTCACGCGCGCCGCGACCAACTCCTCCCCGCCTCCCCTGCCCGCCTCTACCCGGGCGCCTTCCAGCTCTCTGATCGCCCGCCGCAGCGCCTCCTCGTGGCGAGCGCTGGTGACCAGCGCATCCTGGCGGCCTTCCAGGCCGGAGCCACCCTCCCCGCCCAGCCCCGCCGCCGCCATGACTTCCCGCCAGAAGCCAGCCAACCCCGACCCTCGCAGCGCAGAGACCCGGACCAGGCGCGCCCCCGGGACTAAAGCCTCCACGTCGCACGCCTCCACCACCTGCGGCAAGTCGGCCTTGTTGACCGCCACCACCCCTGCTGGAACCGGCATGCGCCGTGCCGCCCCAAAGTCTTCGCTGGTCAAAGGCGCGCTGCCGTCCACCACCAACACCGCCACAGACGCCGCCTCCACGGCCGCCTCGGCCCGCCGCACTCCCTCGGCCTCGATCCGGTCGGCCGTCTCCCGCAGTCCCGCGGTGTCGACCAGGCATACCGGCACGCCATCAACCACCAGGCTGTCCTCCACGGGGTCGCGCGTCGTCCCGGGAACCTCCGTGACGATCGCCCGGTCGCGCCCGGTCAAGACGTTGAGCAGGCTGGATTTCCCCACGTTCGGCCGGCCGGCCAAGACGACCCGCAGGCCCTCCCGATACAGTCTGCCCGCCCGGGCCCCACTTACCAGTTCCCGCAGTTGCCTTTCGACCCGGGCGGTGGCGGCCCCTACCTCCCCCGGCTGCACCGGCGGGACTTCCTGGTCATCGAAGTCCAGCGCCGCCTCCAAGTGCGCCAGCAGGTCGACCAACTCCGCCGCGCTCGCCCTGATCCGCTCGCCGAGTTTGCCCTGCAGGCCAGCCACGGCAGCCGCCAACGCCTCCCCGCTGCGCGCCCGGACGATGTCAGACACGGCCTCAGCCTGGCTGAGATCCATGCGCCCGTTGAGAAAGGCCCGCAGCGTGAACTCCCCCGGCCGGGCCGGGCGAGCCCCCGCCTGCACCAGGGCGTCCAACACGGCCCCGACCGGCGCCGGGCCACCGTGACAACTGAATTCCACCACATCCTCCCCTGTGTAGGACCGTGGTCCCCGCGCCACGAAGACCAGCACCTCATCGCCGACCCGGCCCGTCCCCGGGAAAACCGCCAACCCGTGACGAACGCGGTGGCTCTTGGTTTCCCTCAAGGGAACCGAACCATGCAGCGGCCTGAAAACGCGGTCGGCTATTTTCACCGCGTGCGGCCCACTGAGGCGGAGCACGCCGACTGCGCCCAGGCCTGGCGGAGTCGCCACCGCGACGATCGTCTCCGAGTCCATCTTTTCACCGCCCTTTTCACGCGGGTGAAAAACGAAAACCTTCCCCGAAAAGGAAAAGGGCCGGGTGCCTCCTGCCCCGGCCCGTCGCTCTTCCGCCCTCAGCCTTCGTATTCCTCGTCTCCGGGCCGGCCTCCATCCTCTCTGAGCCCGATGATCACCCGGCGGTAGGGTTCCTCGCCTTCGCTGTAGGTGACCAGTTCCGGGTCGCCCGCCAAAGCCAGATGGATCACCCTGCGCTCTTGCGGCGTCATGGGTTCAAGCACCGCCCGGTGCCCCCGCGACTTGACCTTCTCGGCCGTGCGCATCGCCAACTGTCGCAAGGTGGCCTCCCGGCGGTCGCGATATCCCTCCACGTCCACCACGAACCGGGCGGGTGCCTTGGCTCCCTTGTTGGCCACCAATCCGGTCAGGTACTGCAGCGCGTCGAGCGTCTGCCCGCGCCGGCCGATGAGCAAGCCCATCTGGTCGCCCACGACGGAGAGACGCACCGCCCCGTCAACTTCGCCCGCGCCCACCTCCGACTCCACTCCCAGCAGGCGGCAAACCCCTTCCACGAACGCCACGGCCCGCTCCACCTGCGCCACCGAGGCCTCGCCGTATTGGACGGGCGTGCGGGGCCTGGACGGCTCGACGGAAACGCGCGCCGGTCGCGCCTCCCGCGGGCGGCGTGGCCGGTCAAGGCAAGCCTCGCTCATCGCACGCTCCCGCGGCTCCGCTGCCCGCATGCGCTCCACCGGGTGGGCCGCCTCACCAGGCGCCGGCCGGCTGACCGGCGCCGGCGCTCCCGCAGGCGGGGTCTCACCCCGCAAGGCACCCTTGCGCACAAGCCTCACCCGGGCCAAGCGGGTCCCCAGCAGACCCAGGATGCCCTTGACCCCTTCGTCTACGACCTCGACCTCCACCTCGGACCGCTCGGCCCCCAGGGCCTCGAGTCCGGCTTCCACCGCCTCTTCGACGGTGCGTCCGCTGATGGTGATCTCGTCCACTATTGTCCGCTCCTCTCCTTCGACGCCAGCTTCCGGTTCATCAAGTACTGCTGCGCAATGGCCAGGAGGTTACCGACAACCCAGTACAGCGCCAGGCCCGCCGGAAACCGGATGCTCACATAACCGATGAGCAGCGGCATGAAGGCCATCATGGCCTTCTGCGAAGGGTCGACCTGGGTCATCGTCATCTGGTAGTAGGTTGTCACGGCGGTCAGAATGGGTAGCGCGTAAAACATCTGCGATGCGGGCTCGGCCAGGTTGATGCCCAAGAAGAGCGGCACTCCCCGGTACGGGAACTTGTTAAGCGCATTGAACAGGGCGATCAACACAGGGAACTGCACCAGGAGCGGCAGGCACCCGCCGAACGGATTCACGCCGCTCTCCTTATACAAGGCCATCAGGCGGCGCTGTTGCTCCTCAGGGTTGTCCTTGTACTTCTCCTGGATTTCCTTCATCTTCGGCTGCAGCTTGCTGAGCTGCGCCGAGGCCTTCATTTGGCTTGCGGTCAGAGGATACAGGATGAGCCGGACCAGCACCGTGAGGGCGATGATGGCCAGACCATAGTTGTGCGTCCAACTGAACAGGAGATGCAGTAGAGCCACCAGCCATTGCCGAAGTAGGTTCACGAACAAGCCCCCTTCTCGCGCCGCGTCCCTTACGGCACGGGATCATAGCCGCCGGGTCTTCCGGGATGACAGCGGCTGATGCGCAGCACCGCCAACCTGCCTCCTCGCCATAACCCGTAGCGCGAAATCGCCTCCACAGCATATTGCGAACAGGAAGGATAGTAGCGGCAAGCTCTCGGCAAGACCCGGGACAGGGTCGCCTGATACAAGCGGATCTCCCCCACCACTACCTGCGTGAGGGCTCTTCCTATTTTCTCCCCGACTGTCATACTTTCCTCCGGTGACTGCTGCCCTATCCGTCGGCGCGCCGCGCGACGGCCTGCGCCACCAACTTCCCGACGCTCGCCGCCAACTCCCCGAAAGACGCACGGGTGGCTCCCGCCCTGGGGATCAGGATCCAATCCCAACCCTGTGGCAGGCTCTCCGCCTGCAACCGCAGCGCCTCTTTCAGCTGCCGGCGCAGCCGGTTCCTGACGACGGCCTTGCCCACCTTCTTGCTGATCGCAAAGCCAACGCGGGAGACCTCCAGCCCATTCGGGCGTGAATACAACACCAGCAGGCGGTCGGCCACCGTCCGACGCCGCTCGTAAACCAGGCGGAAATCAGCTTGCCGCCGCAATCGCTCCGGTACGGGACTCATCTCACCCCGACCACCTCATAAGGAGAAAAAAGAGGCCCGTCGTCGGACCTCTCACGCTGGGTGCCGCCTTATGCCGTCAGGAGCCGCCGCCCCTTGGCCCGCCGCCGCCGGATCACCGCACGGCCCGCCCGGGTAGCCATGCGCTTGCGGAAGCCATGAACCTTCGAGCGATGAAGCCTGTTGGGCTGGTAAGTGCGCTTCACTACTCGCACCGCCTCTCTGCTAGGGAATAACGTACCGATTATAGACAATAGCCTGTCACGCTGTCAAGAAAAAGAATCCAGACGCCCTTTTCGCGACTTGTCCCCGAAAACCTTTCCTGGTATAGTGAAAAGTGACAACCGCAGGATACGCCCTTATGCACATTCTGTGGATAACCTTGTGGATAGCGCGTGCACGGCCTCGCCGCGGAAACTCCCTGTTCAATAGGGCTGTCTTCCGGCGAAGCCAGCGGTTGACGGCGAAAATCCCGTCCCTGTCGGGGCTGTCTCCTGGGGATAACTCCGAGATTCTCTTGGAGGGCGGCTTTTCAACCCACGGAGGGGGTGAAAACGTGTCCGGTTGGTGGTCTCGTCTCTTCGCCCGTCGCGACTCCAACCCCGCCGGCGCCAGAATCGATCAGGGTCCGCTCGAGGCCAGGCTGGCGCTGTACCTGACGGCCGAGGAACTTCCCCAGGTCATGGTCCTCACCGCCGACGATCCCCTGTCCTTGATGGATCTCCTCTGCAAGAAGACGCTGCAGGCCAGCCACGAGAGGGGTGGAGTCATCCCGCTCCTGGCCCTGCGCGAGATCGTGGAGAATCTCCTGCATGCGAGCTTTCGGGACGTCGTGGTCAGCGTCCTGGTCGACGGCAGCGTGGTGGTCTCGGACCACGGCCCCGGCATCCCCGACAAGGAGCAGGCGCTCCGCCCTGGCTTCACCACTGCCTCGGCCTCCTTCCGCCGCTACATTCGTGGCGTGGGTTCCGGGCTCTGCGTCGCCCAGGAGAGCCTCAGGGCCATCGGCGGTCAGTTGGCGATCGAGGATAACTTGAGCGGTGGCACCGTGGTCACTCTCATGGTGCCACGCCGTCACCACACTCCCGCCCCGGCGGCGCCCGCTATCCCCGCCCCGGGCTGCACGGCCGACCAAGAGGTGGCCGCTGCCTCGTTCGCCCCGGTGGAACAGCCTCCGGAGCCTCTTGCCACTCCGGACGTTGCCCCTCCTACCGCGGAAGGAAACCCCTCCCAGAGGAGCGAATACAAGTCGGCGCGAGGCAAGAAGGGGACCCGACCCACCGTCCGGGCCCACGGCCGCACCGGTCCAGGGCAGGGCGCCTCGTCGGCATCCTCGCTCACCACCCGGCAGGCGAGGCTCTTTCAGCTTTTCGCCAAACTGAGCGAGGTGGGGCCCAGCGTTGCCGCGTCGGAGGCGGGGCTCAGTCTGGCCTCCGCTTATCGTGAGTTGGTGGCGCTCGAACAGCTCGGCCTCCTCGAACCGGCTCCCGGCGGGAAACGCCGGCTGACCGCGCAGGGCATGGCGCTCCTCGAGGCCACGGCCAAGCGATAACGGTCCACTGTGGGAGGGTACTCCTTGACGGAACAACTCACAAAGATCTGGCGTCAAACGCTGGATCTTATTGCGACCCAGGTGCCGCGTCCCAGTTTCGAAACGTGGTTGGCCGAAACCCGCCCGTTGACGTTGCGCGGTGACACCCTGGTGGTTTCCGTCCCCAACGAGATGGTCCGCGACTGGGTGCAGACCCGGTATCTGACGGTCATCGCCAAGTCACTGGAGACGGTGGTCGGCGAGCCCTGGGAGGTCGAGTTCGTCCTGCCAGGCGCCGCCGAGCCCTCCTCGCCTTCGGCGGCTTCGCGGGCGGCGGAGGAGCCCGCCGCCAAGGCGGAGCGCCCTTCCCAGCTCAATCCCAAGTACACCTTCGACACCTTCGTGGTAGGCAACTCCAACCGCTTCGCCCACGCCGCCGCCCTCGCGGTGGCAGAGGCGCCGGCCAAGGCCTACAACCCGCTTTTCATATACGGCGGCGTGGGGCTGGGAAAGACCCACCTCATGCACGCCATAGGGCACTATGTCCAGACGCTCCACCCTTTTTCCAAGGTCGTCTACGTCACCTCGGAAAAGTTCACCAACGACCTGATCAACGCCATCCGCTACGACCGTACCGGCGAGTTCCGCAACACCTACCGCAACAGCGATGTCCTGCTCGTCGACGACATCCAGTTCCTGGCCGGTAAGGAGCGCATGCAGGAGGAGTTCTTCCACACCTTCAACACGCTCTACGAGGCGCAGAAACAGATCGTCCTCTCCAGCGACCGGCCTCCCCGGGAGATTCCGACCCTGGAAGACCGGCTGCGCTCCCGCTTCGAGTGGGGCCTCATCACCGACATACAGGCGCCGGACCTCGAGACCAGGGTGGCGATTCTGCGCAAGAAGGCCGAATCGGAGCACCTCGACCTGCCCGATGAGGTGATGCTGTCCCTGGCCAAACAGATCCACTCCAACATCCGGGAGCTGGAGGGAGCGCTCATCAGGGTCGTCGCGTATTCCTCGCTCAGCAACCGCACAATCACCCCCGAGCTGGTCTCGGAGGCGCTGCGCGACCTCGTCCATACGCCGAAGCAGCGCCCCATTACGGTGGACCGTATTCAGGAGGTCGTGGCCGAGCACTTCGGTCTGCGCCTGGAAGACATGAAAGCCCGTCGCCGCACCCGCACGGTGGCCTATCCGCGCCAGGTGGCGATGTATCTCGCCCGGGAGCTGACCGATCTTTCCCTGCCGCGCATTGGCGAGGCGTTCGGCGGGCGGGACCACACCACCGTCATCCACGCCATCGAGAAGATCGAAGAGGCCAGCCGCGACGACGCAACGCTGAGCCGCAGCCTTACGACCATTATTCAGAAGTTGCAGGAGGGTTGAGCAGGGCCTTCTGGACAACACGGCGGACGGCAGGGGATTCCCTGGGGACAGCCTGGGCATAACCGCCACCCGCCGGTGGACAACAGGCAAGCAGGGGATATCCCTTGGGATAGTGGGGACAACGAAGCCGGATTACCCACTTTTTCTCCACACCGCAGGACGTCCGGCCGGAGGGGCTCCGAACCGGTTTTTCACATATCCACGGCGCTTACTACTGCGGTTACTTCAAGAACGTCTTTCTGTACCAGTAAGGGGGAAGGCATGCGATGAGATTCACTTGCCCACGCGAAATCTTCTTGCAGGGACTGCAAGTCGTGCAACGTGCGGTGCCCGGGAAGACCACCCTCCCGATTCTCTCGGGCATCCTGATGGAGGTCGAAGGGGACCGGCTGCGCCTGGTGGCCACCGACCTGGAACTGGGTGTCGAGTGCTTTGTCCCGGTGCAGGGGACCGAAAACGGGAGCGCAGTCCTGGAGGCCAGGTATGTGACGGAGATCGTCCGCAAGCTGCCCGAACTGGCGATCGACTTCCGGGTCGACGAGCCGCGCGGGCAGGCGGAGATTCGCAGCGGTTCGGCGCGCTACACCCTGCACACGATGTCGCCGGCCGATTTTCCGACGTTGCCGGAGACCGATGGGGAAAAGACCTGGGATGTCCCGCAGGGGATTCTCCGGCGGATGATCCGGGAGACTTCCTTCGCGGTGGCCGCCGACGAAACCCGGCCGTTCCTCACCGGCGTGCTGCTGGAGGTGAACGGGGAGCAGGTGCGGATGGTGGCGACCGACACGTCGCGGCTGGCGCTCTCGGAAGTGACCTCACCGAACCGCATCCAGGCTGCTTCGGTCATCATACCGACCAAGTGCCTCCTCGAGCTGGCCCGCCTCCTCTCCCCGGATGCGGAAACGCCGGTGGCGGTGACGTTGAGCGGCAATCACATCGTCTTCGCCCTGCCTGGGTTCCGCTTCGTCTCACGCCTGATCGAGGGGCAGTTCCCCAGCTACCAGCAGGTGGTACCCAAAGCCTTCAAGACAAGGGTGGAATTGGGCAAGGATGAACTTCTTGCGGCGATGGAACGGGCCGCCCTTCTCTCCAAGGACGGGCCGAGCATCGTCAAGATCAACCTGACCGGCGACACCGTCGGGCTCTCGGCCTACGTCCCGGAGGTCGGTCAGTCGGAAGAACACCTGCCGGCCGCGCGGAGCGGGGAAGAGGTCGAGATCGCCTTCAACACCCGGTTCATCATCGACGTCTTGCGCGTGGCGGATAGCGCGCAGGTGGCGTTCGAACTAACCGGCCGGCACAGCCCGGGCGTGCTCCGCCCGGTGGGCGACCGCGCCGCGGAGTACACGTACGTCATCATGCCCGTGATGTTGAGATAACCTAGGCCCGACGACCGAGACGGCAACGAGGGAACGGACCAGCATGAGAGAAGTGCCCATTCATACGCCCTACATAACGCTGGACCAGTTCCTGAAATGGAGCGGCCTGGCCGAAACCGGCGGCGAAGCCAAACTGCTGATCGCCGAAGGCAAGGTCAAGGTGGGGGGCGTGCCCGAGACGCGGCGGGGAAGAAAACTCCATCCAGGCGACGAGGTCGAGTTCGGGGGCGAGCGCTTCGTCGTTACCGCGAGCAGGGAGTAGCGGAAGTGCGCCTCGACTCGCTGCGCCTGGCCGACTTCCGGAACTATCATGGCTTGGAGATCTCCTTCCGGGACGGAGTCAATCTCCTGGTGGGAGAGAACGCGCAGGGCAAGTCGAACCTGCTCGAAGCGGTCTACCTGCTGGCGACCGGACGCTCCTACCGGGGGGCGGCCGACTCCGACCTCGTCCGGTGGGGGACGGAGGGTTTCGCCGTGCGCGGCCACGTGGTGCGCGGCGACGGGGAAGTCTACCTTGAGGTGACCTACCACTCCGAACGCCGGAAGCGGATCCGGGTCAACGAGACCGATGTGCGGCGCCTGTCGGAGCTGTTTGGATACCTCACGGCGGTCATCTTTTCACCTGAGGACCTCCAGTTGGTCAAGGGCGGGCCGGCCCACCGCCGGCGCTTCCTCGACGTGGAACTGGCGCAGATCGACCCGGGGTACCGCCGCGACCTCATCGACTACCAGCAGGTCCTCATTCAGAGAAACAACCTGCTCAAACAGGGGCTTGCCCGCTTGAACAGGCCCCGGGCCGAGGGCCCCGGCGAACTGGCCGCCTGGGACGAGCAACTCGTGGCCATCGGAGCGCGGGTGCAGGCGAAGCGCGCGAGGGCCGTCGCCGCGCTTTCCCGGCTGGCGGAGGAGGCTCACGCTCGGGTGACCGCCGGTCGGGAGACGCTGCGCCTCGCCTACCTGGCTGCTTGTGGGCCGGGGGCGACCCGGGTCGAGGTTGACGAGCCCGGGGAGTGGACCGCAGCCCGCTTCCGGGAGCGGCTCGCAGCGGAGTTGGAGGAGGTGCGCCCGGCCGAGCGGCGCCGCGGCATGACTCTCCTCGGCCCTCACCGGGACGATCTGGCGCTGGAGGTCAACGGCACGGACGCCCGTGCCTATGGCTCGCAGGGACAGCAGCGGACCGCTGCGCTCGCCCTCAAGCTGGGCGAGATCGAGTACATGCAAGAGGTCACCGGGGAATACCCTGTGCTGCTGCTCGATGACGTGATGTCGGAACTCGACGAGGGGCGGCGCAGGTTCTTGCTCAGCGTCGCAGGGGAAAAGACGCAGGTGTTCGTGACCGCCACGACGACCCGCTCCCTCCCGGACGAACACGTCGCGGCCGCGGCGCTCTTTGTGGTACAACAAGGGAGAATCGTCTCCGGGGGCGAATCCTTGTCCGAGGCGCAGCCGGGAGAGAACGGCGCAGACTAGGGTGGAGAGGTGCGTTAGCCGTGTTCTTGCACTTGGGAGGAGAAGCGGTCGTCCCGCTCAGTGAAGTGGTGGCCATCTGCGACCACGAACTGCCGGCGCAAGCCCGGGCCAGCGACGAGTTCCTGAAGACCGCCCGCGACCGCGGCCAGCTCGTCGACGTCTCCGGTGGGGAACCAAAGTCTTTCGTCATCACGAAAGGCAAGGTGTACCTCTCCCAGATCTCCTCGCTCACGCTCAAGAAGCGGGCGGAGAACCTTCGGGAAGCGATCGAAGCGCTCGAACAGCAGCGCTAGAAGTCAGGCCAGAGAGGAACGAAGGCATGTCAATCGACCGGACCAACGGCAACAACGGCGGCTACGACGCCGGGCAAATCCAGGTGCTCGAAGGGCTGGAGGCGGTTCGCCGCCGCCCGGGGATGTATATCGGCTCGACCGATGAGCGCGGCCTGCACCACCTTGTCTACGAGGTGGTCGACAACTCCATCGACGAGGCGCTGGCGGGCTACTGCGACCGCGTGGAGGTAACCCTTCGCGCCGACGGCGCCGTCACAGTGGTCGACAACGGACGCGGCATCCCGGTCGACATCCATCCCAAGTTGGGGCGCCCCGGAGTGGAGGTCGCGATGACCGTGCTGCACGCCGGCGGCAAGTTCGACGCGGGAGCATATAAGGTCTCCGGCGGGCTGCACGGGGTGGGCGTCTCGGTGGTGAACGCGCTCTCCGACTGGTGCGAAGTCGAAGTGCGCCGTGACGGCCAGATCCATCGGCAGCGGTATGAACGGGGCAAGCCGGTGACCGACCTCGAGGTGGTGGGGAAGTCCGATGAGACAGGCACCCGTACCACCTTCCATCCCGACGCCGAGATCTTCGAGACCACCGAGTTCTCCGCCGAAACGCTGCTCCATCGCCTGCGCGAGTTGGCGTTCCTCAACGCCGGGGTCTGCCTCGTGCTGAGGGACGAGAAGAACGAAAAGGAGTACACCTTCGAGTTCGAAGGCGGGATCGTCTCCTTCGTCGAGCATCTCAACCGCAACAAGGATCCGCTCCACCGGGAAGTTGCCTACTTCGGGCGGCAGGTGGAAGACTCCTACGTGGAGTTCGCCCTCCAGTACAACGATGGCTACCTGGAGACGGTCTTCTCCTATGCTAACAACATAAACACCCACGATGGCGGCACGCACCTCTCGGGGTTCCGTTCCGCCCTCACCCGCAGCCTCAACGACTACGCCCGCAAGCAGGGCATCCTCAAGGAAGCCGAAGCCAACCTCAGCGGGGATGACGTCCGGGAAGGACTGACGGCGGTGCTCTCCGTCAAGCTGCGCGAGCCGCAGTTCGAGGGGCAGACCAAAGGCAAGCTCGGCAATTCCGAGATGAAGGGCATCTGCGAGGCGGTCGTCGCGGAGGGGCTCAGCATCTTCCTGGAAGAGCACCCGGCGTCGGCCCGCAAGATCGTGGAGAAGGCGGTGCTCGCGGCCCGGGCGCGCGAGGCGGCCCGCAAAGCCCGGGAGCTGACCCGGCGCAAGAGCGCCCTCGAGGTGTCCGCTCTCCCCGGCAAGCTGGCCGACTGCGTCATGACCGACCCTACGCTCTGCGAACTTTACCTGGTCGAGGGCGATTCGGCCGGCGGCACGGCGAAGCAGGCGCGCGACCGGCGGAATCAGGCCATTATGCCGCTGCGCGGCAAGATTCTCAACGTGGAGAAGGCCAGGCTCGACAAAATCCTGGGCAACAACGAGATCCGGGCGATGATCACCGCCTTGGGCGCGGGGATCGACGAAGAATTCGACCTCGCCAAGCTCCGCTACCACCGGGTCATCCTGATGACCGACGCCGACGTCGACGGGGCGCACATCCGGACGCTGCTCTTGACCTTCTTCTACCGCTACATGACCCCCCTCATCGAGGGCGGACACGTCTACGTGGCCCTTCCGCCGCTATACATGGTGAAGCAGGGCAAGGAGCGCCACTACGCCTGGTCCGACCGGGAACTCGACGCGTTGCTTGAGCGCATCGGGCGGCAGGGCATCGTCATCCAGCGCTATAAGGGTCTGGGCGAGATGGACGCCGAGCAGCTATGGGAGACGACCATGAACCCGGAGACCCGCACCTTGAAGCGCCTCCGCATTGAAGACGGAGTGTTGGCCGACGAGATCTTCACCACGCTGATGGGTGAGAAGGTGGAGCCGCGACGCGACTTCATCCAGGAACACGCCCACGAGGTTGTGAACCTCGACGTCTAGGGTCGGGGAAGACTTCCGGTGAGGTGAGCGAGCGTGGGGTTCCTGTTCTGGCTGGTGATTGGAGTGGTGGTCTTCTACCTGCTTAGCGGCCGGGGGCGAACCGACGGGTGGCCTTGGATGGGCCAAGGCCGCGGTCCGGCAAGTGCGGACGGGCCGTTCGGAAATGGGACTGCACCGGCCGAGACCCCTCGCCAGATCCTCGACCGGCGGCTGGCCAAAGGGGAGATCACTGTCGAGGAGTATCGGCGGATCCTGCAGGAACTGGGGTCGCAGTGAAGTAAAGAGAAGACCCGGACAGGCTGCGCCCGTCCGGGTCTCCCTTCGTCCAAGGTGTTTCCGCTCACATCACGTGCCCGTGCTCGATGAACGCGATTCCGAGCAGCGCCAGGATGAGCAGGAAGACCAGGAAGCCGATGTTCTCGAAGAAGCAGCCGGTGCTGACCGGGGAGACAGCGCCACAATCACCCATCGTTGATCCTCCTTTCCCGAAGGGCTAACCGGTGAGGCTAGCCGGTAGATTGGGGCTATTTCTAAGGAATCCGGGTCAAGTCTGGGCCGCCGGAGGAAGGCTTATCACTACATGTTTTCCAGGAAGCCGATTCCGAGCAGCGCCAGGATGAGCAGGAACACCAGGAAGCCGATGTTCTCCAGCCTGAAGAAGCCACCATCCACTGTAATCTCTCCTCTCCACAGCTAAGGGTTAATGCACCATGTTCTCGATGAACGCGATGCCGAGCAGCGCCAGGATGAGCAAGAACACCAGGAAGCCGATGTTCTCGAAGAAGCAGCCGGTGCTCACCGGGGAGACCTCAGTGCGGCACCCACCCATGGTTGTTACCTCCTTCTCACTCTCTAGCGGGGCGACGGCGGCTTGACGTTTTCTTGTCAGGGCCTTTCTTGTCCGTCATCCCGCTTGTAGGGTATTCCGACCCCCCGCCTGCGGAATTGGGTGGAGAGTACTGTTTTGAGGGCAAAGGGCCAGACAGGGACTTCTTACCACGCCGGGCAGGTTGGAAGAGGCCACTCGCCGAATATTAGACCGTTACGCCGCAGGAGACTTACGGGGAAGCCCGAGTTCTTTGGGAGGCTTAAGAAGCGTGACCGAATACACCGAAGGAAAAGTCGTCCAGGTCGAGATCGAGGAGGAGATGCGCAAGTCCTACCTCGATTACGCCATGTCCGTCATCGTCGAACGGGCGCTGCCGGACGTGCGCGATGGGCTCAAGCCGGTGCAGCGCCGCATTCTCTACGGGATGTCGGAGCTCAACCTCGATCCCGACAAGCCGCACAAGAAGTCGGCCCGCATCGTGGGCGAGGTCATGGGCAAGTACCACCCCCACGGCGACGCGGCGATCTACGACGCCATGGTCCGCATGGCGCAAGACTTTTCCTACCGCTACCTCCTGGTGGATGGCCACGGGAACTTCGGCAGCGTCGACGGCGACCCGCCGGCGGCCATGCGCTACACCGAGGCCCGTCTCTCCAAGTTGGCCATCGAACTCCTGCGCGACCTTGACAAGGACACCGTGGACTTCATCCCCAACTTCGACGAGACGCTGGAGCAACCGGCCGTCCTGCCGAGCCGTTTCCCCAACCTTCTGGTCAACGGGGCGGCCGGCATCGCGGTCGGCATGGCCACCAACATCCCCCCGCACAACCTGGGCGAGGTCATCGACGGGCTGGTCCAACTGATCGACGACCCTGACGTCACGGTCAAAGACCTAACCCGGTCGATAAAGGGTCCCGACTTCCCGACCGGCGCGATCATCCTTGGGCGCGAAGGCATCAAGGAGGCGTATTCCACCGGGCGCGGCTCCATCAAGATCCGCGCCAAGTCGGTCATCGAGACCACCAGCGCGGGCAAGGTCCGGATAGTGGTCAGCGAACTTCCCTACATGGTGAACAAGGTGAACCTGATCGAGAACATCGCCGAGCTGGTCAGGGAGAAGAAGATCGAGGGAATCTCCGACCTGCGCGACGAGTCCGACCGCACCGGCATGCGGGTCGTCATCGAACTGCGCCGGGAGGCCAACCCCCACGTGGTGCTGAACCAACTGCACAAGCACACGCAGATGCAGTCGTCCTTCGGGGTGAACATGCTGGCCCTGGTGAATGGGAAGCCGCAGGTGCTCAACCTCAAGGAAGTCCTGACCGAGTACCTGAACTTCCAGCGGGAAGTCATCACCCGGCGCTCCCGCTTCGAACTGCGCAAGGCTGAAGAGCGGGCCCACATCGTCGAAGGCCTGCGCATCGCCCTGGAGTTCCTCGATGAGGTCATCCGCACCATTCGCCAGGCCAAGGACGACCAGGCGGCCAAAGAAGGCCTGATGGCCAAGTTCGGCCTCTCCGAGAAGCAGGCGGTGGCCATACTCGACATGCGCCTGCGCCGGTTGACCGCGCTGGAGCGCGAGAAGCTGGAGGCGGAGTACCAGGAACTGATGAAGCGGATCAACTACCTTAAGGAGCTGCTGGCCGATCCCCACAAGATCGACGGGGTGATCCGCGGCGAACTGCTGGAGCTCAAGGAGAAGTACGGCGACGCCCGCCGCACCCAGATCGGGGCGGACGCCGAGGACATCGACGTGGAGGACCTGATCGCCGAGGAGTCGATCGTGGTCACCATGACCAACCACGGCTACATCAAGCGTCTGCCGGCCGACACCTACCGGGCGCAACGGCGGGGTGGACGCGGCATCACCGGGGCCACCACCAAGGAAGAGGACTTCGTGGAGAACCTGTTCATCACCACGACCCACACCCACATCCTCTTCTTCACCAACAAGGGCAAGGTGTATAAGCTGCGGGGTCATCAGATCCCCGAGGCATCACGGCAGGCCCGGGGCACCGCCATAGTCAACCTGCTCCAGATCGAGCGGGGTGAGCAGGTCAATGCGGTCATCCCCGTCAAGGAGTTCGAGGAGGGCCAGTTCCTCTTCATGGCGACCAAGCTGGGCACGGTCAAGAAGACCCCGCTCACCGAGTTCGAGAACATCCGGGTGGGCGGGCTCATCGCGCTCACCCTGGAGGAAGGCGACGAGCTGGTCGGTGTCCGGCTGACCGACGGCAAGCAGCAGATACTCATGGTCACCCGCCATGGCCTTTCGATCCGCTTCTCCGAGGAGGAGGTGCGCTCCATGGGGCGAACCGCCCACGGGGTGCGGGGCGTCTCTCTCCAGGGCGACGACGTGGTGGTCGGCGCCGACGTGGTGCGCCCCAACGCCGACGTGCTGGTGGTCACCGAGGCCGGCTACGGGAAGCGGACGCCGATCGAGGAGTACCGCGAGCAGAGCCGGGGCGGCAAGGGCGTCAAGACGCTGCGGGTGACGGAGAAGAACGGCGTGATCGTGGGCGTCCGGATGGTCAGGGCCGATTACGACATCATGCTGACCACCGCGGCGGGCATCATCATCCGGGTGCCGGTCGAATCGATCTCGGTCATGGGGCGCGACACGCAGGGCGTGCGTATCATCCGGCTCGACGAGGGAGACCGCCTGGTCGCCATGGCGCAGTTGGCCAGCCGGGAAGAGGAGTAGGCTCCGGCTCGGGGCCGCCGAAACCGCATATTAGGCAGGGTGGGGTTGCACACTACCGGGCGGAAGTCCAATTCGAGCGGGAGGTATGTGTGTGGCCGAAAGGTATAACCTTGAGGAGTTCCCGAGCGAGGTCTCGGAGGTCATCCGTGACGGCCTGAAGCACGGAGTCAGCGACGAGCAGATGATCAAGGGCATGATCAGCATCGGCAACCTCATGGGCAAGTTCGTCAAGGCCGACACCCCGGAAGAGGCGTTGATGAAAGAGATCTGGGAGGTCGCCGACAACTCGGAGAAGGAGACCCTCGCCAAGCTGGTGCTTAAGGTCGGCAAGAATCGGATTCACTGAATAGAGCGTTTGCGTCTGGAAGGCCGACTCCCGGGGGATTTCTCCCGGGAGTTCTTGTGTCCGGGCCGCGGCGCCCCTGGGAGGAATGACGGCCTCCGGGCGGAATCCGGGGAGAGAGGTGAACCTTGATGGAGAAGCGGTGGAGAAGAGGGTTGCTCGTCACCGGGTTGCTGCTCGCCGGCCTGATCGGACTGGTATCGGTCGCGCCGGAGGACCGGACGCTCGGAGCCAACACCCGCCTGGTTTACCTGCACGGGGCATTCATCCTGGCCAGCCTGCTCTTCTACGGCGTGGCCGGGGTGCTGGGGCTGGTCCACGTCGTCGGCCGCCGGGAAAGGGCGTTCGCCCTGGCGACCACCGCCTGGACCGCCGCGGTGGCGGCCAACCTCGTCTCCCTCCCCCTCGGCCTTTACGCGGCCAAGGTCATCTGGGGCGCGCTCTTTTGGGGGGAGCCGCGTTTCGTCACGAACTTCACTATGCTGCTCGTCTCTCTCCTGGTGGCGGGGGTGGCGCTGCTCTCGAGCAACCGCCGCGGCGTGGCGTTGCTCTATCCCGTGGCCGCCGGGTTCTTCGCGATCATCCTGCGGCAGACGGGGCGGGTCATGCACCCGGTCAACCCAATCGGGCGGTCCGACTCCTGGGCGATCAAGCTGTCGTTTCTGGCGTTGTTGCTGCTCGTTCTCGCCTTGGCGTGGGAGGCGCTCCGGCCCTTCGTCTGGCCCGGCAGGCGCTCCCACACGTGAGGCGCGCCGGCGAGTTGCGCCTCCGTCTACCAGTCGATCCAGCTTGTTTCAATACTCCGTTACGCAATTCACAATCAATTGGGTCCACTAGGGCAGGAAGAGGTACACTTTGCGGTGTATTCAGACAATGGTGAAGTAGGGGGGCTTGCCAGCCTTTTTTGAGGGTGAGGCGGCAAGCTTCCGCCGACTGCTCGACTGTTTTTCAGGGGGTGAGCATCGGAGTTCACCGGGTTCGTTCTCGAAAGCATGTGGGGAAGGAGATGGAGAAAGAGTAATGCGGGTAACCAGACGGGACTTTCTCAAACTGTCTGGGGCCACCGCCGCCTCCGCCGCGCTGAGTCAGCTCGGGTTCGCCGCGCCGGCCATGGCGAAGGTGCGTGACCTCAAGATCCGCGAGGCCAAGGTGTCGCCCACAATCTGTCCGTATTGTGGCGTCGGCTGCGGCCAGCTCGTGTACGTCCGCGACGGCAAGATCATCCAGATCGAGGGAGACCCTGACAACCCCAACAACCAGGGTTCGCTCTGCTCCAAGGGTTCGGCCCTGTCGCAGGTCGCCAACAACGAGCGGCGCCTGACCAAGCCTCTCTACCGTGCCCCTGGCTCCTCCAACTGGGAGGAGAAAGACTGGGAGTGGATGTTCGAGAAGATCGCGGCCAACATCAAGAAGACCCGCGACGCCTCGTTCATCGAGACCCAGCCGGATCCGAAGGATCCCACCAAGTCATACATCGTCAACCGGACGGAGGCCATTGCCAGCCTGGGCGGGGCCTCGCTCGACAACGAGGAGTGCTATCTGGTTTCGAAGCTGATGCGCTCGCTCGGCATCGTGTACCTGGAACACCAGGCCCGGATATGACATTCCCCGACGGTGGCCGGTCTGGCCCCATCATTCGGTCGGGGAGCGATGACGAACTCCTGGATGGATCTCAAGTGCACTGACGTCGCCCTGGTCATGGGCTCGAACGTGGCGGAGAATCACCCGTTGGCCATGAAGCACATCCAGATGGCCAAGGACGACCACGACGCCATCCTGATCAACGTCGACCCGCGCTTCACCCGTACCTCGAGCCGGGCCGACATCTACGCGCCGATGCGGTCGGGCACCGACATCGCGTTCCTGGGCGGGATGATCAACTACATCCTGTCGAAGGACCTCTACTTCAAGGAATACGTCGCTACGTTCACGAACGCCCCGTTCATCCTGGACGACAAGTACGGGTTCCAGGACGGGATGTTCTCCTCGTGGGATCCGGAGGCCAAGAAGTATACGCAGGCCGACTGGGTCTTCAAGATGGAAGGCGAGGGCGACGCCAAGAAGCCGATGGCCGACCCGACCCTCCAGCACCCGCGCTGCGTCCTCCAGGTGATGAAGCAGCACTACAGCCGCTATACCCTGGAGAAGGTTTCCGCCGTGACCGGCACCCCGGTCGAACTGCTGGAGAAAGTCTACTCCACCTTCGCCAGCACGGGTAAGCCCGACAAGTCCGGCGTCATCATGTACGCCATGGGCACCACGCAGCATACGGTCGGCTCCCAGAACGTCCGTGCGTACGCCATCATCCAACTGCTTCTCGGCAACATCGGCGTGCCGGGCGGCGGCGTGGCGGCGATGCGGGGCGAGTCGAACGTTCAGGGTTCGACCGACTACGGTCTCCTCTTCGGCAACCTCCCGGCTTACGTCAACGCCCCGAAGACGGGCGCCGACTACGAGAGCCTGGAGGCCTACATCAAGAAGGAGACCCCGAAGACCGGCTTCAAGGTGAACACCCCGAAGTGGCTCGTGTCGCAGCTCAAGGCCTGGTGGGGCGATGCGGCGACCAAAGAGAACCAATTCGCCTACCACTACCTGCCGAAGTACGACGCGACGAAGAACTACTCGTTCATCGCCCTCTTTGAAGCCATGTACAAGGGGACGATCAAAGGTCTCTTCACCTGGGGGCAGAACCCGGTGGTCGGTGGACCGAACTCCAACAAGGAGGCCAAGGCCCTCGAGAATCTCGACTGGTACGTCGCGGCCGACCTCTTCGAGACGGAGACCGTCTCGTTCTGGAAGCGGCCCGGCGCCAACCCGGCCGAGATCAAGACCGAGGTCTTCTTCCTGCCGGCCTGCTCGTCGGTGGAGAAGTCGGGCACCATCTCGAACTCCTCCCGCCTGACGCAGTACCGCTGGGCGGCCATCCCGCCGCTGGGAGACTCGAAGCCCGACCTCGACATCCTGTACGAACTCGGCAAAGCGATCCGCAAGGCCTACGCCGGTTCGCAGGCTGCGAAGGACCGTCCGATCCTCGACCTCACCTGGGACTACGGCAAGGAGCCGATCACTCCGGAAGCCGTGGCCAAGGAGATCAACGGCTACGACCTCAAGACCGGCAAGCTCATGGCCAAGTTCGCCGACCTTAAGGACGACGGCTCGACCACCAGCGGCTGCTGGATCTACTGCGGCATGTTCCCGGAGGAAGGCAAGTACCTGGCGGCTCGCCGCGACCCGTCCGACAAGTCGGGCATCGGCATCTACGCCAACTGGGCCTTCAGCTGGCCGGTCAACCGCCGCATCCTCTACAACCGCTGCTCGGCCGATGCCAGCGGCAAGCCGTGGTCGGAGCGGAAGAAGGTCGTGTGGTGGAACCCGACGGCTGCCGGCGACCCGGCGAAGCCCGATTCGCCTCCGGGCGCCTTCGACAGCCTGGATGTCACCGACTTCGGCAAGTTCGCCAAACCAGAGGCGACGGCGGCGGCTCCCTTCATCATGCAGGCCGACGGCAAGGGCGGGCTCTTCGCCAAGATGAACGAGGGTCCCTTCCCCGAGCACTACGAGCCGTGGGAGAGCCCGGTGAAGAACGCCCTCTCGCCGGTGCAGTTCAACCCGGCGGTCAAGGTGTGGGAGCCCGACAAGCAGGCGACGCCCGACAAGTACCCGATCGTCTGCACCACTTACCGGGTCTCCGAGCACTACCAGTCGGGCGCGCTCACCCGGAACCAGCCGTGGCTGGCCGAACTCCAGCCGTACATGTTCGT
>JBLNBQ010000183.1:0-3543 GCA_050260095.1 Chitinophagales bacterium
CAGCTGGAGGAGCGCATGCGGCGCGAGAACGAGGAAAAGAAAAAGGGCCAGGAGTAGGCCCAAGGGGAGTCGTCAGTCTTGAACGACGCGTCATGCCCCGTATGTGGGAGGAAGGCCGTGCTTATTGTTGGCCACACACGGCGTTTCCGTTGGTTCCGCTGTGACGTCTGCGGGGATGTCAGGATTCCGTTCCACTACGGAAATTGGACGGAAATCGTAACCCTGCCCCACCGTCACCTGATTTCTGCCGCAACAAGGTGGGCGACAGAACTCAAAGAAGAGGACTACGCCCTCAACGCCGGCAAGGTCAAAGCACTATCCTTGGAAGCCAATGTCCCGGCACCCAAGGCGCGGCTGAAAGGGATCATTGCCTACATTCGGCGTAAGTCCGCCGACGAAGAGGGGCGCGCCTGGATCAGTCCGGAACACGATTACCCTCTGGGCTACGCCGGGAGCCCTGAGGAGTTCCTGGACCAGCTGCGGGCCCTCGAGGAACAGGGTCGCATCCGGCATGACGAGCGCGGCTACTGGGTGTCCTCCCAGGAGTAGAAAGTGGTACTAGAGGACAGGATCGAGGCCATCGCACCCTCGCCACAGGCACGAACAAGCGGAAAAGGCCAGGCACGGCCTGGCCTCTTGATAGGTTCCGAGAGAGGAGCGCGGTAGGTTGGCTCAGCTCAAGGGCTTTCGCCGACAGGCGAAACGTCCAGAAGAGCGCGAGGCCGAAGCAGCAAAAAGGGACTTCCCACTTATCCGCACCCGAATCGTTGCAAACAGTCTAAGTAACGACTTCGAAGAGGCCCGTCGCGAATGGATCCTGGTGGACGCGTTCCGGGAAGGCGATGAGCAATTCACAGATCGGTGCGAGCTGTGCAACACCCCAGGCCTAAAGAAGAACTTCGAGATCAGCAATGAGCACACGGGCAAGACGTTTCTTGTTGGGAGCACGTGCATCAAGCGCTTCATTCAATTCAAGGGCTTTGATAGTCAGGAAGCAAGCAACGAGTTTTTCGAGCAACGACAGAAACGCATTTTTGCCACGCGCGAGTTGCAGAAACTGCTTGTAGCAATTCTCGATGTGCCAACCACGCATCAGATCCATGTCTTCCGCGAGGCGAGCAGACGCATCCTCGGGCCCTTGAAACCAAGGGCGATCCATGAAAACGGCTCCGCCTGGGCGGACTACATCGAGTTCCTGTTCGGCACTCTGACCCCGCCTCCGGCGAGCCTCGATCGCGTTCGGCAAGTTCTATATGAGCCCGGCAAGGTGCCTCAGAGGAAGCCGGAGATCAAGCAACTGCCCAAGCGGTTCGGCGAGTGGGCCTCCGAAATCAAGGCGAAGAGGACGAAGGTCGAACTCACTCAGCACCGCTCTCGGGATGAACGTCCGGATCGGAAGCCGATAGATTGACCAGGCGGAGAACGACCTTGGCCTTGGTCCGTTCGCGCGTAACGATCACCCGGTCCTCGACCAGGGCTATCCGCCAGCCCTCCATGCAGTGGGGGCACCGGTGAATACCCGGCCTGTCGGTCACAGCGGTCCAGATGAAATCGTTGCCGCAGGTGCATGTCACCCGTACCTGAGTGTCATAGTTCGAGACCGCAAAATACTCGTGGTAGAAGGCGTACAACGGATGCCCCCCTTAGGCCTGGCTGCCCACCCAGCTTATGCCTGTCACTGCGACTATTATGCCATACTCCCCGCTTATCCACAGCCCTATCCACAGGTTGTCCACAGACTTACGCACAAGGAACTCCCCCGACGGCGGCGAACACTCGTTCTACCACCCCGGGGGAGGTCGTTTAGATGCTGAGCCACGCGGCCATCGCCGCACGCCGCCTGATAGGTCAGGCGCGCCTGTCTGTCCCGGTGGACCCATGGGAGGTCGCCGCGGCTCTCGGGCTGCGCGTCGAGGAGTTGCCACTGGAGTCAGCTGACGGGTTCCTGCGCCGGCCGCCCGGCTGCGGCTGGTACGTCATCGTGAGCAGCCTGTTGCCACGTCACCGCCAGCGGTTCACCCTCGCGCACGAGATCGGCCACTGGGTGCTGCACCGGGACGACCATACATACTTCGCCCACCGGCCCGGCAGCAGGGGGCGATACGAACGCGAGGCCAACCAGTTCGCTGCGGAGCTGCTGATGCCGTTCCCGGCCCTGCAGAAGGCCGCTGGCCAGATGGCCTTCCGCGAACTCGCAACCTACTTTGAGGTCTCCCGTGAGGCCTTGGCGATCCGCCTCGAGGAGACCGGTCTCTACTGGTTGCAGGAGCAGGTGAGGAGATGAACGTCGGGATCTACGTCCGCGTCAGCACGGAAGATCAGGCGCGCGAGGGCTACTCCATCCCGGCCCAGAAGGAGCGGCTGCTGGCCTTCTGCCAGGCGCAGGACTGGACTGTCGCCGGCGTCTACGCCGATGAGGGCGTCTCGGGCGCAAAGCTAGACCGGCCCCAGCTGGCCAAACTGCGGGAGGATGTCGCCGCAGGCCGAGTGAACATGGTCCTGGTCTGGAAAACCGACCGACTGTCCCGGCGTGTGTCCCACCTTGCCCAGCTCGTCGAGGAGTTCGACCGCCACGGCTGCGCGCTGCGGAGCGCCACCGAACCCTTCGACACCAGCCACGCTGCCGGTCGGGCCTTCCTCCAGATGCTGGCCGTCTTCGCGGAGCTGGAGCGGGAGACGATCAGGGAGCGCAGCAAAATGGGCATCCGCCAGAAGGTGCAGTCCGGCCTGTTGCATGGCCGGCCCCGGATGCTCGGTTACCGCAGTGCCGGCAATGGGCGCTGGGAGATCGAACCCGCGGAGGCGGCGGTCGTGCGGTGGATCTACCAGCAGTACCTGGCCGGTGTCGGCTCCATGCGTATTGCCCAGGCACTCCTCCTCCGTGAGCCCGCCGACCTGGCGTCGGAGGTCCTGGAGCGAGAGTTTGGCGGGATGACGGCCAACTCCGTGTCAGACCGGGTGCGCTGGATCCTGCACAACGCTGTGTACGCCGGCTATGCCCCCCTTGGCGAGGAGCTGTTCCCCGGGCGCCACGAGGCGATCATCCCGCCGGCGGAATGGCACCAGGCCCAGGAGCTCTTCGGCCGGCGCCGCGTCATGGGCAACCGCAGCCAGACGTCCGGGCGGTACCTCTTGAGCGGCATCATCCACTGCGCCGAGTGCGGCGGCCAGATGTGGGGCTATAGCGCCGACTCTTACCCCCGAGGAAAGCGACGCCCGGCCAACCCCACCAAGCGGGCGCCCGGGCAGAATCGGTATGAGTATTACGTCTGCAAGAACGCCTCCACTCTGCAGGGTCGGAGCAAGACCTGCACCAATTGGGGCGTCGCCAAGCACCGCGCCGAGACCGCCGTGCTCGACCTGCTGCGGCGTGTGGCGCTCGACCCCGCGACCCTGGCTGACATGGCACCGGCCAGCGACGACTCCAAGGTCCTGGAGACGGAACGCCGGCAGGTGCAGGCCTCGCTCGGGCGCATCGAGCAACGGCGCAAGCGCCTGCTGGAGGCGATGGAGGCGGCGCCAGATCTGGAGGGCGACCTCCTC
>JBLNBQ010000184.1:0-2800 GCA_050260095.1 Chitinophagales bacterium
CGCACGCTTCACCGCTACCATCGCATTCGCCATCGCCGCCTTCTCCCTGGCCCTGTTCACCGTCCCCGCACTCGCCGCGCCCGAGACGCCACAGGTCCGGCAGGGGCACGGGGCCGCTGCCGCAGCTTACTCCTGGGACACCGGCTACCGCGGCCTCGTCTCCGCCTTCGAATACGGACTGACTGACCGTCTGGCCGTGCGCGGGGTGTGGGACGAGGGTCGCTACGACACCTGGCCGGACCAGAGCCACCAGTGGTCGGTGAGCGCCAAGTACGGCCTGAGTCCGAACCTGGCCCTCGAAGCCTTCGCCGAGCGCGGGTGGGATGAGGTCAGCTCAGGCAACCTGTACGGCTTCGGCCTCTTCACCGGCCAGCAGTTCGGCCCGCTCTATGCCTCGCTCCGGGCGCAGGCGATCGCCTATCCTTTCTGGGGCAGTTACCGCTGGGCCGACGAACTGACGGCCGCCGGAACCTACCAGCTCACCCGCAACCTGAACCTCCTCGGCTCCGTGAAGGCCACCCTGGACTTCGGCACTTCCTGGAGCGGCTCCTACGGCGTAGAGTACCAGGCCACCCCGCAGCTCGCCTTCCAGGTGAACCGGTTCACGGGCAGCGACGCGACCCAGGTCGGCGCGGAGTTGCGGTTTTAGCGTCTGCCGCCAAAGCACAGGACCGCTTCACCGCCTCACTTGGCGCTGGAGCGGTCCTTCTCCTTCTTCCGGTGGCCGGCGAGGCGCTGCGACAGGTAGAAATAGGCGTTGACGGGTAGCCTCCAGGGGAGCAACTGGCGCCGGCGGGCCGCCTGGTGCTTCTCCATGATCATGCGATAGTAGCGGCGAAGGTCCGTGCCCATGATGTTTCCGCCGTGGAAGTAGACTTCCGCGGTGGGCACCGGGACGTGCCGGAAGCGGACCCGTTCGGAGAGCCGGATCAGATAGTCCCAGTCTTCGAAGGCCAGCAGGCGCTCGTCCACCTCGCCGACTTCCTCGGCCACTGCCCGCGAGACGCCCAGGGCGCAGATGGGGATCCAGTTTTCCCAATAGAGCAGCGGCTGCCAGAAATCCCTGTTCCAGGTGAGTTCCCTCCGGCCATCCTTTCCGACGGAATAGACGTCCGTGTAGGCGGCCGGGGCCGCGTCGCTCAACACTTCGGCCAGCGTGGAGAGGTGATGCGGCAGGTAGCGGTCGTCGTCGTCGAGGAAGGCCAGGTAGCGCCCGCGGGCCGCCCGCAAACCTGAGTTGAGCGCGTAGGGCCGGCCGCGGCGTTTGTCGTGCTGCACGCAGGTGAGCGGAAACGGCGCGGCGGGATGGACAGGCGGACCGCCGTCGTTCACCAGCACCACTTCGAAGTCCCGGCATTCCTGCCGGGCGATGCTCTCCAGGCAGCGGGGCAGGAACTCCGGCCGGTTGCAGGTCCGCACGATCACAGAGAAGGCTGGCTGGCTCATCGTCACGTCACCCCGGCGTATACCAGCTCCCGGACCTCCTCGAGACTCTTCCCGATGAACGGGGCGTACTCCGCCCGGAAGATCTCCAGCACCTCGCGGAACTTGGCGTGGTAGGCTCGGTCCTCCTCCGGCCCGCGGTCGGCGCCCCAGTGCAGGCACCACGGCTGCTCCTGCCGGGGCACGACCACCTCGTAGCCCCGCTTGATGAACTCAAGGCACTGGGGGGCTTCGTACCAGATGAAGCCTCCGTACAGGTCGGTCCGCCAGGGGACGTCGTACTGGGTGGCCATGAGCAGTCCGTCGACGCAGAGGACCGGCAGGTATTCCCCCCGCACGGGCAGGTAGTGGAAGGGCCGGATGCGGGCCGGGTTGAGGAGCGCGGGCAGAGGGCGGTTCAGGATGCCGCCCCGCCGGCCGAAGCGCATGATCGAACCGTAGCTGTGCAAGCCGTCGTGGAACCAGACCCCGCTCCTCGGCAGGTGGGTGCCGCCCTGCATGCCGATGAGGCCGATCTCCGGGTGCTCGGTGAAGAGGCGGAGCAGGTGGAAGAGGAACCGCCGGTCGAGGACGAAGGTGTCCTGGTGCAAGTAGACCTTGTACTGTGCATCGGACCGCCGCATGGCGTCGTCGTAGGCCTGCGCCATGCTGTCCGCCCCGGTGATCTTGTCGACCTCGACCGTATAGCCCGGGGGAACCTCCAGCGCGGCGATGTGTTCCCGGCACTGCGACCAGAACTCTTCGTCGTTGACGCAGGCGATGAAGCAGAAGGCCGGCTCCACCTCGTGACCTCCTTGCTGAAACAGCGAACCTCCGCCGGGGGCGACCCGCCCCCCGGCCCTAGCATGGTGCAGGGAAGGGATGAAGATGCCCCCCCGGAGGACAGAGAAGGAGGCCTGCGGGGAGCAGGCCTCCGAGCAGCGCGAAGGGCCGTGAGAGAGGAGTCTAGCCGACGAACCCGGTGCACTGCGGCGGGAAGAGCGGCGACGGCGGGCAGACGCCCGGCGGGAAACCGCCGGTCTGGCAGCGGGCCGGGACGCAGAACCCGAAGGTCGGGACCAGGAGTTTCACCGGGGCGGTAGTCTCCACGAGCACGCAGAGGTTGAACTCGCAGCAGACCTGGCCCCGCGGGAAGGTCTCCGTGGGCGGCAGGATCACGCACGGGCCGCAGGTGGCGGCGCGGACTTCGCAGTCGGCGGTGGTTCCGGCCGGGGCGCAGACCGTCACGGTCTTGGAGAAGGTGAAGACCTGGTTGTTGATGGTGCAGATGACGGTGCCCGCCGCATTACGGATGACGACATCATACTGGACGGTGACCGTCACCCGGACCGTCGCCAGGCCGTCGACGCCGGTCGGC
>JBLNBQ010000185.1:0-6834 GCA_050260095.1 Chitinophagales bacterium
CCTGCTCCTTCTGATCGCCGGGTCGTTTGTAACCATCCCGCTCTACCACGGCCGCTACACGGTGGCGCTCAACGTCGGAGGGGGCATCCTGCCGGTGGCCTTGGCGATCTGGGTCCTCTCCCGGGCCGGGACCGGGCGCGAATGGGGGAGAGCCCTCCTTTCCAGCGTGGTCACCGGCATCTTCCTGTACGGCACCGCGAAACTCCTGCGCGGCTTCGGGCATGGCTACGACATCATCGACCCGATGTGGGTCTTCGGGCTGGAAGCCGGCATCGTGGGCTACGTGGCCGGCGGCCGTTCCCGGCGCTCGGCCTTCGTCGGGGCCACCCTCGGCGTCATCCTGCTCGACCTGGCCAACCTGATCGAACTCACCGTCACCGCGTCGCCGGGAAGGGTCATCGTGGGGGGCGGGGGAGCGTTCGACACCGTGGTGGTGGCCGGAGTGGTGGCGGTCCTGCTCGCCGAGGTCGTGGGGGAGACCCGGGAAAGGCTGGGCGGCGGGCCGGTCACCGAAGGCGATCGTCCTCCGGGCCTCTGGGTGAATCCCCCCGAAGACGTGGTGGAGAGGGCGCGTGAGGCCGACGAGGACGACAAGGAGGGAGAAGAGAAGTGACGCGGCGTAATACTGGCCGGCGCGGCGCGGCGCGGCCTCCGTGGGTTCTCTGGTGGCTCTGTCTCGGACTCTTCCTGGCCGGGGCGTTCCCGGTCGTCGCCGCCGCGGCGGGGTATATCCCTCACGTGGAGGGCGGCGAGTACTACACGATCGTGAGCGACAAGGGCGAGACCCTGGCCAAGATGGCCAACTCGGTCGCGCCCGGCGACTACCTGGTCACCGAGGACAACCGGGGCTTTCGGGTCGTCTCGGTGCGGGGCCGGGTGGCCCGGGCCCGCTTCGACAAGTGGGTGGACCTGAACGTCGCGGAGGACCATCCGCCGCTCCGGGAACGGGTCAGCGGCTGGATCGGCCGGGTGCTGGCCCAGGTCGGCGGCGGGGCGGCGAAATCGCCCACCATCGGCATTTATCACACTCACAGCGACGAATCCTACCAGCCCTCCGTGGGTTCCCCGAGTTTGCCGACCGGGGACATCTACAAGGTCGGGACGACCCTGGCGGACGCGCTGCGCCGGCGGGGCTTCTCGGTGGAGCACTCCTTAAACAACCACAACCCGCACGACGGGGCAGCTTACCACCGCTCCCGGCGGACGGTGGCCGAACTCATGCGGCGCGGTCCGACGGCGCTGATCGACGTGCACCGGGACGCCATCCCGGACGCCAGCTACTACCGGAGACAGGTGGCGGGCGAGACCATCGCGCAGGTTCGGCTGGTGGTGGGGCAGCAGAACCAGAACCGCGCGGTCAACTTCGACTTCGCCAAGCAGATCAAGGCGACGGCCAACCGGATCCACCCGGGGCTCGTCAAGGAGATCTTCTGGGCGAGGGGCAACTACAACCAGGACGTCTCGCCGCGCGCCATCCTGTTCGAGTTCGGCACCCACCTCAACAGCCAGCAGATGGCCAAGCGGGGAGCGGCCTTGATGGGTGACGTCCTGCCCGTGGTCCTGACAGGGAAGCGGACGGCCACGGCCGC
The DNA here is from genome assembly GCA_050260095.1 of Chitinophagales bacterium. GTDB lineage: Bacteria > Bacillota > UBA5301 > DYFA01 > DYFA01 > JBLNBQ01. The sequence continues at coordinate 1,590 of JBLNBQ010000185.1, forward strand.
GCCGAGGCCGCACGCCCGGGTGGTCCGGGCCCAGAACAGCAGCGCCGGCAGTTCGGCGCTCTGGATCGTGCTGGCCGCCATCGCGGGCGTGGCGCTCTTCCTGGTCATCAACGCCGGCGGCCTCAAGGGCATCGGCAATCAGATGAAGAAGTTCACCGGACAGGAACTCTCCGGCTTCCTCGGCCGCTACCGGGGAGGAGCCAAGGGAGTGGAGGGCGACAAGACGGGCGAGCGCCGCGGCGAGACGCGCGGCGGGCCGCCTGCCGAGGCCGATGAGGGACGCCCCGATCGCCCGCTGGCCGGCGACCGGCCGGATGAGTAGAGCGCACTCCCCGCGGCAGGAGAGCCAACGCGTGGCAAGAAGCGGAGGCGCCGGCGGCGCCTCCGCTTCGCCGTCATTGGCGCAGGAATACCCCGGCCGCAAGCGTATTAACATGACCGCGGGGTGAGGATGAGATGGCCACGCCAACTGCGCTCGCGGAGAACCGGTTCGCCTTGGCTTTGTCGGCCGGCGGGGTCAGGGCCATGGCCCACCTCGGGGTGCTGAGGGTGATGAGCCGTTACGGGCTCGAACCCGACCTGGTGGTGGGGACGTCCGGCGGCGCCATTGTGGCGGCCCTGTACGCGGCCGGCATCCCCCTCGATGAACTGGTCGATTTTGCCCTCTCCTGGACGAACCGCAAGCGCGCGCTGATCGACGTCAACTGGCGGGGCGTCCTGGAAGTCGTCTTGCGCCTGGGTCCATTGGAAGGGCTCGTCAAGGGCAACCGCCTACAGGCCATCATCGCAGCCTACCTGCGCGGCGCCAACACGTTCGTCCCGCCCTCCGCCCGGCGGGGCACCAAACGGAAGGCGCTCTTCCTGACCTCCGTCGACCTGGACGACGGCGAACCGATCGTGTTCTGCAACCCGGCCGACGTGGCCGCGCCGCGCGACGCCGCTACCGGCGAGTGCGACGGGTACCGGGTTTGCGGGCGGCTGACCGTGGCCCACGCCGTGCGGGCCAGCATCAGCATCCCGGGGATCTTCGTCCCGGCCGGCTGCCTCGCCGACTGCCCGGAGCGGAGCCGTTGCCAGAAGTCGTCGGCCGGGAAGCGCGAGGGCGGCCACGACCGTTTCGTCGACGGCGGCGTGCGCGAGTTCCTGCCGTTGGCGGTCGCGGTCCACCTGGCCCGGGCCGGGCAGGTCCTGGGGGTCAACCTGGGCTACGCCGGAATGCGGCGCGAGGACGTGGCCGAGCGGGGCCTCTTCGAAATCCTCAACCAGAGCCTCGACATCATGGGCTACGACCAGTTCGAGGGAGACTTGAGCGACGAACTGATCGCCGGGGCCAGGGTCGCGGTCCTCAACCCGATGATCTACGACGTGGGCACCTTCGACGTGGAACACATTCCTATGCTGATCGAGCGGGGGGAGCAGGCCGCCGAGCGCTTCTTCCTCTCCCGGGGGCTGGTGGCAGGCGGCGATCCCGCGGTCAACCGGCGGCGCCTCTTCCCGCAATCCCCGGGCAGCGTGCTCTTCCCGCCGAAGGACAGCGAAGACTACCAGCAGTGGAAGCAGAAAATGAGGAGCGCCAGGACGGCGGAGACGGCGCGATGCGGGAGGAAGCGTAAGGTTGAAAGTAAGCCTCGTTCGCTGTGAGACCTATGACCGGGAAGAAGTCCGCCGGCAGTTGGCGGAGGCGATGGCGGCCCTGGGCGGCTTCGGCGCCTTCGTCGGACCCGGCGAAAAAGTCCTCGTCAAGCCCAACCTTCTGACGGCGGCCGCCCCCGAGCGGGCCGTCACCACCCATCCCGAGGTCCTGCGGGCTGTGATCGAGGGCTGCCAGGCGGCCGGCGCCGAAGTCTGGGTCGGCGACAGCCCCGGTTTCGGCAACCCCATCCGGATCGCGGAGCGCTGCGGCATCCTGGCGGTTTGCCGGGAGACGGGCGCCCGCTTCGTGCCGTTCGAGGCGGCGGTGAACAAGTCTTTCCCCGACGGGCGGGTCGCCAAGCGGTTTCTGCTTGCCGAGCCGGTCACCCAGGCGGACAAGGTCATTTCGGTGGCCAAGTTCAAGACGCACGGGCTGGCCCTGTACACCGGGGCGGTCAAGAACCTATACGGCACCGTCCAAGGGATCGAGAAGGCCAAGCTTCACCTGCGCTACCAGAGCCGCGACGAGCACTCTGACCTGCTCTACGACCTCTACCGCCTGGTGCGCCCGGTCCTCTCGATCATCGACGCGGTGGTCGGGATGGAGGGGGCAGGACCCCAAAACGGAACCCCGCGCCAGGTAGGATTGCTCCTGGCCGGCGCCGACGCCCTGGCGGTGGACGCGATCGGGTGCAGCCTCATGGGCCTCGACCCGCGCCGGCTGCCCCTTCTCCAGGCGGCGGCCCGGGCGGGAGTGGCCCTCGACCCGGGGCGCATCGAAGTGGTCGGCCTCCCGCTCGCCGAGGCCCGCGTCGACGGTTACGTGCTGCCGGAGACGGAGAAAGAGAGCGTCATGAGCCGCCTCGTCTCCGCCAAGGGCCTTCCGGCCGGGCTCCGCACCTGGGCGAGGCGGCATCTGACGGCCCGTCCCGTGCTGAGTCCCGAACTCTGCCTGGGGTGCGGGATCTGCCGCGAGTCCTGCCCGGCGGAGGCCATCACAATCCGGGACAAGAAGGCGCAGATCGACGACGCGCGGTGCATCCGGTGCTACTGCTGCCAGGAGATGTGCCCCCAGGCGGCGATCGTCTTGCGCCATGCCCCTCTGGCCCGGCTGTTGCGCTCGCGCCGTTAAGACTCCCTTCCAGGCTCGCCGGCATGCCCGGCCTCGACCGTGAGGCTGCGAAGAAACGGCGGGTTCCGGAATCGCCGGAACCCGCCTTGTTATTCCACCCGCTGCCGGCAGGCTCAGGGGAAGATGCCCCGCACCCGGATGGCTTCGGCCACCTTGCTGACGGCCAGCATGTAGGCGCCGTCGCGCAGGGAGAGCTTGTGGGCCTGCGAGAAGTCCCACACCTCGGCGAAGGCGCGCGTCATGATCCGGTTCAACTGGGCGTTCACCTGGTCTTCGTCCCAGAAGTTGGCCTGGAGGTCCTGCACCCACTCGAAGTAGGAGACCACCACGCCGCCCGCGTTCGCCAGAATGTCGGGCACCACGATGGTGCCGTTGGCCTCGAGGATCTTGTCGGCCTCCGGGGTCGTCGGGCCGTTCGCCCCCTCCACGATGTACTTGGCTCTCACCCGGCCGGCGTTGTCTCCCCGGATCGCGCCTTCCAGGGCCGCCGGGCAGAGCAAGTCCACGTCCAGGGCGAGCATCTCCTCGTTGCTCAGGTGCTCGACGCCGGGATGGTCGTAGTTCTGCAGGTTGCCGTCGCCGTGCTTGACCACGTGGTCCATGAGCCGGGTGAGGTTCAAGCCCTGCGGGTTGTACACGGCCCCCGAGGAGTCGCTGACGGCCACGACCCGGTAACCTTCCCGGTCCATGAGGTAGGCCGCCACGCTACCCACGTTGCCGAACCCCTGGACCGCCACTGTGGTGTCTTCAGGGCTGCGGGCCAGCCGCTTCATGAGTTCGTTGGCCACGAACATGACGCCCCGGCCCGTCGCTTCCCGGCGGCCGAGGGAGCCGCCGATGTTGACCGGTTTGCCGGTGACCACTCCGGGGATGGAGTAACCCTTGAACATGGAGAAGGTGTCCATGATCCAGCCCATGGTCTCGGCGTTGGTGTTGACGTCGGGCGCGGGGATGTCGCGCTCCGGACCGATCAGCGGCAGGATGCCCACCGTGTAGCGCCGGGTCATCCGGGAGAGTTCCGCCTTGCTCATCGTCTTCGGCTCGCAGCGGATGCCCCCCTTGGCGCCGCCGTAGGGGATGCCCACCACGGCGCATTTCCAGGTCATCCAGGCCGCGAGCGCCTTGACCTCGTCCAGGGTGACGCTGGGGTGAAAGCGGAGGCCACCCTTGCAGGGGCCGCGCGCCGAGGAGTGCTGGACGCGGTATCCCTCGAAGACTTCCACGTGACCGTCGTCCATGATGACGGGGACCGCCACGGTCAGCTCCCGTTCGGGGTGCCGCAGCACCGCCAGGACGCTCTCGTCGAGGTCGAGGTGTTCGGCGGCCGCGTCCAACTGCTGCAGGACGATCTCATACGGGTTATCGCTGTGGGTTGGCATCCAATTTCCCCCTTTCACGATGTGACATTCTCCCCAAGGAGGAAGATTCCTCCGAAGCGACGAAGGGGACGGCGTGGGGGTGACTCAGCTTGAACCGACGCAACCGGTCCATCGCCCTCTTCTGCCGGACCGCTACGCTGGCGACGCTCCTTGTGGCGGCCGTCGCTCCTCTTGGGGCGCTCGCCGCCGGGACAGGCGGGGGAGCCGCCGAACAGCTGGCCGCCGCGGCTGCGGCCCTGCAGCAGGGCGCGCCGGAATCGGCCGCCGCACTGGCCACGAAGGCGATCGCCTTGGCTCCCGCTGAGCCGGAGGCCTACTACACGCTCGGGCTGGCCCAACAGGCGCTGTCGCGCGACAGCGAGGCCGAAGAGGCCCTCTGGAAGGCAGTGCAACTCCGGCCGGCCACCGCCCGCTACCATTATGCCCTAGGCTTGTCGTACACTCGCAACGGGAAGGAGAACCTGGCGCTGGCCGAGTTCCAGCAGGTCATCAAGCTCGAACCCGGCAACGCGGCCGGGCAGTTCCAGGTGGGCCAAATCCTCTATGACCAGGGCGAGCCGGAGGCGGCGGTGCGCTACTGGGAGGCGGCGCTTTCGGTCTCGCCCGGTTTCCCCCCGGCGCTGAAGGCGCTCGGCGCATATTACCAGGGTCAGGGCCGGCTCGACCAGGCCATCGACCTCTTGAACCGGGCGACCCAGGAAGGCGCGCTCGACGCCGACCTTTGGGCGCGGCTGGGCGACGCCCTGCTGGCGCGCAACAAACCCGGCGACGCGGAGGACGCCGTGTACTGCTTCCGGCAGTTCCGCGTCCTGGCCCCGCCGGGAACGGACCAGGCGGCTTTGGCCCGGGCCGACGAGCTTTTGACCAGGAACGCCGACTGGGCCGCCACCCGGCTGCTCGCCCGGGGGATCAGCGCCACCGACCAGGAGCAGGCGGCGCTGCTCTTCCGCCGCGCCGCCGAACTCTCGCCCGGGCTGGCCCAAGCCCACTACAACCTTGGGCTAGCCCTGCAGCGCCTGGGCCGGTACGCGGAGGCGGTGGGCGCGTACGCGCAGGCGGCGGCGCTCGCGCCCGACCAGGCCATAGTGCATGCCAACCTGGG
>JBLNBQ010000186.1:0-23796 GCA_050260095.1 Chitinophagales bacterium
CGCCTTCCGCTTGTCCAGAGGGGGAGGGGGGTGAGGGGTCACCCGTGCTGCTCTTGCACGGGGTTCCCCTGGCTTCGCCCACCTGGATCGAGGTCGCGCCCCGCCTGGCGGCGCGAGGACACCGGGTGGTGGCGGCCGACCTGGTCGGCATGGGGGGGAGCCAGAAACCGCTCAGCCTGAACTACACCTTGGGCGGGCTGGCCGAGTTCGCGGTGGGGCTCTTGGACAGCGTGGCGCAGGAGAGCGAGGGGCCGGGGTGGGTCGTGGCCGGGCACGACCTGGGCGGCCTGCTGGCGCTCGTGACTGCGGCCCGCCGTACCGCCCAGGTGGCCGCCGCCATCGCCCTCGACACCACCGCCAGCCTGGATTACCCCTTCCCCTGGATCCGGCTCTTCGCCGGACGCCCGTCTTACCTGGCCGGCGTCTTCCGGTTGGGCCAGCCCGGAGGCCTGCGCTGGGTGGTGCGGTCGCTGTGGCGTCAAGGCGGGGAGCCGCCGGAGGAACTCCTCAAGGCGCAGGCGGAAGCCTTCGGCAGCCCGCAGGCCATCTGGGCCCTGGCCCGGCTGGTCGAGGGCGTGGCGGGCACGCCGGTGGAGGCCGTCGAGAGCATACGGGCCGAGCTGGGGTCGCTTCGCCTGCCGGTGTTGCTGGGGCGGGGGGAGGAGGACTTGTCCCTGTCGCGCTTAGCCACTCACGATCTGGGCGCCTTGATTCCCAGCGCCCGGTTGGCCACCATCCCCGGCGCCGGGCACTTGACCCCGCTGGAGCAACCGGAGAAGGTGGCCGACCTGATGGCTGCGTTCATCGAGGAGGTAGTCGGAAACGCCTAGTGTTTCCGCCGCCAGATGAGAATGACCGTGCGATGACAGCGGCGCAGATACGGGTCGAAGAGCCACTTGAGCACGCGTTCCATCCTTCCACCCCCCGGTTGGCTGGTCTGGGCTGATAGCCCATTATATGTGACAAAGGGTGCGGCGGTCCCGCAGCGGTCTGAAGGATTTGGCGAGCCACCGCCCAATATAATGAGCGGGGAAAAGCAACGTGCGACGGCCCACAACTGAATAGAGGTCGGAAGAACCCCGGGGGAGAGACCTTGAAGGGCGCCGAAGGAGCAACGCGGGGAGCGCCACCCCCGCCGAAACTCTCAGGCAAACGTAGCCCGGGGGGACGACACTCTGGAGAGGCGGCCTTGGCCCGCCGAAGGAGTAACCTGCAGGTCGCGCCGGGTGTCCGGGCTCGACCAGCGGGGCATCTCTCAGGAAAGAGGGACAGAGGATCGGCAACGTCCTCTGTTTTTGCTTTTTCCGGGACGTTTCCGCAACCCAACCGTCAGACGGGGGGAAACTCATGGAGATGGAAACGCTCAAACGCACTCCGCTCTTCGCAGAGCACCAGAGGCTCGGCGCCCGGCTCATCGGCTTCGGCGGCTGGGAGATGCCCGTCCAGTACAGCGGCATCGTGGCCGAGCACCAGACGACCCGGGAGAAGGCCGGGCTCTTCGACCTCTCGCACATGGGCGAATTCCTGTTCGAGGGACCGGGCGCCGAAGCCTTCCTCCAGCGCATCACCACCAACAACGTGGGCAAGCTCGCCGTCGGGCAGGCGCAGTATTCGATGTTCCTGCACCCCACGGGCGGCGTGGTCGACGACATCATCGTCTACCGGCGGGGCGAAGGGAAGTACCTCGTGGTGGTCAACGGGGCCAACGTGGCCAAGGACTGGGCCTGGGTCACCTCGCAGGACCCCGGCCCGGGGGTGGATCTCCACGACGCAAGCCTGGAGACCGCGCTCATCGCAGTTCAGGGGCCGCTTGCGGTGCATATCGTGCAGCAGATCGTCGAAGAGCCGCTCGATCAGGTGTACTACTACCGGTTCCGGGAAGGCCGGGCCGCGGGAGTGCAGGCCATCATCGCCCGCACCGGATACACCGGCGAGGACGGCTTCGAGCTCATGATCCCGAACGACGCGGCGCCGGCTCTCTGGCGCAAGCTGCTGGAAATCGGCGGGCCGCTGGGTCTTGTGCCGGTTGGGCTTGGCGCCCGGGATACGCTGCGCCTCGAGATGGCCTATCCGCTCTACGGCAACGACTTGAACGACGAGACGACTCCGCTCGAAGCCGGCCTCGACTGGGTCGTGAAGTTGGATAAAGGAGATTTCATAGGGCGCGAGGCCCTGGTCGCGCAGAAGGCTTCCGGCGTCAAGCGGCTACTGCGCGGCTTGCTCGTCACCGGCGGGGTGGCGCGGCACGGGTACCGGCTGGCGGGACCCGATGGAGCGACGACCGGCGAGGTCACCAGCGGCTCTTTCTCGCCGACGCTCGGGCAGAACGTGGCCCTCGGTTACGTGGAATCCGGGCTGGCCAGCGAAGGCCAGGAGATCCAGGTCGACATCCGGGGCCGGCTGGTCCCGGCCAAGGTGGTCAAGACTCCTTTCGTGGCGAGCCATACCTATCGCCCGCCCAAGGCCTGAGCGCCCCGGGGGCGGCCAGAGGTTCACGAAACGCATAAGGAGGGCGAAGCATGTATCCGAAGGAACTCAGGTATTCCAGGGAACACGAGTGGGTCAAGACCTCCGGCAAGCGCGCCATCGTCGGCATCACCGACCACGCCCAGCATGAACTGGGAGACGTGGTCTTCGTGGAGTTGCCCGAGGTCGGCGCTCAGGTCTCGCAGGGCGGCGAACTCGGGGTCGTGGAGTCGGTCAAGGCCGTTTCCGAGGTGTACGCGCCCATCTCCGGCACCGTGGTCGAGATCAACGAGGCTCTGAGGGACCGTCCGGAGACCATCAACACCGACCCCTACGGCGAAGGCTGGATCGCGATCGTGGAGCTGGCCGACCCGGGCGAACTCGACGAACTTCTCTCGGCCGACGACTACAAGGCGTTTGTGGAGGAAGGCGAAGGCAAATGAACTTCCTGCCCAACACTGGGCGCGACCGGGCGGAGATGCTCGCCGCGATCGGCCTCCGCTCGGTTGATGAGTTGTTCTCCGACATCCCCGAGGCGGTGCGCCTCCGCCGCCCGCTCGACCTGCCTGCGCCGCTCAGCGAGATGGAGCTCGATGCCCACCTCCGGAGCCTGGCGGGCCGGAACGGGGTGGCCGGCCAGCTGCTCTCGTTCCTGGGCGCGGGGGCCTACGAGCACTACATCCCGAAGGCGGTGGCGGAGCTGTGCGGGCGGGCCGAGTTCTACACGGCGTACACGCCCTACCAGCCCGAAGTCAGCCAGGGCACCCTGGAGGCCATCTACGAGTACCAGAGCTACGTCGCGGCCTTGACCGGGCTCGACGTGAGCAACGCCTCGCTCTACGACGGCGCGACGGCGGTGGCGGAAGCAGCGGCGATCGCGCTGGCCCACACCCGGCGGCGCCAGCTTCTGGTGGCGGGCACGCTCCATCCAGAGTATCGCCAGGTGCTGAAGACCTACGCGCTGCACTGGAACGCGGAGGTCATCGAGCTGCCCGCGGTGGACGGCGCCTTGGACGCGGCTGCGGTGGCGGCCCGGCTCGACGAGAACACCGCGGCGGTCATCGTGCAGAACCCCAACTTCTTTGGACGGATCGAGGATGGCCGCCGGCTGGCGGAGGCCGCGCATGCCAGGAAAGCGCTCTTCGTGGTCGTGGCCAACCCGGTCGCGCTCGGGCTGCTCGAGGCGCCGGGGGCCTACGGGGCCGACCTGTGCGTCGGAGAAGGCCAGCCGCTCGGTATCCCGCTGGGCTTCGGGGGACCGTATCTTGGCTTCATGGCGGCGAAGGAAGAGCTGGTACGACGGATGCCCGGCCGCATCGTGGGGGCCACCGTCGACCAGGACGGCAAACGGGCCTTCGTGCTGACCCTGCAGACCCGGGAACAGCACATCCGCCGGGAGAAGGCCTCCAGCAACATCTGCTCCAACGAGGCGCTCTGCGCCCTGGCCTTCACCGTGCACCTCTCCCTGCTCGGGCCGGAGGGGCTGAAGGAGATGGCCGGGCTCTGCCTCCAGAAGGCCCACTACGCGGCGGAGAAGCTCGGGGCGTTGCCCGGCTTCGCGCTGGCGTTCCAGGGCCCGTTCTTCCACGAATTCGTCCTGCGTTGCCCGAAGGCGCCGGAGAAGCTCGTGGCCGGGTTGGCGGCCAAGGGGGTCCTCCCCGGGGTGCCGCTCGGGCGCTTCTATCCTGAACTCGCCGATTCGCTGCTCGTCTGCGTGACCGAGACCAGGAGCCGGGAAGACATCGACCGGCTGGCGAAGCTGCTTGCGGAGGAGGTGGCTAACCTGTGAGCGCGGCGAACCTGCCCGAACCCAAGGAGAAGACGGCTGTCCCGCTCCTCTACGAGCTTTCCGCCCCCGGGCGGCGGGGCTTCAGCCTGCCGGAGGTCGACGTGCCGCACCGGCCGCTCTCCGAACTCCTGCCGGAAGACGCCGTCCGCAAGGATGCGCCGGCTCTGCCTGAGGTGAGCGAGGTCGACGTGGTCCGCCACTTCACCAATCTCTCCCGTTTGAACCACGGGGTAGATGTGGGTTTCTACCCGCTAGGTTCCTGCACCATGAAGTACAACCCCAAGATCGACGAGCGGGCGGCAGCCCTCGACGGCTTCACCGGGCTTCACCCGTACCAGCCGGAGGAGACCGCGCAAGGAGCGCTGGCGCTCTGCTGGGAGCTGGAGCGCGAACTCTGCGAGATCACCGGCATGGACGGGATGACCCTGCAGCCGGCGGCGGGCGCCCACGGCGAACTCACCGGTCTTCTGCTCATCGCCGCCTACCACGAGGCGCGCCGCGACGCCGCACGCAAGAAGGTCCTGGTGCCCGACTCGGCGCACGGCACCAACCCGGCCTCCGCGGCGCTGGTCGGCTTCGAGGTGGTCAGCATCCCGTCGAACGCGCGCGGCGGGGTCGACCTCGAGGCGCTGAAGAAGGCCATCGGTCCCGACACGGCGGCGCTCATGCTGACCAACCCCAACACGCTCGGCCTCTTCGACGAAGGGATCACGGCCATCGCGGAGATCGTCCACCAGGCCGGGGCGCTCCTCTACTACGACGGGGCGAACCTCAACGCGGTGCTGGGCAAGGCCCGTCCGGGCGACATGGGCTTCGACGTGGTCCACCTGAACTTGCACAAGACGTTCGCCACGCCGCACGGGGGCGGGGGCCCCGGTTCCGGGCCGGTGGGGGTCAAAGACGGGCTGGTGCCCTACCTGCCGGTGCCGCGGGTGGTCAAGGACGAGACGCCGGAGGGAGCGCGCTTCCGCCTCGACTACGACCGGCCGCAGACCATCGGAAAGGTGAAGGCCTTCTACGGCAACTTCCTGGTGGCGGTCAAGGCGTACACCTACATCCGGGCGCTGGGGGCCGCAGGCCTCGCGGCGGCCAGCGAAGACGCTGTGCTGAACGCCAACTACCTGCTGGCGAAGTTGCGGCCGCACTTCGACGTCCCCTTCGACCGGCTCTGCAAGCACGAGTTCGTGCTCTCCGGCAACCGGCAGAAGGCCAAGGGGGTCAAGACGCTCGACATGGCGAAACGCCTGCTCGACTTCGGCTTCCACGCGCCGACCATCTACTTCCCGCTGATCGTCGAGGAAGCCATGATGATCGAGCCGACCGAGACCGAAAGCCGGCAGACGCTCGACACGTTCGTGGACGCTCTGGTCCAGATCGCCCGGGAGGCGGAGGAGGAACCGGAGAAGGTCAAGGCGGCCCCGCACCACACCCCGGTGCGCCGGCTCGACGAGGCCCGGGCCGCCCGCCAGCCCGACTTGCGGTGGAAGCCATGACGAACCCACCCCTAAGTGGAGCGGGTGTCCAGCAACGTCCCTTGACCTGCGTCTGGCCTCGTTCCACCCGGGCGGTGAGCGTGACCGGCACCGAGTGCCAGCTCGGGTGCGCCCACTGCGGCGGACACTACCTGACCACCATGACCGACCTCCGGCGGGCCGCTCCCGGCGAAGTCGCGCCGGAGGGCGAGGTCAAGAGCCTGCTAGTGAGCGGCGGGTGCGACCGGGGGGGACTGGTGCCGTTCGCCGGCCAGGTCGACCGGCTGAAGGCGCTCGCGGGGAAGGTGCGGCTGAACGCCCACCCGGGCCTGGTCGACGAGGCTGGCGCCGCCGAACTGGCCGAATGGGCCGACGTCGCCTCCTTCGACTTCGTGGGCGACCCGCAGACCTTAAGGGAGGTCTACGGTCTCGACGCGACGCCCGAGGATTACCTCGCCGCGCTGGGGGCGCTCTCGGCGCGCCTGCCGACGGTGCCCCACGTCTGTCTCGGACTGAACGGGGGCGACCTCGGGCCGGAGTTCCGGGCGCTGGCTATGCTGGCGGAGGCGAAGGTCTCCTCCCTGGCCATGCTCGTCTTCCTGCCCACCCCCGGGACCCGGTTCGCGTTCTGCACCCCTCCCCCGGTGGAGGAGGTGGCCCGGTTCTTCGCCGAGGCGCGCGCCCGGCTGCCCGAGGCCCAGCTCATCCTGGGCTGCATGCGCCCGCGCGGGAGTTACCGGGAGGCCATCGACCTGGCTTCGGTCGAGGCGGGGGTGGACGTGATCGTGCAGCCCACGCCGGCCGCCCGGCGCCGGGCCGAGGAACTCGGCCGGGAACTCGTCGAATTTGACGAGTGCTGCGCGTTCCTGTTCTCCCGGTCGCATTCGGCTTGACCCGTTCTCCCTGCTAGGAGGATCGACGTGCGTCTTTCACTGGGGACCGCCGGGGTCCTGGGCTTGTCCCGGGTCCGGCAGAGCGACCTGCCAACCACTGCCTATCTGATGCTGGAGGGCCGCTGCGGCGGAGGCTGCGCCTTCTGCCCCCAGGCCAGGAACGCGGAGGGCCGGGATGACCGGCTCTCCCGGATTATCTGGCCGTCCTTCGGCGACGACGAACTCCTGGCCAGGCTGGGGGAGCTGGGCGAGAGCCAGTTCCGCCGCCTGTGCGTCCAGGGGGTCAACGCTCCTGGCTGGAAGGAGAGCCTGCGGAGCTTCCTCGCCAGCCTGAAGGAAGTCCCGCATCCTCCGGTCAGCCTTTCGCTGACCCCGTGCGATCCGGGCGAATTGGCGGAATGGTTCGCGCTGGGGGTCGACCGGATCGGCATCCCGCTCGACGCAGCCACGCCGGAGGTCTTCGCCAAGGTCAAGAGCGGCGACTTCCACCGGACGCTGGAGCTGTTTGAAGCGGCCTCGGCCGCTTTCCCCGGCCGCATCTCCACCCACCTCATCGTCGGGTTGGGGGAGAGCGAGCGGGAGGCGGCCGAGATGCTGGCGCGCCTCTACGGGCTGGGCCTCACGGTCGGCCTCTTCGCCTTCACCCCGGTGCCGGGGACACCGCTGGCGAGCCTTGCGCCACCCGACCTCGGCGTCTACCGGCGCCTCCAGGTGGCCCGGTGGCTCCTGCACAACCACCTGCTGGCGCCCGGCGCCCCGCGGCCCGGCGGCGGCTGGGAAGGCCCCTTCCGGTTCGACGCGGCCGGGCGGCTGGCCGGGTTCACGCTTTCCGCGGCCCAGGTCAGGGCGGCGCTCGCCGGCGGCGAGGCGTTCCAGACCTCCGGGTGCCCCGACTGCAACCGGCCCTATTACAACGAGCGCCCGGGGGGCACGCAGTACAACTTTCCCCGGCCGCTCACGCCCGGCGAGGTGAGCCGGGCGTTGGCCGAGACCGGGCTTCCGGGGCTGGTGGATGGACCTGGCGATACCGGGACCGGCGAGACCGGGGGTGCGCCCACCCGGCGTTGGCGGCTCCTGGAGACCGGCGCAGGCCGCGGCGCCTGGAACATGGCCGTGGATGAAGCTTTGATGGAGGCGGTGGGGCGCGGCGAAGCCCCGCCGACCCTGCGCTTTTACGGCTGGGACCCGCCCGCCTTGTCGCTGGGGTATTTCCAAGACCGCGACCGGGAAGTGGACCTGGCCGGCTGTGCGGCGCAGGGCTTCGATTGCGTGCGCCGGCCGACGGGCGGAAGGGCGGTGCTCCATGCCGACGAGGTCACCTACGCCATCGTGGTCCCGGAGAGCTACCCCGGGTTCGGGGGGAGCGTGATCGAGGCGTACCGAGCCATCGGCGAGGGGCTGGCGGCCGGGCTCCGAAAGCTCGGCGTGCCCGCTGAGATGACTCCCGCCGAGCGGCGGGGCGGGGAGCGGTCTGCCGCCTGCTTCGACGCGCCGTCCTTCTATGAACTGGTGGTGGACGGCCGCAAGCTGGTCGGTTCAGCCCAGGTGCGGCGCCACGGGGCGATCCTGCAGCACGGCTCGATCCTGCTCTCTTTTGCTCCTGACCAGCTGGTGCGTTGCCTCGCCGCGCCGGGCCGGACCAGCCGGGAAGCCCTGCAGCGGGCGCTGACCGGAAAGGCAACCTCTCTCTCGGCGGTGCTTGGGCGTCCGGTGGGCTTTGCCGAAGTGGCGCAGGCCGTGGCCCAAGGCGTGGCGGAGACCTTCGGCGTCGAACTCGAGCCGGGCGGCCTCTCCGCGGCGGAGCGGGAGAGGGCGGAGGAACTCGCCCGGAGCAAGTATGAGACCGAAACCTGGAATGGACGGCGGCCCGGCGAGGCGGCCTCGGGAGGGAGGAGCTGAGGTGATGGACCAGGCGGCAGGGCGGGCCCTCCGGCTAGCGGCGTTGCTCGACGGCGGCACGGTGTTGCTCGACGGGGCGCTCGGCACGCAGCTCATCGCGGCGGGGTTGACGGCCGGGGAGTGCCCGGAGACCTGGAACCTGACTCATCCCGAGGTCCTGCGGGAAGTGCACCGGGCCTACCTAGCCGCCGGCTCCCAGGTCATCACCACCAACACCTTCGGCGGCAACCGGCGCAAACTCTCGGCCTACGGGCTCGGCGGCTCGGTGGCGGAGCTCAACGCGGCCGGGGCGCGGCTAGCCCGGGAGGCCGCTGGCGAGGGGGCGCTCGTCGCCGGCTCCATGGGGCCCACCGGTGAGTTCGTGGAGCCGTTCGGGCCCCTTTCTTTCCGCGAAGCGTACGAGGTCTTCCAGGAGCAGGCCAAAGCCCTGCTGGAGGGCGGGGCTGATTTCCTCCTGCTCGAGACCTTTTCCGATTTCGGCGAGGCGCGGGCCGCCCTGCTCGCCGCCCGCGACCTCGGCGCGCCGGTCGCCGCGACCTTCACCTTCGACGAACATGGGCGCACTCTGCTCGGCGCTGACCCAGAGGCCGTCGTGGTGGTGCTCCAGGGCCTGGGCGCGGCCTTCGTGGGGGCCAACTGTTCCTTGGGGCCGCAGGAGCTCATCCCGCTGGCGCACCGGATGGTCGCGGTCGCCCAGGTGCCGGTCGCGGTCCAGCCCAACGCCGGGCTCCCGCGGCTGGTCGACGGGCGACCTGTGTACCCGCTCGGGGCCGCCGAGTTCGGCCAGGCGGGGCGGAGCCTGCTGGAGGCGGGCGTCCGCCTCGTCGGGGGCTGCTGCGGCACTTCGCCCGCGCACATCAGCGCCCTGGCCGAGGCGGTGCGGGAGGCGGGCCGCGGGGCGGGCCGGCCGGCCTGCGTCGCCGCGGCGGCGGCGCCCACCGACCTTTACCTGGCCGGACCCGGCGGGGTCGTCCACGTGAGCAGGGCCGGCTTGCCGGCGGCCATCGGCGAACGGCTCAACCCCACGGCCCGGCGGAGGCTCGCCGACGCGGTGCGCTCCGGCGACTTTGCGGTCTACCGGGAGGAGGCGCGGAGTCAGGTGGCCGCCGGCGCCCAGGTGCTCGACCTCAACGTCGGGGTGCCCGGCGTGGATGAGCCGCAGGCCATGCGCGCCGCCGTCAAGGCGGTGGCGGCGGCGGTACCGGTGCCGCTCAGCATCGACTCGGCGACGGGTGGGGCGCTGGCTGCCGGACTGGAGGTTTTCCCCGGCCGGGCGCTGCTCAACTCCGTGAGCGGCAAGGAAGCCTCCCTGGCGGAGGTGCTGCCGCTCGCCCGCCGCTACGGGTCGGCGGTGCTCGGCCTCACGCTGGATGAGCGGGGCATCCCGGCTCGGGCGGAAGACCGCCTGGCGGTGGCCCGGCGGATCGTGGAGGCGGCGGAAGCGCTCGGCCTGCGCCGCTCCGACCTGCTCATCGACTGCCTGGTCCTGGCCGCCGGCGCCCAGCAGGCGGAGGTGGCGGAGACCTTGAAGGCGGTCCGGCTGGTCCGGGAGGAACTCGGCGTCGCCACGGTGCTCGGGGTGAGCAACGTCTCGCACGGGCTGCCCGCCCGGCCGCTGCTGAACCGAACCTTCCTGGCCATGGCGGTGGCCGCCGGCCTGGATGCGGCCATCTTCAACCCCCTCGACCAGGGGATGTGGGAGACGCTGCGGGCCGGCGCCGTGCTGGTGAACCGCGACCCGCACGCCCGGGCCTTCCTCGCCTCCCTTCCGGCCGAAGAGCGGCCCGCGGCTGCTGCCGCCGCGGCCCCCGCCGCCGCCCCATTGCCTGCTCCCGAGAGTGCCGGGTCGCCGGTGGTCGTCGCACCCTCGCCGGCCGCCGAGGGTTGGGTGGCGCCCCTCTTCCGCGCGGTGGTGGAAGGGGAGTCCAGCCGGGTGGCGAACTTGGTGGGAAAGGCGCTCGCCGAAGCCGCGCCGCTGGAAGTGATCAACCGGGCCGTGGTGCCGGCCTTGGAAGAGGTCGGTCGCCGCTACGAGCGGGGCGACTATTTCCTGCCCCAGCTGATGCTGGCGGCCGAGGCGGCCCGCGCCGCGTTCGCCGAACTCAAGCCCCACCTGGCTGAGGCGGGGGGCGGGGCGTCCCGGGCCACGGTGGTCCTGGCGACGGTCGAAGGCGACATCCACGACATCGGCAAGAACATCGTCGCAGTCATGCTGGAGAATCACGGTTTCCGGGTGGTCGACCTGGGGAAGGATGTGCCGGCCCGGCGTATCGTGGAAGCGGTCCGCAGGGAGGGGGCGTCCCTCGTCGGTCTCTCAGCCCTCATGACGACCACCATGATGGGCATGGCGCAGGTGATCCAGGCGCTGCGGGCCGAAGGGGCCCCAGTGAAAGTGTTGGTCGGCGGGGCCGTGGTGACCGAGGCGTTCGCCCGGTCCATCGGGGCCGACGGGTACGGGAAGGACGCGGTGGCCGCCGTGCGGCTGGCGCAGTCCTTCACGGAAGGGAGCAGGGAGTAGTGGCGCATCTCCGGGATAAGCTGGAGCGGGGCGAATTCGTCGTCACCGTCGAACTCGAGCCGCCCAGAGGGGCGGACCCCGGTCCGACGCTGGGCAAGGCGGAGCGGCTGGCGGGGAAGGTCGATGCGGTGAACATCGCCGACAGCCCCATGGCCAACCTGCGCATGAGCCCGATCGCCTGCGCCCACCTGCTCCAGAAGGACCTGGACATCGAGGCGATCTTCCATCTGACCTGCCGCGACCGGAACCTCCTGGGGCTCCAGGCGGAGCTTCTCGGCGCGGCGGGGCTCGGCGTCCGCAACGTGCTGGCGCTGACCGGCGACCGTCCGGAGCGCGGCGACCATCCTCAGGCGACCGGCGTCTTCGACGTGGACGCGCTGGGCCTGGCCGCCCTGGCCCAGTCGCTCAACGCCGGCGTCGACGTGAACGGCAAGGCTCTGGAGGCGCCGACCGACTTCCTCATCGGCGGCACGGCCAACCCGGGCGACGGTGACCAGGACCGCGAGGTTTCCCGGCTTGCGGCCAAGGTGCGGGCGGGGGTCCGGTTCGTGCAGACGCAGCCGGTCTTCGACGCAGAGCAGGCGTTCGCGTTCGAACGCCGGGTGGCGGGGCTTGGGGTCAAGGTGCTCTACGGCGTACTTCCGCTCAAGAGCTACCGCTCCGCCGTCTACCTGGCGGAACATGTGCCCGGCATCCACATCCCCCCGCGCTTCCTGGACCGGCTGGCCCAGGGTGGTCCGGAGGAGGGGCTGCGGCTGGCCCGGGAGGTCCTCGGCGAACTCTGGGGGCGGGTTCCCGGCGTCCACCTGTTCCCGATGGGCGACCCCGACCGGGCGCTGCGCCTTTTGGAAGGGTTTCGGTAGGAGGAGAAGAGCGTGACAAGCATGTTTCTGGCGGCCGCGGGGTTTCTCCCCAGCCTGCAGCGGTTCGGCACTTCCCTGACCGGTAGCGTGCTGCTCCTGGTGGCGAGCAAAGCGCTGGTGGTACTCCTGATCATCATCGGCGCCCGCCTGTTGGTGCGGGTGACCGAAGCGTTCATCGTCCGCCTCTTCCGGCAGAGCGCCGCAGAGAAACACATCCGGCTCGACGAACGGCGGGCCAAAACCCTGTCCACCCTGACCAGTTCGATCGCCCGCTACACCATCTACTTCTTCGCCGCCGTGATGGCCCTCCAGCACCTCGGGTTCAACACGACGTCGATCCTCACGGCGGCCGGCATCGGCGGCCTGGCGATCGGCTTCGGCGCGCAGAACCTGGTCCGCGACGTCATCACCGGCTTCTTCATCCTCTTCGAAGACCAGTACGGGGTGGGCGACTACATCACCGCCTCCGGCGTTTCCGGCGTGGTCGAAGAGATGGGGATACGGATCACCAAGATCAGAGACTTCGGAGGAGAGCTCCACATCATCCCCAACGGGCAGATCTCCCAGGTGACCAACCACATGGGGCCGTCCATGCGCGTCCTCTTCGACGTGTCGGTCTCCTACGACACCGACCTCGACCGGGCGGTCGCGGCGCTCGACGAACTCTTCGCCGCCTTCGCCAAGGCGAATGCCCGGGTGTTGGTGGAGGGACCCTCTGTTCTTGGGGTCCAGGAGCTGGGGGAGTCGGGCATCACCATCCGGGTGGTGGCTCGGACGAAGCCGATGGAGCAGTGGACCGTGGAGCGTCAGCTGAAGCGGCAGATCAAGGACCGCTTCGACCAATTGGGGATCGAGATCCCGTTCCCCCATCGCCTGCTGCTCGTCAAAGGGAGCGAAGGCAGCAAGTCGCCGCTGGCGACCACAGGCACGCCGGCGGGGGAGGACGCCGCGCAGTGAACAACACTCCGGTCCGTTATCGGGTGGGCGACCTGGTGCGGATGCGCAAGGAGCATCCTTGCGGCTCCGATGTCTGGGAGATCCTGCGGGTCGGGATGGACTTCCGCCTGAAATGCCTGGGGTGCGGGCACATCGTGATGCTGGCCCGGCCCATCTTCGAGCGGGGCGTCAAGGAACTGCTCCCTCCGGGCACAGTGCCCGAGATCAAGACGCGACCCAGGCCCCCGGTGCGGCGGGGCGGTCACCGGCCGGGCGCCGCCGTGCGCCCCAACGCCCCCGGGAAGCCGGGCGCCAAAGGGTCCGGCGGCCCGGAAAGACCGGCTGGCCTCCGCAAAACGGGCCGCCCCGGCAAACCAGCGGCCCGGCGCCGGCCGGAGGGCGCGCCTCCGCCGGCCCGTCCCGCCGGCGCGCCGCCGCCGGTTCACCCGGAGGAAGACGGCGAATGAAGCCGGCGGGCTGCCCTGTCCCGCTGGGAAAGGAGGAGACCGGATGATCAGACACATCGTCTTCTTCAAGCTGCAAGATCCTTCCCCGGAAAACCTCGCCCGGGCCAAGGAAGTCATCCTGGGCATGGCCGGGAAGGTGCCCCAGTTGCGCCACCTGGAGGTCGGGCTCGACGTCGTCCGCTCGGAGCGCTCCTACGACCTGGCCCTGGTCGCTCACTTCGAGTCGCTGGACGACCTCGACGCCTATCAGGTCCACCCCGAGCACGTCAAAGTCTCCCAGTTCCTGGCTACGGTGCGGGCGGTGCCGAGCGTGACGGTGGACTACGAAGTGCCTTGTTTGGACGGGCAGTCTCTGGTATAATATGAAAGCCCTGTCCGCGCATGCGGCGGGTCCTGTCCCCTGCTCCGCAGATCACCCCCTGCGGGGCCGCAAGTCCAAAGGGAGGAGGTGAAGCACGGTGCATCCATACGAACTCATGCTGGTCCTTAATCCCAACCTCGAGGAAGAGGCGCTCGACGCCCGCATCGGCAAGGTTCAGGAGCTGATCTCCGGCCGGGGCGGCGAAATCGTCAAGACCGAGAAGTGGGGCAAGCGGAAGCTGGCCTATGAGATCGCGGAATTCACCGAGGGCTTCTACGTGGTGATGAATTTCCAGGGCGAGTCTGCGGTCGCAACCGAACTGGAGCGCGTCCTCAAGATCACCGACGACGTCATCCGCCACCTGCTAGTGCGTACCGACGAGTAAGTCCGGAGAGAAGGCGAGCCAATGCTCAACCGGATCATCCTGATCGGCAGGCTCACGGCCGACCCGGCCCTGCGCTATACGCAGAGCGGCAAGGCCGTAACCCGTTTCACCCTGGCCGTCGACCGGCGCCCCCGGGGCGGGCAGGCGGAGCGGGAGACCGACTTCATCGACATCGTGGTCTGGGAGAAGCTCGGTGAACTGTGCGCCAACCACTTGGGCAAAGGGCGGATGGTGGCCGTCGAGGGCCGCTTGCAGATCCGCTCCTACGAGGCCCAGGACGGGCAGAAGCGCAAGGCCGCCGAGGTCGTGGCGGAGAATGTCCAGTTCCTGGATTGGCCGAAGGACAGCGAACGGGCCGCGGGCGCCGCAGGGCGTGCCGCCGGCGCCGGCGCCGGCGCCGCTGCGCCCGACGACCTGGCCGACCTGGATGTGGACGACGACATCCCCTTCTAAGGGAGACTATCGGAAGAAGGAGGAAGCGCGATGCCTCGTGAACGTGGACGCAAGGGCAAGCGTAAGGTTTGCCAGTTCTGCGTCGATAAGATAGCGGACGTCGACTACAAGGAGACGACCCGCCTGCGCCGGTACCTGACCGAGCGCGGCAAGATCCTGCCCCGGCGGATCTCCGGCAATTGCGCCAAGCACCAGCGGCAGGTCACCGTGGCCATCAAGCGGGCCCGGATCGTCGCCCTGCTGCCGTACACCCTGGAGTAGCGGCACCTGAGCAAGAAGGCGCGGAGGCTCCCCACGGGGCCTCCGCTTCGCTTGACAGTCCAAGACGCCCTGTGGTAAGCTCAAAAGCAACCACACCCGTTCCCAGGCTCATCCAGAAAAGCAAATAACTCGGAGCAGGCGATCGTCGCCTCGTGGCGGCGGTGGGGCTGGGCATTATGCAGCAGGTTTAACGCCTGCGGGACCATACCAAAACGGTTCCGCAGGCGTTTTGTTGTGTCGTCAAGGCGCCTCAGGACAGTTGAAGGAGGGGCTGATTTGAGTACCGGCATGGCACCCAAACCAACCATCGGACTGGCGGGCGCCGAGGCGGCGCGCCGGCTCTTGACGGAGGGCTACAACGAGCTGCCCAGCGCGAAGAGGAAAGGCCTCGCTGCGCTTGCCCTCGAAGTGGTGAGCGAGCCCATGTTCCTGCTCCTGGTGGCGTGCGGCCTCATCTACCTTCTCTTGGGCGACCTCCACGAAGCCCTCATGCTGCTCGGCTTCGTCTTCGTCGTCATGGGCATCACCTTCATCCAGGAACGCAAGACCGAGCGGGCGCTCGAGGCCTTGCGGGACCTCTCCAGCCCCCGGGCGCTGGTCATCCGCGACGGCCAGCAGGTTCGCATCCCCGGCCGCGAGGTGGTCCGGGGCGACGTGCTTCTCCTGTCGGAAGGCGACCGCGTGCCCGCCGACGCCGTGGTGCTGGGTGCCTACAACCTGTCGATCGACGAGTCGCTCCTCACCGGCGAGTCGGTGCCGGTGCGCAAGACGGCGGCCACCGCGGAACTGCCGCTCGGCGCGCCGGGCGGGGATGATCTCCCGTTCGTCTACTCCGGCACGCTGGTCGTGCAGGGTCAGGGCATCGCGGTGGTGCAGGGGACCGGCGCGCAGACCGAGATCGGCAAGATCGGCAAGGCATTGCAGACCATGGAGGCTTCGCAGACTCCCCTGCAGCGCGAGACCGACCGGCTCGTGCGGCGGGTGGCGGTCTTCGGGCTGGCGCTCTGCTGCCTGGTGGTCCTGGTCTATGGCCTCACCCGGGGGAACTGGCTGGGCGGCCTGCTCGCCGGGATCACCCTGGCGATGGCCATGGTGCCCGAGGAGTTCCCGGTCGTGCTCACGATCTTCCTCGCCCTGGGCGCCTGGCGCCTCTCGCAGCGGCGCGTGCTGACCCGCCGGATGCCGGCCGTCGAGACGCTGGGTGCCGCGACGGTGCTCTGCGTCGACAAGACGGGCACTCTCACCGTCAACCGGATGACGGTGGGGCAGCTCTACGCTGCGGGCAGCCTCTGGCGCGCCGGCGACGCGGCGGCCCAGGCCCTGCCGGAAGAGTTCCACGCCCTGGTGGAGACGGCCATCCTCGCCTGCAAGCAGCAACCCACCGATCCGATGGAAAAGGCGCTGGTCGACCTGGGCGACGCCGCGCTTGCCGAGACCGAACACCTCCACAAGGAGTGGACGCTCACCGAAGAATACCCGCTCTCCCGGGAACTCTTGGCGCTGACCCATGTCTGGAAGTCGCCGGGCGGAGAAGACTTCATCGTGGCGGCGAAGGGGGCGCCGGAGGCCATCGCCGACCTCTGCCACCTGGACCAGGCAACCTGGGCCGACCTGTCGCGGCGCCTGGAAGCCATGGCCGAGGAGGGCCTGCGGGTGCTCGGGGTGGCCAGGGCGACGAGCCAGGCGCTGCCGGCCGGACAGCACGACTTCGACTTCGAGTTCCTCGGGCTGGTCGGCCTGGCCGACCCGGTGCGCGAGACAGTCCCGGCCGCCGTGCGCGAGTGCTGCAGCGCTGGGGTGCGCGTGGTGATGATTACCGGCGACTACCCTGGCACCGCCCGCAGCATCGCGCGGGAGATCGGCCTCACCGCCCCCGACCAGGTGATCACCGGGCCGGAACTCGCGGAGATGGACGACACCGTGCTGCGGGAGCGCGTGCGGACGGTGAACGTCTTCGCCCGCATGGTCCCCGAACAGAAGCTCCGCCTGGTGAACGCCCTCAAGATGGGCGGCGAAGTGGTGGCGATGACCGGGGACGGCGTGAACGACGCGCCCGCCCTCAAGGCGGCCCACATCGGCGTGGCGATGGGCGCCCGCGGGACGGACGTGGCCCGGGAGGCCGCCGCCATCGTCCTGCTCGACGACGACTTCTCCTCGATCGTGGGGGCGGTCCGGCAGGGGCGGCGCATCTTCGACAACCTCAAGAAGGCGATCGCCTACATCCTGGCGATCCACGTGCCCATCGCGGGGCTGTCGCTGATCCCGGTGCTGCTCAAGTGGCCGCTCATCCTCTACCCGGTCCACATCGTTTTCCTGGAGCTGATCATCGACCCGGCCTGCTCGGTGGTCTTCGAGGCGGAGCCCGAGGAGGCCGGCGTGATGCACCGCCCGCCGCGCGACCCGCGCGAGCCGCTCTTCAGCCGCCGGGTGCTGGGCTTGAGCGTCCTGCAGGGGGCCACCGTCCTCCTGGTGACGCTGGCGGTCTACGCCCTCTCCTTGTACCGCCTCGGGCTCGGCGAGAACGAATCCCGCACGCTGGCCTTCACGGCTCTGATCGTCGCCAACCTGGGGCTCATCCTGGCGAACCGCTCCTGGTCCCAGACGATCCTGCAAACCCTGCGCACGCCCAACGCCGCCCTCTGGTGGGTCGTGGGCGGCGCCACCGCCTTCCTGAGCCTGAGCCTCAACCTTCCGGTGCTGCGGCGAGTCCTTCACCTGGCCCCGCTGGCCTGGGGCGACGTGGCGGTCAGCCTGGCCGCCGGCGTGGTCGGCATCCTCTGGTTCGAGGCGCTCAAGGTTCGCCGGCCGAAGCCCGGCGCGGTGAGCGACCGGTAAAGCCTGCCTGCCGGGTCGGCAGACTCCAGCCCTTCCAGGAAGTGCGCGGGCGGCCGGGGAGGAAAGGCTCTCCGGCCCACCGAATAACTAGAGGATTCGGGGAAGATGAGCCGCAAGGAGGCCGGAAAGGGCATGGCGAAGCCGGAACTGGATATCGCCCGCAACGTGCGGACCATCGAATGGCTCAAGGCCGAGCTGGTCGGCGGCGTCTCCGGCCTCTTCAAAGCGCTCATCAAGAACAGCGACGAGGCCATCCTCGATGCGCTGGCCAACGTCGTCGTCGCCTGTTACCTGCTCGGGCGGCGCCTGGGGATCACCTTCTCCCGGCTCGACATGCAGGTGGAGAGCAAAGTGGCGGTCAACATCACCAAGTCTCACGAGATCGAGCAGTGGTACGGCGACTTCACCGCCTTCCGCCGCTATCTTGAAGAACGGACGGGAAGTGGATGAGCCCTAATACTGGTCCAGGCAACAGGGAGAGCGGCCGTTTCACCGCGCGCTCGCTGGTGGAAGGGGCGCTCTTCGCAGCTTTGGCGGCGGTTTTCGCGATCATCGGCAACTGGATCCCGCCGCTGTTCTTCCTGAGCTTCGCCATTCCGGTGCCGCTCACCATCGTCACCTACCGCTACGGGCTGCCGACGGCCATCCTGTCGGCCATCGTGGCGGCCGGGCTGTCCGGGCTCGTGGGCGGTTCCCCGGGCCTGCTCATAACCGTCATCTCCTCGGCGGCCGGCGGCCTGGCGATCGGCTACGGCGTGAAGAAGGGCTACAGCGCGATCCGGACCGTGCTCCTCGCCGGTGTGGTGGCGTTCTTCGCCACTCTGCTGCAGTTCGTTTTCTCGCTCTGGGTCTTGGGGGTCAATCTCTGGAAGGATTACCTCCGCGAGACCGAGTTGGCCCAGAAGCAGAGCCTGAACCTGATGAAGCGGTTCTCGTTCGTGCCGAAGGAACAGTTGAAAGCGCAGGAGGCGCAGACCAAAGCGATGGCCAAGGCCCTGCCCGGGCTGTGGCCTTTCATCCTGGTGGCGACGTCGCTCATGGCTGGCTTGGTCGACTACTGGATCGTGCGCCAGTCGTTCAAGCGGCTGAAGTTGGGGGAGGTGCCGGCCTTCCCGCCGTTCAAATCGTGGCGGCTGCCGGAGTGGATGGGGTGGCTTGGCCTGGCCGCCTTCGCCGCCGCGTACCTGGGAACGGTGTACCGGGTGCCGGGGATGGGGGCGCTCGCCAGCAACCTCTTCCTGTTAGCCATGGGCGGATTCTTCATTGAAGGTCTCTCGCTCACCTGTTACTATTTCGACCGTTGGGGGGTCGACAAGATCAGCCGGTGGGTGATCCTGTACTTTGCGATCGCCGTCGGGATAGGCCTGGTTGTGGTGGCCGTCGCCGGTTTCCTCGACCTCTTCTTCGACTTCCGGCAGCCAAAGGAGGGCTATGTATGAAGGTCATTCTGAAACAGGATGTGCCGACGCTGGGCAAGCGGGGCGCCACGGTGGAGGTCTCGGAAGGATACGCCCGCAACTTCCTGATGCCCCGGGGGCTGGCGGTAGAGGCGTCGGAGGGGGCGCTCAAGGCGCTGGCCGTGGAGAAGAAGGTCGCCGAGAACAAGGCGGCCAAGGAAGAGGCGGAAGCCCGGGCGCTGGGGGAGAAGCTGAAGGGGCTCGAGGTGGTCATCCCGGCCAAGATGGGCGAGGGCGGGCGGCTCTTCGGGTCGGTCACCGCCAAAGACATCGCCGATGCCCTGGCCAAGCAGAAGATCAAGCTCGACAAGAAGAAGCTGGAGCTGGAGGAGCCGCTCAAGCACCTGGGCACCTACGAGGTGACGGTCAAGCTGCACCCGAAGGTTCACGTCAGCCTGAAGGTCCAGGTTGTTTCCGCCTGACCTTGCAGGAGGCAATCCCGGCGCCGGCCGGGTCTGGTCCACGAAAGGGGCGCGACAGTGAAGGGGTTCATCCGTAAGATCCTGGAGAGCAAGGGACTGCCCGACGGCGCGAAGTGGAGCGAGGAGGAGCAGCTCAAACGGCAGGTGACGGCCCTGTTCGGCCTGCTCTCAAGCCTCTACGGATCCGATAAGCTCATTCTCAAGGCGGGCAAACTGGAAGCGCTCCACCTGATGCGCTCTCCGGAGCTGCGCGAGCGTGTCCTGGCGCTGGAACGCCTGGTCTACGAAGACCCGACCATCGACGAATTTCCGCCCGACGAGGAGATCCCGGGCATCCTGAGCCAGGTCGAGGACGAGATCGCCGACCTTTTGGCCCGGAAGACCGTCGAGGACAAGCTTGAGAAGAAGATCAGCGAGCGCATGCAGCAGCGGCACGAGGACTACGTGAAGGAGATCAAGCTCCAGGTCCTCAAAGAGGACGGCGGCCCGGAGAACCCCGCCACCCTCAAGAAGCTGAACGACCTGCAGGAGCTGGAGAGCCGCCACCTCTCCCGGTCGGCGGTGGAGGCGCTGCGCCCGCAGAGCGTGACCGAGGTCATCGGTCAGGAGCGAGCGATCAAGGCGCTCTTCGCGAAGATCGCCTCGCCCTACCCGCAGCACGTCATCCTGTACGGGCCGCCGGGCGTCGGCAAGACCACCGTGGCGCGGCTGGCGCTCGAGGAGGCCAAGCGCCTCCGGTTCACGCCGTTCGCGGCCGACGCGCCGTTCGTGGAGGTCGACGGGGCGACGCTCCGGTGGGACCCGCGGGAAGTCACGAACCCGCTGCTCGGTTCGGTGCATGACCCCATCTACCAGGGCGCCCGGCGCGACCTCGCCGAGGGCGGCGTGCCCGAGCCGAAGCCTGGCCTCGTGACAGAGGCGCACGGCGGCATCCTGTTCATCGACGAGATCGGCGAGATGGACCTGATGCTGCAGAACAAGCTGCTCAAAGTGCTCGAGGATAAGCGAGTCACCTTCGATTCGGCGTACTACGACCCGAGCGATCCCAACGTGCCGGCTTACGTCAAGAAGCTCTTCGAAGAGGGCGCGCCGGCCGACTTCATCCTGATCGGGGCGACCACCCGGGATCCGCACGACATCAACCCGGCGTTCCGCTCCCGGTGCGCCGAAATCTACTTCGAGCCGCTCACCCCGGGCGACATCACCCGGATCGTGAACCAGGCGGCGGAAAAGCTGAACGTGACCTTGGAGCCCGGCGCGGCCGAACTGATCGCCGAGTATACCATCGAGGGCCGCAAGGCGACGCAGATCCTGGCCGACGCCTACGGGGTCGCGCTCTACCGCGAGGCGGCCGCGCACCCCGAGCAGTGGGCGGCCCGGCCCGAGGCGGGGGCGGCCATTCGCCAGACCACGGCAAAGGCGGCAGACGACGAATGGGCGCTCAAGCCGGGAGAGATCCGCGAAGCCATCCTGAAGGCCGCCCGGGAGATCGCCGCCTCGGCGGGCCAGGCGGGCGAGGCGGCGGCGGAGGCCGCCGAAGCGACAGAGGACGAGGCGCCGGCGCCGGAGACAGCGGCCTTTAGGCCGGAGTTCCCGCCGGTCACGGTGACCTGCGAGGATATCCGCCAGGTCTACCAGTCGAGCCGGCTCAGCCCCAACGTCACGGTGAAGGCCTCGGCGACGGCGGAGGTCGGCAAGATCTTCGGCCTGGGAGTCGCCGGGTTCCTCGGCTCGGTCATCGAGATCGAGGCGGTGGCCTTCCCCGCCCGCGACCCGGGCAAAGGCGCGCTCCGCTTCAACGACACTGCCGGTTCGATGGCCAAAGACTCGGTCTTCAACGCCGCCTCCGTGTTCCGGCGGCTGACCGGCAAGGAACTCTCCGACTACGACGTGCACGTCAACGTGGTGGGCGGCGGCCTGATCGACGGGCCTTCGGCGGGCACCGCGGTGCTGCTGGCCATCTACTCGGCGGTGGAGGGACGCCCCATCCGGCAGGATGTGGCGGTGACCGGCGAGATCTCGATCCAGGGCCGGGTCCGGGCGGTCGGCGGCGTCTACGAGAAGATCTATGGCGCCAAGCAGGCTGGGGTGCAGAAGGTGCTCATCCCGACGGAGAACGCCAAGGACGTGCCGCCTGACCTGCGGGGCATCGAGGTGGTGCCGGTGTCGTCCGTGGAGGATACGCTGGGGCACGTGCTTGCTCCGCTGGACTGACGATTCACCTGAGAAGAGTGGAAGCACACGACGGGAGGCGGCCAGCAGGACCGCCTCCCGTCGATTCTGGACCGCCGGGCGTGGTCAGCGCGGCGCCGGCCAGGCCGGGCTCCCGGTGGCCGAGGGGCGGCATGGCATTGAAGAGGTGAGTCACCTGCGTGACCCCGGCCGCGAAGCCCGTGCGGGCCTGCGCGAAGGTCGCTTTCGAGTGGCCGGCCGAAAGGCGGGGGCCGAGGGCGACCAGAGCGGCGAGTTGGCTGGGGGTGGCCAGCTCCGGGGCGAGAGTCACGAGGCGCACGGCCCCTTCGGCGAGCGACTGCAGGTGGCGATCTCCCCCGGGTCCACCGGCCGGAGGCGGTCGACGGCGTGGGCGCCTGCCTTCTCCGGGCTCAGGAACGGACCTTCCAGGTGCAGGCCGAGCAGCTCCGCCGCGACGGGGGCGGGCGACCGGGGATCCTCGTGGCCGGCCGCCATCTGAGCCGTCCGGGCGGCGGCCACGTGGCGGGCGGCGGCGCGCAGGGCGGGGCAGCTCCGCGGCGGGTCCGACCCAGGCCAGCCGGCGCCCTTCGATCACCACCGCCCCGCCGGGCAGGAGAGAATCCGGCAGGACGAGCGCGCCGCGAAGCACGGCCGTCATGCGTTGCAGGCCTACTGCCGCGCCCTGAGGCAACCGGCGGCGTCCCGGTCCAGTATGACGGTGAGCGCCGGGTGCAACTGCAGGACCGAGGCGGGCACCGCGTCGGTCACCGGCCCCTCCAGCGCGGCGGCGACCGCCGGCGCCTTCTCCGGTCCGGCCGCCAGCAAGAGCAGGCGCCGGGTGTGCATGATCGTCTTCACCCCGAGCGAGATGGCCTGCTCCGGCAGCGCGGTGGCCTGGGTCAGCCGCTCGTTGCGGTGGATGGTCTCCGGGCGCAGGCGGACCAGCTGGGTTTCGGCCGCGAGGGCCGTTCCGGGCTCGTTGAAGCCGATGTGGCCGTTCACGCCGATGCCCAGGACCTGCAGGTCGATGCCGCCCGCCGCGGCGATCAGGGCTTCATAGCGGCGGCATTCGGCGGCGACATCGGTCGCCAGCCCATCGGGCAGGTGGGTCCGGGCGGGGTCGAGGTTCACGTGCCGGAAGAATCTCTCCTGCATGAAATGGTGGTAGCTGCGCGGGTCTTCCGGGCCCAGGCCGTAGTACTCGTCAAGGTTGAAGGTGGTCACCCCGGCGAAATCCAGGCCTTCCTCCCGGTGAAGCCGGACCAACTCCCGGTAGAAGGGCAGAGTGGTCTCCCCGGTGGCCAGCCCCAGGACCAGGCGGGGCTGCTGCCGCAGGGCGGCGGCGACCACCGCGGCGCCCGCCCGCCCCACCTCTTCTCTGCCACAGACGACCAACGACTCCACGTTCATGCCTCCTCGCTCAAGGCGGCGACCAGGCTGTTGAGAATCAGCTTCCGGGTGCGGAAGAGCCGTTCGTTGGCGCGGCCGAGCTGAAGACGGTCGGTGAGCAACACGACCACCATCCGGTGGACCGGGTCGACCCACAGGCCCGTGCCGGTGAAGCCCGTGTGGCCGAACGACTCCCGCGCCAGGAGGTCGCCGAAGGAGTTGTCGCCCCCCGGGAGCTGCCAGCCCAGGCCGCGGCTTTCGGCGAGGCCTGGGGTCCAGTTGCGGGTGGCGAGACGGACGGTTTCCGGGCGGAAGAGGCGCACCTCGCCCAACCGCCCGCCTTCCAGCCACAACTGGCCATAAGTGACGAGGTCAAGGGCGGTGGAGAAGAGTCCGGCGTTGCCCGCGCCGCCTCCCAGGAAGGCGGCGTTCTCGTCGTGGACGACGCCCCGGGGGCGCCCTTCGGGATCGTGCCTGGTCCGCCAGGCGGCCAGGGTCTCTTCCGGCCAGCCGCTGGCCTCCTCGACCTGGCGGAGGAGGGAGCGTCCTTTGTCGCACTCGCGCCGGACTTCGGTCGGGACGAGGCGCTCCGCCAGGTGGGCCGGCAGGGGCTGAGCGACGCGCAGAAAACCGGTGTCGGCGAGGCCGAGCGGGGCGAACAGCTCGCGCGCCGCGAACCGGTCGAGCGGCTCGCCGGTCAAGGCCTCCACGATGAGCCCCAGGAGCACGTACCCGGC
>JBLNBQ010000187.1:0-6377 GCA_050260095.1 Chitinophagales bacterium
GACTCCCGGACCGGGGCGGCGTGCGCCCGGTGCACGGCCAGACCCCGGCAGGGCTGGCGGGGTCGACCCGGCGCTTACAGCGCCGGGTCGGCGTGACATTCGTTGCACCGGTGCCGGACGCCCTGCCGCAGGTCGGACGCGAGGCGCGTCCCCGCCCGCCGGTCGTGGGCCCGCAGGATCTGCTGGCCCGTCTTCGTCCACCCGTGACAACCACCGCAGTCCATCTCGTCGGAGAGGGCCAGCACGACGTCGTCCAGCTCCGCCAGGACCCTGCCCGTCCGTTCGTCCCGGGCGGTCAGGCGCGCCACCTGATAGGGGTTGACCAGCGTGGCGTCGTCCGCGTACGGCAGGACGGGCAGGAAGTCGGCCTTCCAGTAGCGTCCCGAAGGGTCTGCGTACATGCGGCCCTTGAGGCCCAGGCCGGTCAGGCCGGCCTCCGGCACCAGGGGATAACCGTAGGAGGCGGCGTAGCGCCAGAAGTTGCTCTTGCCCAGGGAATAGGTGTTGTTCTTGACCTCGTACTCAACCACGATGCCGCGGGTGACCGGCTTGCCGCCGTTCTTTCGGTCGAAGACCTGGGCTCTGAGGTTGACGCCCGGCGGCAGGATGAAGAACTCGGAGTAGTCGGGTTGGATGCAGTGCATCCCCAGCTCGGTATAGGCGAGGATGACGTAGTCCGCCGCGGCGGCGGGCGAAGGGCGCGCCGCCACCGGCGAGGCAGGAGCAGACAGCCAGCTCCCCTCCCCAGTTACCGGGATCCCACCGAACTGATAAGAGAGCAGTCCCACCAAGGCCAGCGCCGCTCCGCTCCCCAGCGCCTTCCAGAGCCATCCGGCCTTCACGCCTTGCACCTCCCGTCAGGAGCCGGAACAACTCTATGCGCGCTCGCCCGGGAAAACGCGCCCTTGGCGCGGACTTCTTGCTTCGCCACGAATTACCAACGTGGAAACCGGCTACGGGTCCCACGGTATCGGCTTGGGCCTCCCCAGATGTCGCGACATCGTTCTCCGCCACGGGGGACGGATCTGGGTGTGGAGAGCCGGGAGGGCGCCGGTTCCGCCTTCCACGTCCGGTTGCCGCTCGCCCCTGCCTAGTTCTGCTCGAGCACGAACTCCAGGTGATGAATCTCGCCGCCATACGGCACTTTCACATAGAAACGCTCCGCGTAGGCGGGATCGTACTCCACCGCCACGACACCCTCCACGCTCTGGCCCGGAAAGAGGGTCGTGCGGCTCAGCAGCACCTTGCCCCAGGTGTGCAGGTCGCGTTCGCTGCGACGGGCGTCCCTGACCAGGTGGAAGAAGTCGTCCGGGTCGGGGCCGTTCTCGACGTAGGTGGTGCTGGTCCAGTAGTGGCCGTGATACCCGTGGTGCTCCACGATGCGGGTCGTTGTATGCCGGCCGGCAAAGGCATGCAGCGCTTGCGCGAAGAGAAGGACGTTCCGTTCGGTGCGCAGCCGGTCGAGGTACTCGTTCGCCGAGTAGACGTGCAGGTAGCGCCGGCCGCTCCTCCCCTCGGCCTCCACTGCGATGTCCTCGGGGATGGCGTCGAACCGCTCCCCGGACCGGTTGTTATACCCGACGTGCAGGAACAGCTGATTCTCGCCCCGCGCCCCCGAGACCGCCACGGAGAGGCCAAAGCCGCCGTTGGCGAGGGCGGCCGCCCGCCCATCCACATAGATGGTGGTCACCTGTGGGTCGCTGCCGGTCACCGGGACCAGTTGCTTGCCCGTGCAACCGGCAAGCAGGAGGGCCGCCCCGCCGAGCAGCAGTCCGAGCCAGAGACGCTTCACTCTCATTCCATTTCACTCCCGGATGGATCGATGTTGGTGCAGGCGTTCCCCTCCACCGCGATGCGCCGGAGGGCGAGACGGTCACCGGTCCCACGCCGCCCTCCAGCGGACCCCTGAAGGTGGGGCCGGTGGTCAGGCCGCCAGCGCCACGAGTTCCTCGCCGAAGGCCAGCGTCGCGGTAGCCCAGGAGGCGCCGGGCGGCGGGATGGGGCGCCTCCCCTGGAAGCAATCTTCCACGGCTGGCGCGTTTACCCTGCCAAAGTCCGCCATCCGGGTCCGGGAGAGGCCCCCCCGGGCGCTGCCATGACGCCGGCCGGCATGGGTCCTCTCCGGCAGCCCGCTGGCCTTTGCCGAAGGCTCTTTCCGAAGCTCTGTTCGGGCGCCATGATCTCCACGATGCTATAGCCGGGAGCAAACGCGATGTAGTCCATGAGATTCGTAGTCGTGAGGGAGTTGGCAATGCGCTCCCCCATCTCCCGTTCGGGACGGACGACGCGATCCACTCCCATCCGCTCCAGCACTCGGGCGTGCAGCTCGGTGGTGGCCTTGGCGACCACGTAGGGCACCTCCATCTCCTTGAGCATCAACGAGATGAGGATGCTGGCCTGGATGTTTGACCCGATCGCCACGACGGCGACATCCACGTTGCGCAGGCCCAACTCCGCTACGGACGTCTCGTCGGTAACGTCGGCTTGAACAGCATGGGTCACCTCACCGGCGATGGCGTTCACCAGGCGTTCATCCTTGTCGACGACCAGGACATCCGCACCCGTGGCTGCGAGATTACGAGCGACACTCGTTCCGAAACGCCCCAAGCCAATGACCGCGAAACTCTTCCTCTTGGTGCTAGCCAACTCTTATCCCCTCCGATTGCCTACCCTACAAGGACACGCTCCTCGGCCAAGCGGGTCTGGTGCTGTCTCTGTCTGGCCGCGATGGCTGCGGCGAGTGTCAGCGGTCCGACCCGGCCCGTGTACATCAAGCCGATCATCAGCCACGGTCCCAAGTCGGAAAGTCTGGTCGTGATGCCGGTGGTCAAACCGACCGTGCCGAAAGCCGAAGTGGCCTCGAACAACAGTCGGACAGGCGTGAACTTCTCGGAAAAAGTCAGGATCATGGTCGTGACCAGGAGCAGAATGGAGGCCAGGCTCACGATGGCCAGCGCCCGGCGAACCACCTCTGCCGGAATCCTCCGCCGGAAAAGCGCTGTGTCGCCGTCGCCTCGGACTGTGGCCCAGACGGTGGCGAAGAGTATACCGCTGGTGGAGGTCTTGACACCGCCTCCGGTCGAGCCCGGGGAGGCGCCGATGAACATCAGGACGATCATAAGGATCCACGTCGAGGGGTGCAGTGCCTTCAGTGCAGCGATCACGGCAAAGTCTACCACTCTTCCTGGGCGTTGATGCCGAGCAGAAGGTTACACCGATTAGGTATAATATTCCTTTTCCTGGGGGGACAGCTCTCCGGGCCGACTCAGGCAGCCACCTTTGGACTCCTTTGGTCAGAGCGCCCCACGCGCCCCCACCGGGTGCAGGATGCGACAAACCGGGCTTCCGGCCATGAATGGCCGATAGCCCGGTTCTCCGCTGCTTCCCCAGGGGCGAGCGCTGCTTGACCGAGTAAGGCCCTCGGCGCAAGGAAGAGACGCACCCGCCACTGTTTAGGACCGGCTACTGCGCGACCTCCGGCTCCCTCGTATACCCTCGCTCCTGCGCCACCTGGTCGAGCGTCTGCGTCTCCAGGTCGGCCAGGAATAGGTCGAAGCCCTGTTCGGTCTTGCCCCGCTGGTCGGCAACCTTTAGATAGCCCTTGCACCGGTCGCAGGCGTGAATCTGATAGCCGGGAACCTCCTCGACGTCGAGTTCCACCAGGTCGGTGTGGTCCTCGGTGCCGCAGTGCACGCACGCCAGCCGCTTGAAGCCCCATTCCCAGTCGCAGAGCGGGCAGACCAGCCTGCGCTGGCCTTCCTGGGCGAGGCGTCCGAAGACGCCCTTCTGCCCGCAGACCGGACAGCGGTTATGCTTCCACCATTCGTCGTTGACGTACCTCCCGAGCCCGCTAGCATAGCGCCGGAAGAACGGCCGCATCGCCATCATGACGAGGTAGGCGAAGAGTTGCTTGTCCACGCCCCGGCTTTCCGCCAACTGAAGCACGCTCGAAAGATCTTCGGAGAAGAAACCCTGCACGATCTGGTCGTGCGGCCACGGCATCCGGGCGATCGCCGCCGCCTCCTCGGAGCGTCCCTGCTGGTGGCGCCAGAAGACGTTCAAAACCCGGTCGAACGCCTGCCCGAAGGCGTCGAAGTCCACCGGAACCGATTCCAGCACGGCAAGGGGGGCTCCCCCTTTGAGCGTGATCTCCGCCTCGGGTTCGCTCGCCGTCAGCTTGACCCGCGGCAACCCCGCCTCGATCTCCCGCAGGGTCTGGGACAATTCCCGGTAGTAGGCCAGCGTGTTCGCCAGTTCCGGCATCCGTTGCTCGAGCTCGCTGACCTTGGCGTCCAGTTCTTTCAGGTCCATCTTCCGCCTCCTCCGCAAGGGAAAGGGGCCTGGGGAGAGTCCGCCAGGCCCCCTGTGGCTTAGTTTGTGATGCTCAGCCGGATTCCTGCCAGCCACTCCCGACTGGCGCTTCCGCCCCGTGACTACTTCGTGGCCACCTTCCGGTACCACTTGCCGTAGTGTTCCTTGCAGAACTCGGCGGAGGCCCAGCCCGTCGTGATGCCTTCCAGAGCGGCCCGCATCTTCGGATGCGCAACCGAGAGGAAGATATGCACGCAGAGCATGGCGCACATGCCGAGGAAGGACAGGTCGTGCACCGGGTAGGCCAGGCGCACCAGCCACTGCGGGAACGACTGCGGCCACCACATGACGATACCGGACGCCGTAAGCCCGAGGCCCGTGAAGAAGGTCAACAGCGAGTTGAACTTCTCACCGGCGTTGAACTTGGGCGCATCCGGAAGGTCAGCGTGGCGTCCCAGGATCTCGGGGAAGTAGCCCATCATGAGCTTGACGTCGTCCATATCCCAGTGGAACATCTCCTGGAACCACTCCTTGGCTCCTCTCGGGGAGAAGATGACCAGGAGCGGGAGGGAGACCAGGGCGTACGGCACCGCGAAGACCCGGTGCAGCAGGCGGGTGTTGACCACGCCGCCGACCAGCTTCGCGAACCAGCCCGCCCCGCCCGGGGCGAAGAGGACGAGTCCGGTGAGGAGCAGGGCAAAGAAGCTGATGGTGTGAATCCAGTGAGCGGCGATCTCCACCGGGTCGAACCGGTAGATCTTGCCGTCGCGGACGGTTCCGATCTTGATCTTGGCCATCGCTTACTTCACCCCTTCCACGTGGTGCGGTGTCTCTTTGGCCGGCATGACGTAGTTGAAGAAGAGGCCGGCCAGGATCACGAGGAGGCCGCCGCCCAGGGCCACTTCGCCGACGGGGCGGGCGAAGTTCTTCCAGAGCTTGACCTGCCAGGGCACGCTGACCGCGGTCGGCAGCCCGTACAGCGCCGGGTCATCGGTCAGCAGGTAGAGCACGGTGCCGCCGACCTGAGTCTCGCCGTAGATCTGCGCCTTCGGGAAGAGCGGTTGAATCTTCCCGAGCCGCTCCTTGGCCAGCGCCAGGAGTTCCTCGCGCTCGCCGAACTTGATCGCGCCCGGCGGGCAGGTCTTGGCGCAAGCCGGGATCATGCCTTCGGCGACCCGGTCGGCGCACATGTTGCACTTGGCGGCCTTCTTCTTCCAGATGCCAACGCCCTGCTCCTTGTAGTCGAGCTTCGGCACGCCGAAGGGGCAGTTCTGGACGCAGTAGCCGCAGCCGGTGCATTTCTCCTGGTCGAGGTTGAGGGCGCCTTCCGGCGTCCGGGTGATGGCGTCCACCGGGCAGACCATCTCGCAGGTGGCCTCGGTGCAGTGCATGCACTGCCGCTTGCCGAAGAGCCACTTGACGCCGCCATCATCAGTGGCCACCTCTTCCATCCGGACGAAGGTGTACGTCTGATGGGCGAAGTCCGTCTTCGTCTGGTAGTTGCCCCGGTAGGGCTGGATGTCAGCCTTGAGGTCGTTCCACTGCTTGCAGGCCGACTCGCACCCGCGGCACCCCATGCACTTGGAGGTGTCAATAAACAGCGTCTTGCTCATCTACTCACACCCCCTTGACGTCCACGAGGAACGCCTTGTATTCCGGGATCATGGTGTTGGCGTCGCCGATGTGCGGGGTCAGCTTGTTGGCGATGTCGCCGGTGGCGATGCCCCGGTAGCCGAAGTTCCACGGCATGCCGATCTGGTGCACCTTCTGGCCGCCCAGGTTGAACGGCTTCCACCGCTTGGTCACCATGGCGTAGGCCCTTACCTCGCCGCGGGTGGAGGAGACGATGACCTCCTGCCCGTTCTTGATGCCCTTCTCAGCCGCCAGCTCCTCGCCGATCTCGACGAACATGTACGGCTGGAGTTCGGCCAACCAGGGTTGGTTCCGCGTTAGGTTCCCGGTCTGGTAGTGCTCGGAGAGCCGGAACGTGGTGCAGACGATCGGGAACTGGTCGACCGTTCCCTGCTTGTCGGGTTCCCAGACCTTGACCACCGGGTTCATCTGCA
>JBLNBQ010000188.1:0-14956 GCA_050260095.1 Chitinophagales bacterium
GCAGCCCGCCCAGGCCGAACAGGCCTTGCGCAAGGCGGCGGCCCTCGCCCCGCAGGACAGGGTGGTGCGGCTGAACCTCGCCCTGGCGCTCTGGCAGCAGGGGGGAGTCGCTGAGGCCCGGTCGGCGCTCAAGGAACTCGCCGGCGAGTATCCCGACTTCGCGTCGGCCCGGTACAATCTCGCCTGCCTGGAGGCGCAGGCGGGCCGCCCGGCCGAGGCGCTGGCCGCCCTCAAAGAGGCGATCGCGCTCGAGGATCGCTACCGTTCCCTGGCCCGCAAGGACCCCGATCTCGCCCGCCTGGCGAACGACCCCGCTTTCCTGGCCGTGGTGGGTCAGGAATAGCAGGAATCTTTTTCCCCGGGGGGAACTTATGCCAGAAATCTTGGGGCAACACTATCCAAGGAGGTAGTGTCTGATGCGGATGGCCGAACGGCTGCAGCGGCTGGGTACGGAGAACGCCTTCGAGGTCCTGGCGGAGGTCAACAAACTGATCGCCCAGGGGCGTCACATCGTCAGCTTCGCGATCGGTGAGCCCGATTTCAATACTCCCGAGAACGTCAAAGAGGCGGGCATCTCCGCCATCCGGCGCAACGAGACCCACTACGGGCCGTCGGCGGGGCTGCCGGCGCTCCGGCAAGCCATCGCCGAGTACACTTCGGCGACCCGGGGCGTGAGCTTCACCCCCGACGAGGTCGTCGTGGTCCCCGGCGGCAAGCCGATCATCTTTCACGGCCTGCTCGCGACGGTCGATCCCGGCGACGAGGTCCTCTACCCGAATCCGGGTTTCCCCATCTACGAGTCGGTCATCCGGTTCATCGGGGCCACCCCGGTGCCCATCCCGCTCCGGGAGGACCGCGAGTTCAGCCTCGACCCGGCCGAGGTCGCCCGGCTAATCACGCCCAGAACCAAGCTGATGATACTCAACTCGCCGCACAACCCGACCGGCGGGATCATCCCGAAGGAAGATTTGGAGGCCGTGGCCGAACTGGCGAAGAAGCACGATTTCTGGGTGCTCTCCGACGAGATCTACCACCGCATCCTCTTCGAGGGCGAGTTCCACTCCATCGCGTCGGTGCCCGGCATGAAGGAGCGGACCATCATCCTCGACGGGTTCTCGAAGACCTACGCCATGACCGGCTGGCGGCTGGGCTACGGCGTGATGCCGGCGGAGCTGGCCACCTGGGTCGCCCGCCTCGAGACGAACTGTGAGTCGTGCACCGCGACCTTCACCCAACTAGCGGGCGTCGAGGCCCTCACGGGCGACCAGTCGGCGTCCCACGCCATGGTGGCGGAGTTCCGCGCCCGGCGCGACCTGATCGTCGACGGCCTCAACTCGATCAAGGGCGTCACGTGTCTTAAGCCGCACGGGGCGTTCTACGTCTTCCCCAACGTCACGCAAGCCTGCCGCAACCTGGGGCTCCCCGGCGCCAAGGCCCTGCAGGAGAAACTGCTGTACGAAGGCAACGTGGCCGTGCTGCCCCGCTCGTCCTTCGGGATGCGCAATGAAGACGAGGGCGAGGAGTACCTCCGCCTCTCGTACGCCACTTCCCGGGAGAACATCCTGGAGGGGCTGAAGCGCATCAAGGCGGTCATCGAGGGATGAAGACGCAGGCCGGCGCGGCGATCTACGACTTCCACGCCTTCCGGAGCCTGGAGATCGATCACGACCGGATCATCGCGGCCTTGTCCTACGGGAACAGCCGGTTCCTTCCGGGCTTCGCCCTGCAGGTGGAGGTCGAGGTGCGCGAGGTGGAACGGGCGCCCGTGCAAGACTACTGGTTCCCCGAACCTTCCATGACGCCGGACGAGTTCTCCCGGCTCGCCCGGGAGGCGGGGGCGGAGTTCGTGGCGGCCCCTGAGATCCATCCGGAGACGGTGCACGAACTCTCGCGCCGCCTCGCCGAACTGGTCCGGTCTTACCAGGACGTGCGTTTCACCCAGGGGAAGGCTCCCGTCGGCGGGGCCTTCCGCCCGGGCCTGATCACGATCTACGTGGTGCCGGAGGTGGAGGGCGAGGCGCTCACCAACCACCTCATCTCCGCGCTGGCCCACGAGACCTTCCACGCCGCCTCGTTCCGGGTGGCCGACCGCCGGCGGGGGGTCCTCCGCCAGCACCTGAGCTACCAGGATGAGCGCGGCTTTCAGCTGTGGGAGGAGATCATGGCCTGCCTCTACGCCCAGGAGGTGTGCGAGCGGGCCGGATGCGCCGGGGAGGCGGCCGGCGGGCCGGTGACCCCCGATTTCCTGCGCCTTGGCCGGGAGGTGCTGGCCAGGCTCGGGGAAGACTTCGCCGGGATGAGCGGATGGTGGCTCTTGACCCGGGCGGGTGCGGAGCAGTTCTGGGACGGGCGCGGCGACCTGCTCTTCCGCAGCCTTCACCTTCACCGCACCGGCTAGCGCGGACACCCGGCGCCGCCGGGCCATAAGCTGACAGCACGGACAGGAAAAAGACGTCTTACGAAGGGCTTTGAGCGATGACACCCCACGACGAACAGACCCTGAGCGCCCCTCAGATCCGCCGGACGGTGGTGGCCGGGGCGATAAAGCGCGATGGCTGGCGCACGGAACGGCGCCTCTCCGACGATGCGGCTCGCCTGTTGGCCGAGATCCGGGCGAAGTTGCTCAAAGGCGAGGCCCGGGGCGCGCTCGACCTGCTCCGCACTCTGAGAAGCGGGCAGCCGTCCTCCTTCTGGCAAGGCGGTCGCTGGCGGCTGTGGGAGGAGACGGGCCGGGCGCTGCTCACGCAGAACAACGCGCCGGCGGCCGCCGAAGCCTTCACGGTGCTGCACGCGCTCAGGCCGCGGCACGTGCCGACGCTGCTGCGGCTCGGCGCGGCGCTGGCGGCGGCCGGCGAATACGGCCGGGCCTTCCACGCCTACTATACCGCTAGCGAACTGGACCCCGAGAACGCCGAGGTGTACTACCAGCTCGGCGAGTTGTACGAAGACCGGGGGGATCTGACCCGCGCCCGGCGCTACCTCGAGCGGGCCACGGCGCTCAGCCCCGATTCGGGCGACTACTGGGCGGCCCTCGGCTACGCGCTGCAGTCGGCCGGCGAGAGCGCCCGGGCGCTTCCCTGCTACGAGAAGGCGGCCCGCCGCCTGCCCGACGATCCCGTGATCTGGAACGCCCTGGGGCTGCTTTACGCCCAGACCGGCGACCCGGAGCAGGGCATCCGCGCCCTGCGGCGGGGCCTGCGCCTGCGCCCCGACGACCCCGGCATCCTGCTCAACCTCTCGACCGTCTACGGCCGCGACCTGGGGGAATACCGGCGGGCGCTGCGTTACGCCCGGCGCCTGCTGGCGGTCAGCCCCGAGAGCGCCGGCGCCCACCACAACCTGGGCCTGATCCACTGGGCCCTGGGCGATCTGGAGGAGGCCGAGAAGTTCCTCCACAAGGCGCTCGAACTGGGACCCGACGCCCCGGAGATCTGGGCGTCCTACAACACCTTCCGGCGGTTCATGAGCAAGCTCTGAGGCTTACGGCAGCACTGCCGCCAAGACTCGCAGCCAGTTCCGGCCCATCACCTTGCCGATGACCTCGTCGCCGTAGCCCCGTCTTTTGAGCCCGGCCACCAGGCCCGGCCGGCCGGCAGGGCTCTCCAGCCCCTTGACCGGGAAGTCGACCCCGTCGAAATCCGAGCCGAGCCCGACGTGGTCGGGGCCGACCAGGCGCACGAAGTGGTCCAGGTGATCCAGGGCGTCCTCCAGGCAGGCCTTGGGCGCGTCGGCGTTCAGGAACTGGGGCACGAAGCAGACGCCGACGAGGCCGCCGGTCGCCGCGATGGCCCGCGCCTGGTCGTCGGTGAGGTTGCGCGGGTGGTCGAAGACGGCCTTGGCGCCTGCGTGGGAGGCGACCACCGGGAAGGGCGGGCCGTCATCACCGCCCACCGCCGCGTCGCGCGCCAGATCGAGCACCTCCCAGAACCCGGCGGGCGCCAGGTGGGCCACGTCGATGACGATGCCCAGGCGGCGGCACTCCGACACGACCGCCCGCCCGAAGGGGGTGAGTCCCCGGGCCTTGTCGCCGAGGTTCACGCCGTCGGCCAACTCGTTGGGGTCGCTGTGGGTGAGGGTTAGAAGGCGCAACCCGAGCCGGTGGAAGGTGCGCAGCCACAGCAGGTCGCCCTCGAGCCCCTCGCCGCCCTCGAGCGCGAGCAGCGCGCTCACCCGGGGGCGTCCGTCCGGCCGCCCGGCCTCCACCCAGTCAGCGAGTTCCTCCACGTCAGCCCGGGTCTTGATCAGCTTCACCGCCGCGTCCGGCGCCTCGGCCTCAGAGAGCAGGCGGTCGAACATGGCCGCGACCCCCCGGGCCCCGACCCGCCCGTTCAGGGCTATCCAGGGCCTGGTAGAGAACGGGCAGCAGGCGAAGACCTGCAGGTCCACCCCGCCGGCGCGAAGGCGCGGCAGGTCGATTTGAAGGCCGGGCTGAGGGTCGCGCAGCCTCCCGCCCCGCTCGACGATTCCCCAGAGCGTGTCGCAGTGGCCGTCGACCCCGGGCCAGGCCGGCGCGTTCCCCGGCGCCTCGGCCGCGACGTCCGCATTGTTCTTCATCCCGGTCCACCCCTTCGGTGTCTCTCGATGTCTTTGAGTTCAGCGTTTCCCTCGGCAATCCTCTTGCTTTCGCCTCACCGGGCCGGGCGGCGCCGCAGGGGCGCGAGGCGGAGGAAGTGGGCGAAGGTGGCGACCGCATCTCCGGCGGCCAGGGCCACCAGGGCCCCGCGCACCCCGAAGCCCGGCACCGGGACGAGCAGGCAGGAGACCCCCAGGCGGACGGCGGAGTTCAGCAGGCCGTCGACGAGCGCTGCTCTCGTGTTGCCCAGGCCGATGAGGGCCGAGACGCCGGTGTGGTCCAGGTAAGCGAAGGGCACCCAGAGGAGCAGGCCCCGGATCAGGGCGGTCACCTCGGACCCGCCGCCCACGAGCGCCGCCAGGCGGTGGGGCCAGAGGAGGTAGACCAAGGCGGCCCCGGCCTCCACCAGCAGCGTCGCCCGCACCGCCAGCCCGATGCGCTTGCGCACCAGGCCGTGGCGGCCCGCTTCCCGGGCTTCGGCGACCGCCGGGATCAGCACGGCCGTGATCGGGAAGATCAGGGTCATCGGAAAGAAGAGGAAGGGAAGGACCATCCCGTAGAGCATGCCGTACTGCCGGGTGGCCTC
This sequence comes from Chitinophagales bacterium, assembly GCA_050260095.1. Classification (GTDB taxonomy): domain Bacteria; phylum Bacillota; class UBA5301; order DYFA01; family DYFA01; genus JBLNBQ01. The sequence continues at coordinate 5,160 of JBLNBQ010000188.1, forward strand.
GGGGGCCGAGAGGCCCGACGCGGCGAGGAGGCGGGGGACCAGCCCGGCGTCGAGCATGGCGACGGTCGAGAAGACGAACTGGCTGATCATGAGGGGGACGGCCAGGCGCAGCAGTTCCCGGGCCACCGGCGGCGAGAAGGCGGGTGCGGGGGACGGCGCCTTGGGACGCCGGGCGCCGCGGGCCGCCCGGGTGAGCCAGGTGTGGAGGAAGAGGCACTCCACCCCCTCGGCGACCACCCCGGCGATGGCCAGCAGGGCGGCGGGAGGCAGGGGGAGGGGGACGGACCAGAGGCTGGAGGCGCCGGCCAGGAGGAGGCTCACGAGGGTGAGGCGGACCAGCGGCTCGACCACCTGGGACCAGGCGAGCGGCGCCATGCGCTGGGTGCCCTGCAACTGGCCGCGCAGGGTGGCGCAGTAGGCCGCCGGGATCAGGCCGAAGGCGAGGATCTGGAGCGGCCTCAGCACCCGTGGGTCGGGAAGGGCGCGCCCGGCCAGCCAGGGCGCGGCGGCCAGCAGCAAGAGGGCGCTTCCGATGCCGGCGGGCATGGCGAGCAGGCGGGCCGTGGTCACGGCGGGCTCCTCGGCGCGGCGGGCCGCCACCAGCCGGGCCAGGGCGGGCGCGAGGCCGAGGGTCGCCAAGCCGAGGGCGAAGGAGTACACCGAACCCGCCATCTGCAGCAGGCCGACCGTCTCCGGGCCGACCAGGCGGGCGACCACCATGCGGTAGCTCGCGTCGAAAAGCCGGGCTACCCCGGCGGTCAGCGCCAGGGCGGCCGCGCTGGCCACCACCGGCCGCCGCCGGGCCAGCGCGGAAAGGTCGGGCAGGCGGCGCATCCACATCCCCCCGACACACTCTTATGACGCGTGGGTAAGTTGTAGGAGCAGACGCTCGTAAACCAGGCGGCGGCTCAGCTCCGTTCCGGCGAAGCCCGGGGCGGCCTCCCGCCGGCCGGTCCGGCGGAACGCCTCCCGGGCCAGCGCGCCGGCGGCCGCGGGGGTTAGGGGCTCGTCGAGGCGGTAGTCGTTGTCGTAGCCGCCGGAGAGCAGGCCCAACCGGCGCAGGAGCCGCACGGCGGGGTAGGCCGGGTCGTGTTCGAGCCGAACCTCGCTGGCGCGCAGGTCCGCCGGCAGCACGGCGCTGACGGGTGGCAGGTAAGCCCCGGTCTGGCGCAGCCTCTCCTGGAGGCGGTCCACGGCGGTCGTCGCCAGCTCGGGGAAGGTGAGGCCTTCCACCAGCGATTGGGCGGCGGCCAGCCCGGCGGCCTGCCCCTCCGCCATGCCCACCGGCAGAACCCGGGCGCTGCCCTGGGCCAGCGCGTCGTACCCGGCCGACCGCCCGGCGACCAGCAGGTTGTCGAAGCCCTTGGGCACCAGCGCGCGGAAGGGGATGGTGTACGCCCGGGGGCTGCCGACCACCTGGCCCAGGTCGCCGGGCGAGTAAGGCTGGAGGTCGACCGGATAAGAGGCCAGGACGATCTTGTCGGGGAAGTCGCGGTGCTCCAGCACGTCGTCGATGGTGAGGCGGTAAAGGCTCTCCAGGTGACGGCTCTCGCGCACGTACAGTTCGGGCGCCGCGCCGGCCAGCGTCGCCGCGCCGAAGCCCGGCACGCGGGCGCGGAGGTAGTCCACGACGCCGGGAAGGGCCGCCACCCCCCGGGCCCGGGCGCGGGCCACCGAGGCTGGGTCGAGGGGATCGACGCCGAAGAGGAGCAGGGAGTTGATGAGGACGTCGCCGTTCTCCTCCCGCCCGAGGTTGAGGCCGCGCAGCCGCAAGCTTGGATCGGGCGAGGCGAAGCCCCGGCCGAGTTCGCCGAAGCCCCAGGCCGAACGGGGAGTGGAGCCGGTCAGCGGGTCGCCGTCGTCGCGCAGAGCCTGGCGGACGGCCGGCCAATCGACGCCCCTGACCCGGAAGACCAGGGTGGCGGCCATGGTGCCCCGGCCAAGCCCCAGATCCTGGCGGCCCACCGTGAAGCGCGCCCCGGCCGCCGCGGCGAAGGCGGCGTCGGGGGTCGCGTCGATGAACCGCTCGGCGGTGATGCGCCGCCGTCCTTCCTCGGCGGGGAGGGTCGCGCCCGGTTCGCCGGGGAGAATGTCCAGCCCGGTCACCACCGGGCCGGTCGCGGCCGGAGAGAAGCCGGCCAAGCCGAGCGCCACCGTGAGGTGCGGCTGACCGGCGAGCAGGCGGGCGAAGACCTGGCGGGCGCGCCGAAGGTCGAAGGAGTCGCCGCCCAACTCGGCGACGATTTCGGCGAAGAAGCCGCGGATGGCGGGCGAGCCGTCGGGGAGGCAGTTCAGGTCGAACTGGTTGAGCCAGCCCCGGGTGATCAGCCCGCCCGGCTCCGGCGCGGTGTCCAAAAGGAGGGTCTCGGCGCCCGCCCGGGCCGCCGAGATGGCGGCGGCGATCCCCTCGGGGCTCGCGCCCACCACCACCACCTGGTAGTGGTCGTTCAGCGCCGAGCGCGCGCTGGCCCGGTCGGGCCGGGCCGCGCCGGCGCGCGGCAGCCGCGCGCCGCCGATCAGCGCCGCCAAGGCCACCACCAGGCAGCCGAGCGCGATGGCCGCAACCAGCCGGGGTCCGTGCCGCAAGGCCCCTCTCCTGCCCATACGCCCATTCTAGCAGCGGCCCAGCGCCGGGCCAAGCGGGGAGGGGAGCTTCATTCTTCCAGTTGTCGCCGATTCTTCCATGTCTGGAGGAAGAGAGGGGACGATTCTCGAAGCTTAAACCGGAAGGAGCGGGTTGCCGGATGCCCAGCGAAGAAGCGCAGCTACGCCAGCAGATCGTCGACACAGGGAAGTACCTGGTCGAGCGAGGCCTGGTCGTAGGCACCGCCGGAAACATCTCCGCCCGCTTGGGCGAACACCGGTTCGTCGTCACCCCCAGCGGGATGGATTACCATCGCTTCGGTCCCGACGACCTCTGCGTGGTCGACTGGCTCACCGGGGAGATCGTGGGGTCCCGGCGGCCCTCGATCGAGACCGGTCTGCACGCCGCCGTCTACCGCAACCGGCCCGACGTATGGGCGGTCGTTCACACCCACTCCCTCTTCGCCACCGCGGTGGCGGCCAGCCGGCGGGAACTTCCGTGCATCCTCGACGCGATGGCCCTGCAGTTCGGCGGGGGCGTGCCGGTGGCGAAATACGGGATCCCCGGCAGTCGGCAGTTGGCCGACCAGGCCGTGTGGGCGCTGGGCAAGCGGGGCGCGGTCCTTCTGGCGAACCACGGCGTGGTCGCGGTCGGGCGAGACTTGAAGGACGCTCTCTCCGGCGCCGAGCTGGTCGAACGCGCCGCCCAGATCATGGTCTACGCGTCGAGCGTCGGCAAAGCCGTCCCGCTCGACCCGGAGGAGGTCGGCCGGGTGCGCGTGGCCTTCCAGACCTCCTACGGGCAGAATCCCGGCCAGGAGCGGCCCGGGGAATGACCGGCCCCCGGAGCCTCCGCTTCATGGTCGGCGAGGGCCGGACGGCCCTTGCCGTGGCGGTCGAAGACACCGGTCAAGGTTTCGTGGTGACGGTCTGTGGCGGCGACCGGCCGCACGTCGGCACCGTCGTCCTGGCCCAGCCCCGTCCGAGCCTGGCCGACCCGGCCCGGCTGAGCGCCACTTCGACCTGTGTGCCGCTCCTCGGTCACCAGGAAGAGGCGCTGGTCCGTCCGGTGGCGGAGTTCCTGGCCCGCGCGTTCGGCGTTCCCGCGGCGGTGGTGGGCGGCGTACATCTGGAAGGTGCCCGCCCGGAAGACCTCTCGGCCGTGACCGGCCTGGTGCCGCGGCTCTGCGAGGAGCTGGCCCGCCGCATTCACGAGATCCACAGGGAGGAGCAAGCATAACACACACGGAGGAGAAGGAGACGGAGGTGTCCCCATGAGAGTTCCCTCAGGTTTCCTTGCTGCAATGTTCGCCCTGCTCATCGCCGGTTCGGCGGCGCTTCCGGCCGCAGCCGGCACGTCCGTCGGCGTCACGGTGACGACCAACGACCCCCAGGCCATGGCCGGCGTCCTGATGCTCGGCGCCATGGCGGCCTTCTTCGGCGCACAGCAGGGCAGCACCGCACCGGCTCCGGCCCCTGTCCCAGCCCCCGCCCCGCAAACCGGGGTGTCCGTCACGATCCAAAACGGCCCGGCGCCCGTTCCCCAGCGTGATCCGTGGGCAGATCTTCCCGCCTGGTACGTGGCGAGCTTCGCGAACGTTCCGGTGGAGCGGGTCATCGAGCTTCGCCGCACGGGCCACCACTGGACCGAAATAGTCGAACGCTACCGGCTACCCGAGGAGTTCCGGGGCCGCACGGTAATCATCACAGAGAACCGCGCCGGCAAGCACAAGGTGAAGGTCGTGAAGAGCCGTCCGGTCCTGGTCGCGTACACCGATGACGAGTTCGAGCGCTACGTCTCCACCAGGTTCATCGAGGACTACTACGGCGTTCCCCGGGCGACGGTGGTGGTCTGGCTCAATCGCGGCCTCTCGCTGCGCGACGTCTACCTGGCGGTCAATCTGGCCGCGCGGGTTCACGTGCGGCCCGACGTCATCGTCCGCTACCGGCTCGCCGGTGAGCCGTGGGAGGTCATCTCCCGCCGCCACAAGGTACCCTTCTCCGAGCTTGGACGGCCCGTCAACATGGGACGCCGGGTCAAATGGGGCAACCGCGGGCAGCACGGCGACGACGGGGACAACGACTAGGAAGAGCACGACAAGTCGTCTGCCAGGAAGGAGACGCGATGAGTCTCTATCTTGACTCAGCTGTCTTGGCGGAAGTCGCCGAAGCGAGTGAGCTGGGGTTGGGGGCCGGAGTGACCACGAACCCCACGCTGGTCCGCCGGGCCGAGGCTGCCAACCGGGCGCAAGGCGCGACGAGCCGGGCCGAGGTCTTTGCCCGCCTGCTCTTGGCGACCCGGGCCATGGGCGGGCTCGTCTTCGCCCAGGTGAGAACGGGCACCGTCGCCGAGATGCGCCGGGAGGCCAGGGAGCTGCGCGCGCTCGACGTCGCGTTTGGCGAACTCACCCCGGCGGACCAGCGCCGGCTGGCGATCAAGATTCCCTGCACGGTGGAGGGGCTGAAGCTCACCCGCCAACTTGCCGGGGAAAAGGTCCCGACCCTGGTGACCGCCGTCTACACCCCGGCCCAGGCCTACCTGGCGGCCGAGGCGGGCGCCACCATGATCGCCCCTTACGTGAACCGGTGGGAACAGGCCAACGGGCGGCCCGGCGCGGAGTTCCTGGGCGAACTCAAGGCGGCCCTCACGGCGGCTGGAGGCCGGACGCAGATCCTGGCGGCCAGCCTCAAGTCGGTCGAGGCGACGACCGCGGCGCTGCTCGCCGGGGCGGACCACGTGACCGTCCCGCTGGAGGTGCTGCGGGCTTTCCCGGAGCACCCCCTGACCGCCCAGGCGCTGGCCCGGTTCGACGAGGACTACGACGCCTACCCGGAGCCGCCCGGCCGCGGTTGAGTGGCGCAACAATCGTCCACCCTAGGAAAGGATATCCTGGAGTTCACAATGTAAGGAGGCTGACGACGTGAAACGGCTCAACCTGAGGCTCCTGACCGTGATCCTCTCCCTGGTCCTGGCGCTCTCCTGCTCCGCCTTGGCCGCGTCCAAGGTCATCACCGTGATCAACACCTCAGACTTCCACGGCAACCTTCTGGTCGGCCAGAAGGACAAGTCCAACCCGCCGCGCCCGTGGGGCGGCGAGGCCATCGTGGCGGCGTACATCGCCCAGTACAAGGCGAAGAACCCCGAAGGCACCCTCGTGCTCGATGAAGGCGACGTGATGCAGGGTCCGGCGGTTTCGACCGCCCTGCGCGGCAAGTCGACCATCGAGGCCTACAACGCGGCCGGCTACGATGCGGCGGCCATCGGCAACCACGAGTTCGACTGGGGCATCGACACCATGAAGGCCCGGTTCGCCGACGCCAAATTCCCCTTCCTGTCGGCCAACATCTTTCTCAAGGCCACCGGAGAGCGTCCGGAGTGGGCCAAGCCCTACGCCATCTTCGAGCGCAGCGGCGTCAAGATCGGCGTGATCGGCCTGACCACCGTGCAGACCCCGGTCGTGGCGCTCCCGACCATCGTGGCCCCCTTTGAGTTCCGCGACCCAGCCACCGTCGCCAACGCCCTCATCCCTGAGGTGCGGGCCAAGGGCGCCCAGGTGGTCATCCTCCTCGCCCACCTCGGCGGCGAAGTCGACAGCGCTGGCGTAGCGAGCGGCGAGATCGTCGACCTGGCGCAGGAGGTCGAGGGCGCCGACCTCATCCTCGGCGGCCACACCCACACCACCCTGGTGGCGAGGATCAACGGCGTGCCGGTCGTGGTCCCGTACTACCAGGGCCGTAGCTTCGGCGTGACCAACCTCACCTTCGACACCGACGCCGGCAAGGTCACCGCGGTGGAGACCTCCGTCGAGAACGCCTACGGCGACACCATTGCCCCCGACCCGGCGGTCGCCGCCGTGATCGAGAAGTTCAACAAGGATCTCGCCCCGGTCATGGCGGAAGTCCTGGCCCAGGCGCCGAAAGACATGATCCGCGACTATGAGGCGGAGAACCCCCTCGGCAACCTGGTCGCCGACGTGATGCGCAAGATCGGCGGCACCGACTTCGCCTTCACCAACGCGGGCGGCCTGCGCACCGACGTCCCCGCCGGCCCGATCACCCTGGGTAAGGTCTGGGAGATCATTCCCTTCGACAACACCGTGGTTACCATGGAACTGACCGGCGCCCAGGTCATCGAGGTGCTGTCCAACGCCAGCAAGGGCCTGACGCCGTCCTCCGGCCTCAAGTTCACCTGGCGTCCCATCCCGGGCAACAAGGACAAGCGGGAGATCGTCTCCGTGACGCTGCCCGACGGGCGGCCGCTCGACCCGAACGCCCGGTACACCGTCAGCACCAACGACTTCATGGCGACCGGCGGCGACAACTACGCCGTCTTGAAGGCCGGCGCGAAGGTCTACAACACCAACATCCTGATCCGCGATGCCCTGATCGACTACCTCAAGGCCGAGGGCGCCGCCGGGCGGCCGATCGCGCCGCAGGTCGAAGGCCGGGCGGTGAAGGTGCAATAAGCAGCTGAGGCAGTTCCGCAAAGAAGCAGAAGAACAGGGGGCGGTCGCTTGACCGCCCCCTGCGTTCTCGCCTCCAGGTTGTGCGCCGGGGAGGGACGCCCCCCGCCCTGCCATTCACACCGGCCTGCCAAAACGCGCCAGAAGCGGCAGCCCTGTCCCTCGTCTCCACCAATCGAGGGTTGAGCTTTGCCATCCATGCAGGTAGAATGGTTGGGCGTGGTCGATGGACCCGCAAATTTGCTAAGGAGGCGAATCAAGTGAACGGGATGAAGAAAATGGCCCCGCAGACCGGCAAGCGGCGCGCGGGCGTCATGGCAGTTCTCCTGATGCTGGTCGCCCTCTTTGCTCTGGCTCCGGTGGCTCAGGCCGCCAGCACTACGTACCAGACCAGCTACGGGTGGTTCCCGTACGTGCAGCGGTCTTGGGGCTACTGGCTGAACTGGACCCCGGCTCCGAAGCCGGCTCCGAAGCCGGCTCCGACGCCGACTCCAGCACCGACCCCGGCACCGACCCCGGCTCCCACGCCGGCGCCGGCCCCGGCTCCGGCTCCCACGCCGGCTCCGGGCACGACCAGCGGCTACCAGCCGACGGCCGATGAGGTCAAGGCGGTCCAGCTGCTGAACGCCGACCGGGCGAAGAATGGTCTCCCGGCCCTGCAGCTCAACGCTGACGTGGCCCGGGTGGCGCACGAGAAGGCGCGCGACATGGCGGTCAACGGATACTTTGACCACAACTCGCCGACCTACGGTTCGCCGTTCGACATGATGCGCAGCTTCGGGATCAGCTTCCGGGCCGCCGGCGAGAACATCGCCAAGGCAAGCTCGGTTGACCAGTCCGAGCAGCTCTTCATGAACTCGTCCGGCCACCGGGCGAACATCCTGAGCGCGACCTACACCCAGGTGGGTGTGGGGGTGTACAAGGGAGCCGACGGCTACACCTACGTCTCCCAGATGTTCATCACCCCGTAAGGCGGGCTGAACAGAGCCACAAGCGAATGACCAGTAGGAGAACTGCCAAGGGAGAGACCCCGTCTGCGGACGGGGTCTTTTTCTTGTCGCTGGAGGAAGGTGGCGGGGCCACCCAGAGGGAAAAACCAATTATCGCCATACAGAGGGGCGAAGCAGAACTAGGGAGGGAGACGCAGTGGGAGTGAGGAGATCTTCGTTGGTTGGCCTTCTGTGTCTGGTGCTGGTGGCCGTCATGTCCGTCGCGGCGGTGGCCTGCACCTCGGTGGTCGTCGGCAAACTGGCCTCGGTCGACGGCTCCGTCATGTCCAGTCACACCTGTGACGGCGGCTACGACTTTCGCCTGACCGTCGTCCCGCGCAAGACGCACAAGCCGGGTGAGATGCGCCCCGTCTACCAGGGCGGCGGCGAGAGCCAGGAGATCGCGGCCCCGCTCAAGAAGATGGGCGAGATTCCCGAAGTGGCCGAGACCTACTCCTACATCAACACCGCCTACCCCTTTATGAACGAATTCCAGGTCATGATGGGCGAGACCACCATCGGCGGCCGCAATGAACTCTACAACGCCGACGGCTGGTTCCAGATCTGGGAGCTGCAGCGCGTCGCCCTCGAACGGGCCAAGACAGCCCGCGAGGCGATCAAGATCATGGGCGAACTCGCGGAAACCTACGGCTACGGCGACTACGGCGAATGCCTGACCGTCATCGACCCGAACGAGGCGTGGGTCTTCGAGATCCTGGGCGGCGGCCCGCTGCAGAAGGGCGCCGTCTGGGCCGCCCAGCGCGTGCCCGACGACGAGGTGTCGGTCAGCGCGAACCGCAGCCGCATCGGCGCGATCAACTTGAACGACCCGGACCACTTCATGGCCTCCAAGAACGTCTATGAACTCGGGCAGCAGATGGGCTTCTGGGACGGGAAGTCCCCCTTCTTCTTCAACAAGGTGTACGGCCCGAAGCCGTCCTACTACAACGCCCGCCGCGAGTGGCGCGTGTTCAGCCTGCTCGCTCCTTCGCAGAAGTTCGATCCCTGGTACGGCGAGTACCCGTTCTCGATCAAGCCCGACAAGAAGGTCGCCCCGCAGGACATCATGGCGATCAACCGCGACCACTACGAAGGCACCGAGTTCGACCTGACCAAGGGCATCGCCGCGGGTCCGTTCGGCGACCCGAACCGCTTCCCGACCCCGAAGACCAACGGCGAGTGGGAGCGGGCCATCTCCATCTTCCGGTGCGCCTACAGCACGGTGCTGCAGGCCCGGTCCTGGCTGCCCAACGAGATCGGCGGCGTGGCCTGGTTCGCCGAGGACGCAGCCCACACCTCCACCTACATCCCGCTCTACGCCGGCATCACCGCGGTGCCCGCGTCCTTCACGGTCGGCTGCCGCGCCACCTACGACCGGAACGCCGCTTGGTGGGCCTACAACTTCGTCGAGAACTGGGCGAACCTCAAGTGGTCTTACATGATCAAGGACATCCAGGCCGTGCAGAAGCAGTTCGAGTCGGAGGCCTTTGCGATGCAGCCGGTGGTCGAGAAGGCCGCCAAGGAGCTGTACGACAAAGACCCGGCCCTCGCGAAGAAGTTCCTCACCAACTACTCCTGCGACGTGGCCAACCGCACCACCGCCGCCTACTGGGCGCTGGGCGACCGGCTGATGGCGAAGTACAGCGACGGGTACGTCGACGGCAAGACCGTGGGCTACCCCGACGAGTGGCTCAGGGCCGTCGGCTTCGGCCCGCTCACCTGGAAGGGCGCTCAGTGACCAACCACCTCCGCCGCGGGCGGG
>JBLNBQ010000189.1:0-34720 GCA_050260095.1 Chitinophagales bacterium
AGAAAGTCCCGGTAGCGGTCGATGAGGCCGTGGTACGCCATGTCAGTCCTCCTCTACCCTGATCAGGTTCTTCACCTGATAGACGGCGGGAAGCTGCTCGATCTCGCCGAGCGCCGCCCGCAGGTTGGCTTCCCGGACCGTGTGCGTGACGAAGACCAGGGCCACCGGGTCGCACCCCTGCCCCTTCTGGATGACGGACTCCAGGCTGACGCCGTGGCTGCCGAACGCGCTGGCGATCTGGCCGAGTACCCCTGGCTCGTCGTGGACGTTCATACGAAGGTAGTAGCGGGTCTCCAGATCGTCGGAGGGCAGGGGCGGCCGGTCGTAATAGCAGGTGCAGATGGGCTTGCTGCCGCCCGCGATGATGTCGCGGGCCACCTGGGCCACGTCGCCCAGGACGGCCGAGGCCGTGGGGAGATCCCCCGCCCCGCGGCCGTAGAACATGAGGTCTCCCGCCGCGTTCGCCCGGACGAAAATGGCGTTGTAGACTCCGTTGACCGAGGCCAAAGGATGCCGGACCGGGATGAGGGTCGGGTGGACGCGGGTGGAGATGCGCCCGCCCTGCTCCCGCCCGATGGCGAGCAACTTGATGCGGTAGCCCAGTTCAGAGGCGTACTGGAAGTCCACCGGTTCCAGGGTGCGGATGCCTTCCACGAGGACATCGTCGACGTCCACCCGGCTGCCGAAGGCGATGGAGGCCAGGATGGCCAGCTTGTAGGCGGCGTCCCACCCGTCGACGTCGGCGGCCGGATCTGCCTCGGCGTAACCGAGCCGCTGGGCTTCCGCGAGGACGGTGGCGAAGTCGCGGCCTTTCTCCGTCATCTCGGTCAGGATGTAGTTCGTCGTCCCGTTGACGATGCCCATCACCCGGGTGACGGTGTTCGCGGCCAGGCTCTCCTTGAGCGCCCGGATGATGGGGATGCCTCCCGCCACGGCCGCCTCGAAGCGGAACTGCAGCCCGGCCTCTTCGGCGGCGCGGATCAGGGGCCGTCCGGCTTTGGCGAGGAGTTCCTTGTTGGCGGTGACGACGTGCTTGCCGGCGGCGAGCGCGCGGTGCAGCAGCGTGCCGGCGGGTTCGAGCCCACCCATCGCCTCCACCACGAGGTCGATCCCGGGGTCGGCGAGGAGCAGTTCCGGATCGCCGGTGAGCAGCTCGCGCGGGGTCTCCGGCGGGCGGGGCTTCGTGAGGTCGCGCACCAGGATCCGCCGGACTTCCAGCGGGACTCCCGTGCTCCGTTCGATCCGGTCGCGATTCAGCGCCAAGGTGCGCAGCACTCCGCCGCCCACCGTCCCCAGACCGAGCAGGCCGATGCCCAGCGGTCGGACCATGCCCCATCCCCCCTCTTGGTTACACCCATTATTACAGGCTACCTGCCAGCCTGCAACCGTGTTGACCGGCCGAAGGGGGGCGACCTGTCCCGATTAGGGACCGCTGAGCGCCGGATACTCACGTTCTTTCCGGTTTATGCAGCTTCAGGTATGTCCCTATGGCGCACAAGAAGCGGGCGCCGGTGACTGACCGGCGCCCCAAACGGGTGTAGCGAGGGCGGCGTTAAAGGATGATGCAGATGAGCCCGCCGCTGCCCTCGTTGGCGATCTTGGTGAGCGCCTCCTGCAACTTGGCCTGGGCGTTCTCCGGCATGCGGTGCAACTTGGCCTGGAGCCCTTCTTCGACGAGCGTGTGCACCGGCTTGCCGAGGAACTCGGAGTTCCAGATCCGGGTGGGGTCCTGCTCGAACTCCTCGGTGAGGTAGCGGAGCATCTCGGCCCCCTGCTTTTCGTTGCCGACGAACGGCATGACTTCGGCGTAGACGTTGGCCCGGATCAGGTGGATGGTCGGGGCCGAGGCCCGCAGGCGGACGCCGAACCGGTGGCCATGGCGGAAGAGTTGCGGCTCCTCGAAGGTGATGTCCTCGACCGACGGGCTGACTACCCCGTAGCCGTGGTCGGCCACTTCGTCGAGGGCGCTGGCCACCTTGTCGTACTTGGCCTTGATCCGGGCGAGTTCGCTCATGTGGCGGACGATGTCGTGATCCCCCTCGACCGGCAGCCCAGTGACTTCCGAGAGCGTCTGCCAGAAGAGGTCCGGCCGGGCCGTGACGTCGACCAAGGCGGCGCCGCTTCCCAGCGCCACACTGACCAGCATGGCGTGGGAGACGAAATCGAGGCCCGCCAGCCGGGCGATCGCCGGGTCGAGGTCGCGCACCCGGGTGACTTCGTCGAGCACTCCGAAGATGCTCTCCTGCGCCTTTGTCCGCAGCGGATGCCCTTCGTCGAGCGCGTCGATCCAGCGGGAGAGCCGGACGTTGACCTCCCGGAGCGGGAACTCGTAGAGGGCCTCCCGGAGGATGTTGAGCACCTCGCCGGAGTCCATCTCGAGGGCGTCGACCGGGAGCACCCCTGCCCCGTACTCGGCTGCGAGCGCCTGGGCCAGCTCCTGCGCCCCGCGCCCCCGGGGGTCACGGCTGTTCAAAAGGATGATGAACGGTTTGCCGATCGCCTTGAGTTCGCTGACCACCCGGCGCTCCGCCTCGACGTAGTCCTCCCGGGGCAGGTCGGTGATGCTGCCGTCGGTGGTCACCACGATGCCGATGGTCGAGTGTTCGGCGATGACTTTGCGGGTACCGATCTCCGCCGCCTCGGCGAAGGGGATTGGATCGTCCGCCCAGGGCGTCATCACCATCCGCGGCCCCAACTCGTCATCGAAGCCCCGGGCGCCCGGCACACGGTAGCCCACGCAGTCGACGAGCCGCACCCTCACGGTAAGCCCATCGCCCACACCGAGTTCGACGGCGTCTTCCGGCACGAACTTCGGTTCGACCGTCATAACCATCTTGCCCGCTGCGCTCTGGGGGAGTTCGTCGAGGGCCCGCGCCCGCACGTTGTGATCGGCGATGCTCGGCAGGACCTGCAACTCCATGAAGCGCCTGACGAAGGTGGATTTACCGGTCCGGACCGGGCCCACCACGCCGAGATAGACATCGCCTCCCGTTCGCTCGGCGAGGTCCCGGAAGATGTCAAACTTCTCCATCAGACCTTCCCTCCCTCAACATGCACGAACATCCACCGTGGGAGCGGCTTGAACACTAGATGTATATACGGGCCTTCCGGGAGATATAACCACGCAAAAATGGCCGGCAGTTGGCGGCCGCCGGCCTGAAGGCAGTTTGGGAGGTGGGTGTGGAAGGTCAGGCGGAGCCGAGGCTCACCGGGCTCATGAGGCTGCGCCCCACCGGCCCCGGAACGGGGCGGCCCCATAGGTCGGTCGCCCGGCCGGGCCCACCGGCCGTGGCGTCGAAGCGCAGGACCGCGACCCGGAGCGTCTGCCCGGGAGCGGGAGTCACGCCGAGCAGCGACCACGGAATCCGGGCTTCCAGCTGGTACCGGGAGGCGGTCACCCTCGCTGCCACGGTCACCTGCCGGAGGTCGAGTTCGACGTGCTCGTGGCCGCCGAACCCGTAGACCGTCTTGAGCGGCCGGCGGTAGCGGCTGTCGGGAGTGAAGACGAACGCGTAGTCACGCTCGCCCAGTTTGTCGCTGCGTTCGGCGGAAGCTTCAGGCGCGGTGCTCACGAGCAAGACGACCCGGTCGCTGCCGGCAAAGTCGCGGCTGGTGTCGTCAGCGAAGGTCGGATGGGCGTCGGGCGCGTCCACGGCCAAATAGAGGGCCTCCTGATCCCAGGTCAGGGAACCTAAGGCGCCGGAGGGAATGCTCCAGTCGTCCAGTCGCCCGTCGAGCTTGACCGGATTTTGGGCGGGGTGGATGAGCCAGGGGCCCTCGGCGGCCATCGCGGCCAGCGGAAGGGCGAGCGCGGCGGCCAGCGCCAAGGCGCAGCGGACGAGGCTCACGGTTCTCCGCATGGGCATCCTCCTCAAGGGGTCTTCAAGGAGTCTTCCGTCACACGGAGAGTTCGGCGGGCGGGCCTGAGATTCCCGCAGCGGCAGGCGGCCGCCTGGCCGGGAATGGCTGGTTGGGGACGCCCGCTCTGGCCTATCCGGTGAAGGAGGCCTCTTCCGCGGTGGGGTCGCGCTCCATGAGGTCGGCGACGGCCAGGCGAGGGTCGCGCCCGTGGAAGAGAACGCCTTCCACCACCCGGGCGATGGGCAACTCGACGCCGCAGTCGGCCGCCAGATCGAGCGCCGCCGTGGTGGTAAAGACGCCTTCCACCACCATGCGGGTGGTCGAGAGAATCTCTTCCAGGGAGTGTCCCTGGCCTAGAAGTTCCCCGGCCCGCCGGTTGCGGGAATGGGGGGAGGTGCAGGTGGCGATGAGGTCGCCCATGCCCGCCAGGCCGGCGAAGGTGAGCGGGTTCCCGCCGAGGGACCGCCCGAGCCGCGCCATCTCCGCCATGCCGCGGGTCATCAGGGCGGCCTTGGTGTTATCGCCGAAGCCCAGCCCGTCGGAGATGCCCGATGCCAGGGCGATCACGTTTTTCAGCGCGCCGGCCACCTCGACCCCGACCACATCGCCGTTGGTGTAGACCCGGAAGAACGGCGCCATGAAGAGGGCCTGGGCCTGGAGGGCGGCCGCCGGGTCGCGGCTCGCCACCACGGTGGCGGAGGGAATCCGGCGCCCCACCTCTTCGGCGTGGTTTGGGCCGGAAAGGGCCACCACGCCGCCGTGTCCCTCGGGTCCCACCACCTCTTCGATCACCTGCGTCATCCGAAGGTGGGTCTTCTGCTCCACCCCCTTGGCGCAGGAGATCAAGAGCGGGCGTTCGGAAAGGAACGGGTTCAGCGCGGTCACCATGGTCCGCATCGCCTGCGCCGGCACGGCGAGCACCAGCGCCTCCGCCCCTTCAACCGCCTCTGCCAGGTCGCTGACGAGGCGCAGTTCCGGCGGCAGCAAAACGCCCGGAAGATAGGGCGTGTTCTGGCGGGTTTCCGCCATCTGCCTGACGAGCGTGGCGTCGCGTCCCCAGAGGCACGTGCGATGGCCTTGACTGGCCAGGAGCGAGGCCAGGGCGGTACCCCAACCGCCGGCGCCGATTACCGCGACGGTCGTCATGCCCTGGAATCCTCCTTCTCCGGGAGGTCGCTCTCCGGGCTGGCCGTGGCCACGTCGACCCGCTGGCCGAGTTTGAATTCCTTGCCGGCCAAGAGGCGCCGAATGTTGGGCAGGTGCCGGTAGATGGCGAAGACCGCCAGGACGACGCTGCCTGCCAGGTAAAGCGGGCGGCCGGCATAAACGGCGAGGACCGTGAAGGGAAAGACCACCGCCGCCAGCACCGAGCCAAGAGAGACGTAGCGGGTCAGCCATACCGTCAAGACGAAGACCGCGGCCGGCACGAGGGCCGCCTTCGGCATGAGGCCGACCAGCACCCCGAGCGAGGTCCCGATGCCCTTGCCGCCCGTGAACCCGAGCAGCAGGGGCCAGTTGTGCCCGGCGATCACCGCGATGCCGCAAAGCAGCCGGACGGCATCGTTGCCGCCGCTCACCCAGGCGCCCAGCAGCACCGCCAGCGCGCCTTTGGCCACGTCGCCGGCGACCACCATGGCCGCGGCGCGGGGGCCGAGGGTGCGCAGCACGTTGGTGCCTCCCAGGTTGTGGCTGCCGTACTGGCGGACGTCCACGCCGTAAAGGTAGCGCCCGACCACGTGAGCGAAGAGGACGTCGCCCAGAAAGTAACTGGCTATGATGGCTGCTGCGATCACCACAAGGTGCGGCATGGCGTTTACCTCCCCTAGTCTGCCCGTTCGCCCTTCGGCCGGGCCTTCAGGACGAGCGGCGTGCCCTCGAAGCCGTAGGCCTCTCTCAGGCGGTTTTCGAGGTAGCGCTGGTAGGAAAAGTGGAAAAGGTCGGGGTCGTTGACGAAGAAGACGAACGTGGGCGGCCTCACCGAGGCCTGGGTGGCGTAGAAGATCTTGAGGGCGCGGCCTTTGTCGGACGGGGGTTCATGCCGGGTCACCGCATCGCTCACGACCTCGTTGAGGTGGCTGGTTTGGATCCGGCGGCTCTGCTGCTCGGCCACGTACTCCATGAGATCGACCAGTTGCGGGACGCGTTTGCCCGACTTGGCGGAGACGAAGATCAGCGGGGCATAGTCGAGGAAGGCCAGTTCGGCGCGGAGACGCTTGGTGTACTGCGCCAGCGTGTGCTCGTCCTTCTCGACCAGATCCCACTTGTTGACCACGATGATGGTCGCCCGGCCCGCTTCGTGGCCGAGGCCGGCGATGCGGCGGTCCTGGTCGGTCACCCCGGCGGTCGCGTCGAGAACCATAAGCACCACGTCGGCCCGGGAAATCGCCTTCACCGCCCGTAGGACCGAATAGCGCTCCACCGCCTCCTTGACGCTGCTGCGGCGCCGGATGCCCGCGGTGTCGACGATGACGTAGTTGCGGCCGTTGCGCACGAACGGGGTGTCGATGGCGTCACGCGTCGTTCCCGGAAGGTCGGAGGTGATCACCCGCTCCTCGCCCAACACGGCGTTGACCAGCGAGGATTTCCCCACGTTGGGGCGGCCGACCACCGCGACCCGGGTCTGCGCCGGGTCCTCGAGGTCTTTTCCGGCCGGTGGGAAGTAGGCCACCACCTCGTCGAGAAGATCGCCCGTCCCCAGGCCGTGGGCGGCGGAGATGACCACCGGCTCCCCCAGGCCGAGCACGTAGAAGTCGGCTTTCACGGTGTCGGGGCGCTGGCCTTCCCCCTTGTTCACGGCCAGCAAGACCGGTTTCCGCGAGGTGCGGAGGAGTTCGGCCACCTCCTCGTCGGCGGGGAGAAGCCCGTCGCGGCCGTCGACCACGAAGATGATGACGTCCGCCTCCCGCACGGCCAACTCGGCCTGGCGCCGCGTCTGTTCCGCGATGGGATCGTCGAGCCCGGTGTCGATGCCCCCCGTGTCGACCAGGACGAAGGCATGCTTGCCCCACTCACAGCGGTGGTAGAGGCGGTCCCGGGTGACGCCGGGGGTGGCTTCCACGATCGCCAGGCGGCTGGCGGTCAGGCGGTTGAAGAGCGTGGACTTGCCCACGTTGGGGCGTCCGACGATGGCTACCAGCGGCAGTCGCACAGGTTGCGCGTCCCTCGCTTCCTAAGTCTCTCTAGCCCTATTCTATCGAGGGCGAACCGGTCAATTCCTGGACCAGAGCCCACCCCGAGACTGGCACGACCTTGATCGCCGCCTGCGTGGCCCGGGCCAGGTCGGCGGGGGAGAAATCGTCGAGCGTCTTGCCGGGAGCGCCGCGAAGCAGCGTGTCGGGCAACAACAACCGGCGGACCTCCTCCCCCCGGCGCCGGGTGGTCGCCACCGCCGCCACGATGTCCCCACCGGTGAGCAGCCCCGTGACCGTCACCGCCTCCGGATCGAAGAACCGGTTGGGGACCGACAGCAGGTGGGCGTCCCGCGCGAGGCCCCGCCGCTGCAGCCCCAGCAGAAGCGGTTGGAGCACCTGGGCTCCGGAAAGGCCGGTGACCACGTGGACCGGAGCGGCCGCAGGCCGCGGGACCGACGGAAGCGCAGCCAGCGCCTCCTCCGCCTCGTCCCACAACCGGCGAGCCAGGCCGATGCCGTCTTCCAGCTGCACGAACCCCTCGTAGGCTGCTGCGGGGGGAAAGGGTTCTTCCGCCCGGAGGTAGAGTTCGTCGGCCGCGAAGACCAGGCGAGTGCCCAGCCTGGCCTGGAACTCGGCCTGGAAGCGATGGACCGTGGCCAACACGCCGGCCGCTTCCGCGCCGGTGAAACCGCGGAGCGCCACGGGGTCGTGCCGGTGCCGTGAGACGCTCACGGGCACCGCGGCGATCGACTGGATCCCGGGCCAGAGCGCACCAAGTTCGGCCAGCGTGCGTGCGAGGACCGGACCGTCGTTCCAGCCGGGAACGAGCACCAACTGCGCGTGGACCTCGATGCCGGCCTCGGTCAGCCTCCGAAGGTGTCCAAGGATCTCCCCCGCCGCCGGGTTCCGCAGAAGGCGCGCGCGGACCTCGGGATCGGTGGCGTGCACCGAAACGTACAACGGACTCAGCCGGAGCCTGACGATACGCTCCAAATCGGCGCGCGAGAGATTCGTGAGCGTGATGTAGTTGCCCTGGCAGAAGGAGAGCCGGTAGTCGTCGTCCTTCACCCGGAGCGAAGGGCGCAGCCCCTCCGGAAGCTGGTCGACGAAACAGAAGACGCACCGGTTGGCGCAGGCCTTGACGCGATCGAAGACGGCGGAGGTGAACTCCAGTCCGAGCTGGTCGTCGGCGTCCTTCTCCACCTCGAATTCGACGATCTCTCCGCCGGCGCGGCGCACGAGCAGGACGACGGTCTCTTGCGCGATTCCGCGGAGGTAGTCGATGAGGTCACGTAGCGGACGGCCATTGAGCGCCAGCACGCGGTCGCCCGGCCGCAGGCCCAAATCCTCCCCGAGCGACCCCGGGGTGACCGTCGCGATCTCTGCCCCTGCGTCACGGGCCATCCATCCCCTCACCTCGTCCGCCTTACTTCGGGGTGATGGCACCCCTTTCCTCTTCCTGATCAAGGTAAGCCAAGAGCCGCTCCGTCTCTTCCACCAGCCGGACGAAGCGGGAATAGCACCGTCGAATCCCCCAGAGGGCCAGCGGCCGGCCCGGCCAGATCAACCCGTACCCCCGGGAGAGCGTGCCGCCGATGGTGGTCACGAAGGAGATCTGGGGCAAGGCGTTGACCAGGAGAACCTCGAGGCGGTCGCAGCCGGTCACGCCCAGTAGGCTCAGGAGGCAGTTGGCCACCTCCCGGGCGACCGGACCGCGGCCAAGGGCGTAGACGTCGTGGTTTCCCCGGTCGCGCCCGATGAAAAAGAGCGTCCCCAACTCCCGGGTTAGCGTGCGGTCGAAGCGCGGGGCCGCCAGAAGCTCCGCCCTGGTCGGCTGCCGGTCACGTGGCAGCAGGCCAAGGTGGAGGGCGGCGGCGGTGACCGAAGAGTGGGCGCTGCCGTAGCAGTGGTAGACGACCTTCACGGCTGCCCGCCCTCCCCTCTTCCCGCCCGGGCTCTCTCCACCTGAGAGCGCGTCCGCTCGACCAGCGCCGCGATGCGGGGATACGCAAGCCAGGTGCCGTAGGTGACCACCGGTCGACCCAACTGCACCAGGCCTAGGGAGCGGGAGGCGTAGCCGCCGATCCGCATCAGCCAGTTGATGCACGGGCGAACGTCCACGAAGTGATACTCGCGGCAATCCTGACCCAGCAGCGTGGCGAAGCCTTGGAGGGCCCGCAGCACGATCTGGGGGTACCTGCGGCAGCCGATGATGAAGACCTCATCACCGTTGTCCGCCGTGCCTACGGGGATCAGACGCCCGAACTCGCGGGGACTCTCCCGGTCGAAAAGGGTCAGGGCCTGCAACTGCTCCTTTGGTGGCCGGTCGGCGGGAAGCTGTCCGAGGTAGATAGCGGCCGCCACCGGCGAGGCGTGCGTTCCGCCGTAACAGAAGAAGACGATCTTCATCAGTGCACCCCGACTAGAATGACCGGGCGCCCGATGAAGACGCCCGGCACCAGGGCTATTGTCCCCGGTGACCGGGCGCCATATCCGCCGTTGACCTCGATGCCGAGGCTAGTTGCTACTTCGTGTCCTTGTCGTCGCCGCCGGCACCGAAGCCGCCTTTGGCGAAGATGTGGCCGAAAACGTCGCCCAGCGTGGGGGCGGGCACGTCGGCGCCGGCCAGCGGGGCCGTCTCCGCCTCTTCGCGCTCGTGGCGGCGCGGCGCCCGCTCCTCACGGACCGGGGCCGGCAGCGCCTGCTTGATCGAGAGCGAGATGCGCTTCTTCTCCGGGTCAACGGCGAGGATCTTGACCTCGACCTTTTCTCCCGGTTTCACCGCATCCGAGGCCTTGGCGACCCGTTCGTGCGCCAGTTGCGAAACGTGAACGAGCCCTTCCAGCCCGTCCTCCAGGCGAACGAAGGCGCCGAAGTCAACCACGCGGACGACCTCGCCCGTGACGGTCTCACCGGGATGGTACTTCGTCGCAGCCTCGGTCCAGGGATCAGGAAGGGTCTGCCTGTAGCCGAGGGAGATGCGGCCCGTCTCCGGGTCGACCTTGAGAACCTTGACCTTGATCTCCTGGCCCTCCTGGAGAACCTCGGAGGGGTGCTTCACCCGGTTCCAGGCCAGTTCCGAGACGTGGAGCAACCCTTCGACGCCGCCCAGGTCGACGAAGGCGCCGAAACTGGTCAGGCGCTTCACCACGCCCGGGACGACCGCACCGGGCTGCAGGGTTTTGAGGGCGTTCTCCCGGGCGAGCCTGGCTTCCTCCTCGGCCACCTGCCGGTGAGAGAGGATCACGCTGCGCTTGCCCCGGTCGACCTCGAGCACTTTGCAGGCCAGGCGCTGACCGACGAAGGACGAAAGATCCTCGATGAACTCCCGGGAGACTTGCGAACCGGGGATGAAACCGCGCACGCCCACGTCGACTACGAGCCCGCCCTTGACCTTCTCGGTCACGAGGGCGTCGATGGTCTCGCCCGACTCCTTGGCGGCCGTGAGGCGCTCCCAGGCGCGCTCCTCGTCAACCCGCCGCTTGGAGAGGATCGCCTCCCCCTGCTCGTTCTCGGGCCGCAGGACAACGACTTCGATCTCGTCGCCTTCCGCCACGAGCCCCACCGCCGAGTCCACCTGGCGGAAGGTCAGCTCCCGGAGCGGGATGACGCCGTCGGTCTTCGCCCCGATGTCGACGTAGACCTTGTCGGGTTCGACTTTGGCCACCTTGCCGGTCACCCTCGCGTTGCGCTTGAGGTGCTCCAGCGCGGCTTCCATCTGCGCCCGGCCTTCGTCGCCGTCTGTAACCGGAGCGGTCTCCGCCTGGGTCCCTTCCGGCTCGGCCTTGGCCTGAGCCTCTTCCGTCTCCTGGGGCAGCTGCGGGTTGTTCTCGAGTTCCGCCATCTTGTCCACGACCTCCTCGATGATCCAGTCGGGAGTAGAAGCGCCCGCCGTAATCCCGACCGAATCCACCCCGGCGAACCATTCCGGCTCGATTTCCCGGGGGTCTTCCACATGATATGTCCGGGCTCCGGCCGCCCGGCAGAGCTCGGCGAGCTTGGTGGTGTTCGCGCTCTTTCGCCCACCCACCACCACCATGACTGGGTGCGCTTTCGCCATGGAGGCAGCTTCTTCCTGCCTCCTTTGCGTGGCGCCGCAGGTGGTTTTCTGCGCCACCACCTCCGCCCCGGTCCGCCGGAGCGCTTCGATGCACGCCTCAACCTTCGCGGGAGGTTGGGTGGTCTGCGCCACAACTCCTATCCTGCCCGAAGTGCGCAGCCCCGCAACCGCCTCGGGCCCTGCAACCAACACCGAAGCCGGACCCGCCTCCGCTTGGAGCGCCTCAACCTCCGGGTGGCCGGGGTCCCCGACGATGACGACCTGATAGCCGGCCTCCCGCAACTCCTCTGCCGCCAACTGGGCCTTTCGCACGTCAGGACAGGTGGCGTCGACGATGCGGACCCCGCGGGCTTCCGCGGCCGCCACCTGACGGCGGTCGAGGCCGTGGGAGCGGACCAGCAACGTTGCCCCGGCCGGGATCTGGTCGATCGAGTCCACGACCCGCAGGCCCATCCCGGCCAGCTGTGCCACCGTCTGCGGGTTGTGGATGATGTCCCCTACGGAGTAGACGGAGCCAGGGGCCGCCTGGGCCAGCGTGCGTACGGCCAGTTCGATGGCTCGCTTCACGCCGAAACAGAAACCCGCTCTCCGTGCCACCTCTATCCGCACCAGTTTGCCCTCCCGTCCCGTAGGCTATGCCCCGCGCCGGCCCACCCTTGCCGCCTCGGCTTGCAGCCGGGCGATCTCCTCCATCACCCGGTCGGAGAAACGCCGGAGGGAGTCGTGCTGCGCCCCGGGCTCGCCGGTGCTCGGGGCTGTCTCGTCCTCGGCATATAAAGGCCTGCCGATAAAAACCTTGACTCTGGCCGGTCGCGGCAGCTTGGCGCCTTTGGGCAGGATCGCCTCCGTCCCGCACACCGCGACGGGCACCACCGGGATTTTGCCTTTGCGGGCCAGGAAGGCGATGCCGGTCTGCGCCTGCTGGAGCTGCCCATCCTGCGAGCGGGTCCCCTCGGGAAAGATGCCGACCACCTCGCCGGAGCCGAGCAGGTGCAGCGCCGTGCGGATCGCCTGACGGTCGGCTTCACCCCGCCGGACCGGGAAGGCGCCTACGTTCCTGGCCAGGAAAGCCACGAGCGGCGAAGAGGCGAAGATTTCCTCCTTGGCCATGAAGTGCACTTTCCGCCGAATTGCGGTCCCGGCGATGAAGGGGTCGAGGGCGCTGACGTGATTCGAGGCCAGAATCGCCCCGCCCGTGGCGGGGAAGTTCTCGCTCCCCGAAACCTGCCACCGGAAGAAGAGCCGGTTGACGAGGCGCAGGATGCCCCAGGCCACCCAGTACAGCAACCTAGCGGTTCCCCCTTACCACGGCCAGGATGGCCGCCACGACCTCTGCGACGTCGAGCGCGGTGGAATCGACCAACACGGCGTCGGGCGCCCGCCGAAGGGGGGAAACCTCCCGCTCGGAGTCGAGCCTGTCCCGCCGGGCCACCTCTGCGGACACCTCCGCCAGAGGCTGGTGGAAACCCTGGGCGGTGAGATCGTGTACCCGCCGCCGGGCCCGCTCCTCGAGCGAAGCCGTGAGAAAGAATTTGAAGTCGGCGTCGGGCAGGACGACCGTCCCGATATCGCGACCGTCCATCACCACGCCTCCCTCTCGGGCCATGTCCCGCTGCATGCGGACCAGTTCGGTTCTGACCCCCGGAATCCGGGCGACCAGCGAGACCGCCCGGTTGACCTCGGGGCTGCGCACGGCCGCCGTGACGTCTTCGCCGTCGAGCATGACGACGGTGGGGTCGCCCTCGCCGGCCGGCGGTACCAGGCGCACCTCGGAGCAGGCCGCCAGCCGGGTGAGGGCCTCTTCGTCGGCCAGGTCGCAGCCGCAGCGCAGCGCCTTCACGGTGATGGCCCGGTACATGGCCCCGGTGTCCACGTACAAAAGCCCCAGTTCACGAGCGACCAGTTTGGCCACGGTGCTCTTTCCGGCTCCGGCTGGGCCATCGATCGCAATGTTCACTCTTCCGCCGGACAAGCGCGCTTCCTCCCGTACATAACTCAGGTTACGCCACGCTGCCCGGGGCCACCTGCCCCAGCAGCGAAAAGAATCCGGGAAAAGAGACGTCCACGCACTCGGCACCCGAAAGGGTGACGGCGGCGCGGGCGCCGAGTGCCGCAACGGCCAGAGCCATGGCGATGCGGTGGTCGCCGTGCGCCCGGACAGAACCGCCCGCCAATCGCCCTGTTCCCTCGACCGTCAGGCTGTCCCCGTCCACCGAGACCTTGGCGCCCAGCCGGCCCAACTCCTGCCGGAGGACGGCGAGACGGTCGGTCTCCTTGGCCCGCAACTCGGCTGCGCCCCGGAAGACCGTGACTCCCTGCGCGAAGGCGGCCGCGACGGCCAGCACCGGCACCTCATCGATCAGGGAAGGGATCTCGCCGGCCGCGACCTCCACCCCCCGCAGGCCCGGGGCGGTCCTGATCCAGATCGTCCCGCGGGGTTCGCCGCTCAGGTCTTGAACTTCCTGGACGGCGAGATCCGCCCCCATCCGGCGGAGCACGTCGAGCGCCCCCGTGCGGGTGGGGTTCAGCCCCACGTCCCGCACGAGCAACTCGCTGCCGGGGACGATCGAAGCGGCGACCAGCAGGAAGATCGCCGACGAGGGGTCGCCAGGCACTGGCACGCGTGCGCCGGAAAGCTTCGCCCGGCCGCGCACGGCCACCGCCGTCTCCTCCCGCCGGATCTCCGCTCCAAAGCCTGGAAGAAGGCGCTCGGTGTGGTCGCGGGAGAGGAAAGGCTCGGTCACCTTCGTCCAGCCCTCGGCCTGGAGCCCGGCCAGCAGCAGCGCCGACTTGACCTGGGCCGACGCGACGGGAAGGGTCCACTCGGCGGCCTTGAGGACGGCGCTGCCGCGCACCGCCAGGGGGAGGCGGTCGTTCTGGAGCCGGCCGAGGAAGGTGGCGCCCATGTGCGTCAAAGGCTCGGTCACCCGGCGCATCGGGCGACGACGCAGGGAGGCGTCGCCGGTCAGGACGGCGGTCAGCGGTTGTCCGGCCAGCACCCCGAGCATGAGACGGGTCGTTGTGCCTGAGTTCCGGGCGTCGAGCACCTCTTCGGGTTCGGCGAGCCGGCCTCCCCTGCCCTGCACACTGAGCTCGGTCATGCTGCGGCGGTCGATCTTCACGCCCAGCCGCCGCAGGATGTTCAAGGTGGCCAGACAGTCGGCGCCGAGCAGGAAGCCGGAGATCTCGGTGACCCCGTCCGCCAGGGCCCCCAGGATGGCGGCCCGGTGGGAGATCGACTTGTCGCCGGGGACGGATGTCTCGCCGCGGAGCCCGGAGCGGGGCGGGCCGATGTGCAACTGCATGTCTTCGCCTCCTGCAGGCCGGCCTACTCGGAGCGTGGCCGGGCGGAGAAGCCGCCTGCGGCCAGGAGCGCGAGCGCCGTGCGGAGCGCCTCCTCGGTGTCGACGCCCAACAGCAGCACGCCCCCCTCTCCTTCGCGGAGCCGCAGAATCTCGATCTCCCGGAGGTTGATCGCCGCGTCAGCCAGGAGCGCCGCGATCCGGGCGATCACCCCCGGCCGGTCTTCCACCTGCACCACCAGCTCGTGTACGGGGACGAGCATCCCCGTGCGCCGGCGGGGCAAGGCCCGGCGGTGGTCGCGGGCCGAAGAGAGCCACGCCGTGAGCGCCGGGCCGTCGGCGGTGGCGAGGGCCGACCGAAGGGCGGCGAACTCGCTCTCGAGGGCCGCCAGCGCGGCGAGCAACTGGTCACGGTTGCTGAGAAGGATCTCGCGCCAGAGCGCCGGATCTCCTGCGGCCACGCGGGTGGTGTCGCGGAACCCGCCGGCGGCGAACTGGAGGAATTCTTCCCCCTCTCCCGCCACCTTGACGGCCGCGTTGACCAGCGCCGCCGCCGCCGCGTGCGGCAAATGGCTGATGGCAGCCACGAGGCGGTCGTGCTGGGCCGGCGTCAGGCGGTGGGTGATGGCGCCGGTGACACAGACCAGCGCCGACAGGTGCGCGAAGGCCTGTTCATCCGCTTCGGCGTCGGTGGTCAGCAAGTAGAAAGCGTTCTCGAAAAGATACGGGTCGGCGGCCCGGATGCCGGAAGCCTCCGAACCGGCCAGGGGGTGGCCGCCGATGAAAGAGACGCCGGGCGCGAACCCGGCCTCCCGGGCGGCCTGGTGCACGTCGACTTTTGTGCTGCCGGTGTCGGTGACGATTGTCCCCGGCGCCGCAATGGCTGCGACTTCCCGCAGCGCCTGGCGCATGATCGCGCCCACGGGCGTCGAGAGGACAACCACGTGGGCCCGGGAGACCGCGGCGGGGAGAGAGAGAACCGCATCGACCGCCCCCAGTCGGAGCGCGTCCGCGGCCGCCTCAGCGTTGGGCTCCACGCCCAGCACGTGGGCGACGCCGCTCTTGCGCAGCGCCATCCCGAGCGAGCCGCCGATGAGTCCGGTGCCGACGATGGCGACCGTCTTACCGTCGCTCACGACAGGGGGCGGCCGAGCGCGGCCGCGAGCGGCTGCAACTCTGCCATGAGCCCGGCGAAGTTGGCCGGGGTGAGCGATTGCGGCCCGTCGGAGAGCGCCTGGTCGGGATGGGGATGGACCTCGATCATGAGGCCATCCGCCCCGGCCGCCAGCCCGGCCTTGGCCAGCGGGGGCACCAGCCGCCACTTGCCGGCGGCGTGGCTGGGGTCGACGATGACCGGCAGGTGCGAAAGTTGCTTGACGAGCGGGATCGCCGAGAGATCCAACGTGTTCCGGGTCGCCGTCTCGTACGTCCGGATGCCCCGTTCGCACAGCACGACGGCTTGGTTCCCTTCCCGCAGGATGTACTCGGCGGCCAGCAGCCACTCCTCGACCGTGGCCGAAAGGCCCCGCTTCAGCATGACCGGCTTTCCCGCCTGCCCCACCGCCGAAAGGAGCGTGAAGTTCTGCATGTTCCGGGCGCCGACCTGGAGCATGTCCACGTACCGGGCGACCAGTTCCACCTCATTGGGGTTGAGCACCTCGGTGACCACCGGCAGGCCGGTCTGCTCGCGCGCCTCCGCCAGCAGCCGCAGTCCTTCCTCCCCCAAGCCCTGGAAGGCGTAGGGCGAGGTCCGGGGCTTGAACGCCCCGCCGCGCAGGATCCGGGCCCCCGCCGCCTTGACGGCCTCCGCCGCTTCGAGCACCTGCGCCCGGTTCTCGACGGCGCAAGGTCCGGCGATGACGACCGTCTCCGCCCCGCCTAGCCTGACCCCCCCAACCTCTACGACGGTCGGCTCGTTGCGGAACTCCCGTCCGGCCAATTTGAAGGGCGCCAGGATGGGGAGGACCTTTTCGACGCCCTCCATCGCTTCGAGTATCTCGCGGGCCTCGCTCTTCTTCTCGCCGATGGCGCCGATGATGGTGCGCTCGACGCCGCGGGAAAGGTGAACCCCGAAGCCGAGTGCGTTAAGTCGCCCGACGACCGCCTCGAGTTTCTCTTCGGAGGCAAAGGGCTCCATGACGACGATCACCGCGCCTCCCCCCCTTCCCGGGTGCTGGCGAGCACCCCATCCAGCGCGGCGAGGAAGCGGTCGTTCTGCTCCGGAGTGCCGACCGTGACCCGCAGGTGGTCGGGCCGCCCGAAGATGTCGCCGGTGCGGACGATGACGCCGCGCCTCAGGAGATCCTTGAAGAGCCGGACGCTGTCGACGCCGGTGGCGGTGAAGACGAAGTTGGCCTGGCTTGGGATGACCGAAAGGCCCCGGCGCTCAAGCTCTGCGGTCAGCCGGGCCCGCTCGCTCAGGTTGAGGCTGCGGCTGCGGCGGACGAACTCCTGATCGCCCAACGCAGCGAGGGCGGCGACTTGCGCCGCCTGGTTCACGTTGAAGGGCTCGCGGGCGCGCTCGACGACCCGCAGCAGTCCGGCCGGGGCGACGCCGTAGCCGATGCGCAGGCCGGCCAGGCCATAGATCTTGGAGAAGGTGCGCAGCACGATGCAGCGTCTCCCGGCTTTCACGTAGGTGAGGCCGTCGGCGTAAGCGGGCTCGTCGACGTACTCCTGATAGGCTTGGTCGAACACGACGACCACCTCGGGCGGGACGGCGGCCATGAAGGCTTCGACCGCGCTCGCCGGGACCGTCGTTCCCGTCGGGTTGTTGGGGTTACAGAGGAAGACCAGCTTGGTGCGGGAAGTCACCGCGGCGGCCATGGCGTCCAGGTCGTGCCGGTTCTCCTTGAGCGGCACCTTCCGAACCCGCGCGCCCATGAGCAATGCCGCGAATTCGTATTCGCTGAAAGTGGGGTCGGCCATCACGATCTCGTCGCCCGGGTTCAGGAAGGCTTCGGCGAGGAACTTGATGATCTCGTCGGACCCGTTGCCGACGACAAGGTTCTCCGGCCCAACCCCCAGGAGGCCGGCGAGGCGTTCCTTGAGGCGGAAGGCGGCCCCGTCGGGATAGAGATGGGCGACGGGGGCCCAGGCCTTCAACGCCTCGACCGCCCGCGGGGCTGGACCCAGCGGGTTTTCATTGGAGGCCAACTTGATCACGTCGGTGAGGCCCAGCTCGCGTTGGACCTCCTCGATGGGTTTGCCCGGTACGTACGGCCGGATGTCGAAGATGCAGGGCCGGGCCGAACGCTCGATCCCGTTCATTCGCTCTTCCCTCCCAGGTCGGGGCGGAGCTGGGCCGCCCCCCGCAGGTACGCGTGGCGCATCGCCTTTTGGGGCAGATCCGTGTTGACGTGAAGAAGGACGCGGATGCAGCCCGGCAGCGCGCCGGGCCTGTCGATCTCCACGGCGTCGAGCAGAGGCGTGGTGGTCCAACCCAACTGCCGGGCGGCTGCGGCGGGGAACTCGGCGGTCAGGTCGGGCGTCGCGGTGAAGATGGCCGAGCAGAGGTCGTCCACCGAAAGGTGATTCACGGCGAGCAGGGTTTCGAGCAACTCGCGCGTGGCGGTCAGGATGGCGTCCGGCGTGTTGGCGGGCGCCGTGGTGGCGCCCCGGATGCCGCGCACCGCCATGGCTCGGTTCACCTCCGGAAAAGGAAAAGCGGCCTTCAGGCCGCGCCTGATGCTATATTCTAGCATGCCCGGTTATGGTTTACAAGGGCTAACGGCCGCTTTCCATCCGCCGGAGGGCCACGGTGATCTGCTGTTTCATCTCCTCGCCCATACGGTACAAAAACCTTTCCGCGTCCCAATGGCTGAGGAGGATCTCCGCCGGCTCAAGGACCTCGATCTTGCGGAACTCCTCGCGAAGGATGAACCGGACCAGATCCTCGATCGCGTCCGCCTCGACCTCGATGATGACGGGCGCATAGCCGACTTCCTCGCCGGTGACGGGGTCGCTGACCTGGTACACCTCGGGCGACGTGTCGACTTCCAGGACTCGGATGCCTTGGAGGGGTAGGTTGCGCAGCAGGGCCAACTCGCGCTCGCGGGTCTCCGCCGCCACTTCGGTCGCCCGTTTGGCGCCGTGGAAGAGGCGATACGCCTGTGGGCGGCCCCTGAAATCGAACCGGACCCGGGCCTTGATGTTGACTCCCAGGAACCCCTCTCCCTCTCGCCCTTTGACCACGCAGAGGCCTCCCCTCGCCGTTCTCCTCCCTAGTCTGAGCGGCGGTCAGGAAAATTATGACTCCGCATCCTGCCGTTTTCCCAGAGGGACGCGACCTCCTGTTCACTGAGCCGGCGCCATTGCCCGGGTGCGAGCGCCCCCAGCCTGAGCGGGCCGAAGGCGGTGCGCCGCAGGTGGAGGACCGGGTGACCGACGGCCGCCAGCATGCGCTTGACCTGACGCTTTCGGCCTTCCCGGATGACCAGTTCCACCGTGCTGGTCTGGCCGTCGGAGGCGAGGCATCTCGCCCGGGCCGGAGCGGTCGGGCCGTCCTCCAGGACGACTCCCCGCTCGAGCCGGGTCAGGTCCGCCCCGGTCACCCGCCCGGCCACCACCGCTTCGTAGGTCTTCGCCACGTGATAACGCGGGTGAAGCAGCAGGTTGGCGAGTTCACCATCGTTGGTGAGCAGGAGGAGGCCTTCCGTATCGGCGTCAAGGCGCCCGACCGGGAAGAGGCGGACGCCGGGGCAGTCGACCAGGTCGAGCACCGTGGGGCGGCCCTGGGGATCGCGCGCGGTGGTGATGACGCCCGCCGGCTTGTTGAGGAGCAGGTACTCGTTCCGCGGGGGCTGGGCGAGGGGGCGCCCGTCCAGGGCCAGTTCGTCCCGCCCGGGGTCGACCTTCACTCCAAGCTCGCGCACGATCCGCCCGTTCACTGAGACTCGGCCGCTCAGGATCAACTCCTCGGCTGCTCGCCGGGAAGCGACGCCAGCCTGCGCGAGCGCTTTCTGGAGGCGGACCACCCCCGCGGGGCGCTCGCCTGCGGACCCGTTCGTCACCGCCAACACCTCAGGGGGCGAATTTCGGCGCGGGCTACCATTCACCTGCCGGCCGCCGGTCGGGGCTGCGACGCGCTGCAAACTCCAAAGGCGGGGTCTCCCCCGCCTGGAAAATGCCGTATGTTCGGAAGTCAGCTGCGATGGTCGTGCCGGTTGCGAAGGCGGACCAGCGGCCGGAGCGGGCTGGTCGCCACCGGGGCCGCGACGGGCGCCGGCGAAGCGACCGGAGAGGAAGCCACCGGGGAGGAAGTGGCCGGAGCGTGTTCGCCGGTGGCGCCCCGCGCCTTCAGGAGGCCCTGCAGCCCATCGATGAGGCGCGGGGCGAGATCGAGCAGCCGGTCGTAGAGCACCTGGCTATCTACCGGGAGAAGGCGCATCTCGTCGCGGCCCACCACGAGGAAGCCCACGGGCTGGATGGAGATGCCGGCGCCGCTTCCGCCGCCGAAGGGATGCGACCTCCCGCCATCCCCGCCCCCGTCCTTTCCCCCGTCCTTGCCGCCCGACATCCCTTGCGAGCTGCCGCCCTTGCTCTTGCCGCCGTCGTCTTCCTCGGCCAGTTCGTACTCGGTTCCCCCAGCGGCGAAGCCGAAAGTCACCCGGGAGATCGGGACGATCACTTTGCCGTCGGGCGTTTCCACCGGGTCGCCGAGGATGGTGTTGACATCCACCATGTTCTTGATGCTCTCGAGGGTGGTCCGCATCAAGCCTTCAATCGGGTGTTGGGCTTCCACGCTATCCCCCGCTCCTTAAGCCACAGACCTGCACCAGCGGTGATAATATCTCCGAGCCTCACCCGCACTATGCAGCGCACGGTGGTGCGGAAGGTGAAGGACTGGAAGTCGGGATCGACCCTGATCACCGGTTCGCGCAAGAGGCGCATGTTCCGGTTGAGCAGGCCGAAGACGGTCCCCTTGATGCTCCAGACCACGCCGGTCAACAGGCCGGTGAGGGCGGGATCCCCCACGCCGAACCGGGTGACCCAGCGGAACTCCTCCGTCCACCACGGGACGCGTTCGATCAGGCGGACCACAAACTGAGCGCGAGCCAGGCCGGGGCTGTCGCCGCCCAGGAAGTGCAGCTCGTGCTTGGCCAGCATGGAAACGGTATGCGCCACCGCTCTGAGTTGCGTCAATATCGAACGGCCCTGCTCCGGCACCAATTGGTCGAGGTCGGGCGCGGGGGGGGCCGCTGGTTCGCCGGGCGGGTCGGCCGGGTGGCGCAGTTCGAACCGGAGGAAGGGCGGGAGCCAGACCTTCAGGACGAGCAGCGGCTCTTCGCCCTGCGGGCGGTCGAAGAGGAGTTCGAAGCGGAGGTAGGACAGGCGCAAAGCCGCATAGGCGAGAAGCGCGAGGAAGAGCAAGCCCGCTCCGGCGACCAGCACCAAGTCCCAGGCGGACATCGCGGGTTCTCCTTTCGGAGCTTTTCCGCTAGTCTCCCTCCGGCGCCGAAGCGCTATCCGGCTCGTCCTCAGGGGGCAGGGGCGGGAGTTCTCCCAGGTTGCGCAGGCCGAAGGCGAGCAGGAACTCCTCGGTCGTGCCGTATTCGACCGGGCGGCCGAGGGTGTCGCGCCGGCCCACCTCGCGGACGAGCCCACGCTCCTCCAGCGTGCGCAGCGCACTGTCGGAGTGCACGCCCCGCACGGCTTCGATCTCGGCCCGGGTGACCGGCTGGCGGTACGCGACGATCGCCAGGACCTCCAGCGCCGCCGGAGAGAGGGGCGCCTGGCGAGGGGCACGGCCCAGGCGCAGGATCCAGTCGGCCAGTTCAGGTGCGGTCACCAGCCGCCAGCCGCCGGCAACCTCCTCGAGGACCAGCCCGGAGCCCCGGGCGCGGTAGTCGTCGGCGAGCCGGCGGAACAGGTGAGTCACCGTTTCCGGGTCGAGTTCGGTCGCCTCCGCGGCGGCCTTGGCAGTCAGCGGCTCCGGGCTGGCGAAGACGAGCGCTTCGAGAATGCGCAGGGCCTCCTGGGGGTTCACTCTCTCTCCTCCCCTTCCAGGTCAGAACGTTCGGCGAAGATCAGGTCGAGGCGGCCGAGGGGGCGATCCTGACGGGCCCAAACCCGGCCCAGGCGGATGAGTTCGAGGACGGCGAGGAAGGTGGCCACGACTTCTCCCCTGGTCCGGTTGGCGGCGAAGAGCCGGGTGAACGGAAGGCTCCCGCTCTGCCGGAGGCGGTCCAGCACTTCCGCCATCTTTTCGGCGACGCTGAACGGCACGGGGCGGATGCGATGTTCGGGCGGCTCGGCCGCCGCCGCCGCACGCGCCGCCTGGTAGGCCAAGGCCAGGGCGGCCAGCTCGTTCGAGAGGCAGCCCGGTTCCACCGCGCTGGGCGGCGCCGGCAGGAGGCGGGGGGTCCCCGGGTCGAACCGCGCGTTCTCCGAGGCAAGCAGGGCGCCGAGGTTGGCAGCCGCCGTCTTGAACTGGCGGTAGGCCAGGAGGCGCCGCACCAGCTCTTCCCGCGGGTCGACCTCTTCCTCCGGCGTCTCCTCCCCCTCTGCGGGCGCCGCGACCGGGAGGAGCAGCCGGGCCTTGAGGGCGAGCAGGGTCGCGGCCACCACCAAGAAGTCGGCGGTCGTGTCGAGGTCGAGTTCGGGCATGGTTCGCAGGTGGGCCAGGAAGCGGTCGGCGATCACCGCCACCGGGATGTCGTAGATGCTGACCTCGGCCCGTTCGACCAGGTGGAGCAGGAGATCGAGCGGGCCGGTGTAGACGTCGAGTTCAACCTGGTAAGAGGTCATGGCACACTCGCTTCTAGTGCCGGGCGTCGGCTTGCCGCAAGAGTTCGAGAAGGGGTTGCAGACCTTCCGGCAGCTCCGAAGCGTCGGTGGTCTCTTCATGGCAGCGGACCAGGGCAGCGACCGCCGGGTCGGTGCCCGCGCGACGGAGCAGGGCCGCGCCGCGCTCCCCGTGGCTTCGCAACGCCGCCACGCCAGCACGCAGAGAGCCGGGCAACCAGCCGGGCGGAGCGGGGAGAAGGACGTTCACCACCCGCACCGGGAGGGTTGCCATGTGGGGTTCCTTCCCCACGTCGTGCAGCAGGGCGGCGCGGATGAGCAACCAGCGCTCGTTGAGCGACAGGTCGGCCTCGCCTGCCACTTGTCGCGCCACCGCCACCGAGTGTCGCTGGTCGCTCCGGCGCAGGCGGAGAAAGAGCGCCTGCTCCGGCGGGGTGAGATACCGTTCCACCATGCGCAGGTCTGACGCCGGGAGTGGCCGGGGATCGAAGAACGCCAAAACCTGTCCGGGGCGATAGGTCCAGCGGTGCCTCAACCGACCGATCCCCCCAGCGCGAGCCGGACGAAGAACTGGAAGAGCGGGCCCAGCACCGGATAGACCCAGCCGGTGAGCAGGAGCAGCATGAGCAGGAACGGCCCGTATCGTTCGAGTTGCCAGATCAACGCGGCCCGGCGCCGCGGGAGTATTCCCGCCAGAATCTTGGAGCCATCGAGCGGCGGCACCGGGAGGAGGTTGAAGGCGGCGAGGCCGGCGTTGGTAAAGACCATCCACTCGAGGAAGGTGAGCAAGAGCACCCCGGCGAGGCCTCGCCCCGCCACGAGACCGAGGCGAAGCGGCAGGCCGAAGGCGACCGCCAGCAGCACGTTGGCCCCCGGACCGGCCAGCCCGACCAGGGTGAGCCCCTGCCGGGGGTTCCGGTAATACCGGGGGTCCACCGGCACCGGTTTCGCCCAGCCGATCACGAAGCCTCCGCC
Organism: Chitinophagales bacterium; assembly: GCA_050260095.1. GTDB lineage: Bacteria > Bacillota > UBA5301 > DYFA01 > DYFA01 > JBLNBQ01. Next base: position 23,076 of record JBLNBQ010000189.1, read on the forward strand.
CCCGGAGAAGGAGTTGAGCAAGGAGGTGAGGAGAAAGACGAGGGTTCCAAGCGGGTCGAGATGCGCCAGGGGGTTTAAGGTGAGGCGCCCGGCCCAGCGCGGCGTCGGATCGCCGAGCTTGGCCGAGACGTAGCCGTGCGCCAGCTCATGGGCGGACAAGGCCAGGAGAAAGGCGATCGCCTTGATCCCGATGGTGATGAGGACTGCCATGGCGACCCCTCCCCCGTGCCCGGCCGGTTGGCACCCCGCGACAAAACGGCCGCCAAGAAGCGGCCCGGCGGTCTCCCTAATCGTAGCACAGCCTGGAAAAGCCCGTCAACCCTGGGTACCGGCGGCGGTCAGGGACCCTCGGCGGCTGGCCAGAAGATCGACGAAAGCCTCCAGGCGGGTCTGGAGCCCCGCTTCGCCCGTGTGCTCGTCGACGAAGAGCGTCAGGACCGGCACCCCCCCCGCCTGGCCCACGGCGGGCAGCACCGACTCGGCCACGATCTCCGGCATGCAGGTGAGCGGAGCGATCTGCACCACGCCGTCGAGGCCGTGTTGGGCGAAGGCGGCGGTATGCGCCACCGACTCAAGGCCATGTCCTCCGACGAAGTAGTTGAGGTGAGGCCTCGCCAGTTCCGCCAGGCGGCGGCGCTCCGCCGCGACCCGGAAGCGGAAGAGGTGCTCCCTGATCCAGTCGCCGAGGAAGATGCGGCGCTGCACCTCGACCCCCAGCCGTCCGAGGCGTTTCTCCGCCTCCAGGTTCACGAAGGGTTCGAGCACGGTATAGATTTCCCCGACGATCCCCACTCTGAGGGGTTCGGTCTCCCGGAGAGGCAGCGCCTCCAGGGCCTCCAGCGCCTCGGCTTTGACCTGGCCCACCTTCCGGGGCGTGTCCGCCGCCCGGCAGGCCGCCAGGAAGCTGGTGAAGCAGGCGTCGACGGAGCCGGGGGTGCGCTCTCTCGCCCGAAGGCGCTGCACGGCTTGCTCGACCTCGTCGATGGCCAGCACCTTGGGCCAGGCCAACTGAAAGGCGCGCCAGAAGCGGTAGAGGTTGAAACCGGGCAACCGGCGGCAAAGCTCGTCGTAAAGTAGGCGGAGCTGGCCTTGGGGAGGCTCTAGAACGATCATCTCCAGGTCACAGCCGGCGGCCTTGAGCACCTCGCGTTCGACCTGAGCGTAGTAGCCGAACCGGCAGGGACCGCTTCCCCCGGCCATCACCACCCCTTCCGCGCCCAACTCGGCCGCCTCCAGGAAGTTGCCGAGGCTGACCTTGAGCGGCAGGCAGGCGAACTCGGGTGATACCCGCACGCCCAGTTCGATGGTGCGCTGGGTGCAGGGGGGCGGCACGACCACCTCCGCCCCCAAGTCTTGCAGCAGCGTCTCCAAGGGGATGTAGAGCGTACCCATGTGGGGGAAGGTCAGTTTCATCGCCCGGCCACGGCTCCTCTCCGTTCGAGCATGTCGACGAAGGCCTCGACCCGGGTGAGGAAGCCGGCCTCACCGGTGTGCTCGTCCAGCGTGATCAGCAGGAACGGCGTCCCGGCGGCTTCGGCGCGATGGCGCACCAGTTCGCCGACGAGAGAGTCAGGCCCGCAGCCGAAGGAGACCAGGTGGATCAGGCCCGCGACGCCGGGCGAGGACATGAAGTGGACCGCCGCTCCGTACGTGTGCCAGCCCAGAGTCCAGAAGAGATCTTTGGGCAGCTCGGAGGCGGCGGCGCGGCAGGTCTCCGCGGGGAGGTTGTCGCCCGTTATGGCCTTGACCCCCCAGCCGGCCAGCCGGTCCACCAGTCCGAAGCTGATCTGCCGGTCGTGGACGTTGTACGGGTGCCCGAGTACCCCCACCGTGAGCTTGGCCTTGTCGCAAGGTCGGGGTGGCGCCTCCCGGACGGGGAGCCAGCCTTGCCCTGCGAGGGCGTCTTCCGGCAGGACGCCCCTCTCCTGCTGCTCCCGGAGGCGCCGGAGCGCGGCGAGCCCCTCATCCAGGGCGCGGCGGCTGGTGCGCCCGTCCACCCCCAGGCGCTTTCCTAGCTCGCCGGCCACCGCCGGCAGGGCGTCCGGCCCGGCCTTAAGGAAGTCCACCACCGGGTCGAGCAGCCTCGTGCGGTCGCCGAACGGCTGGCGGACCATGTCGGGCAACCCCATGAACTTGGGGCAGATGTATTTGCGCCGTTCGACCGAGACCAACCGGGGCACGAAGAGCCAGTCCACCGTCTCGGCGAGTTCGGCGCAGTGACCGAAGAAGACTTTCACCGGCAGGCAGGCCTCGTCGACCGCGAGCCGCACGCCGCGATCCATCGTCTCCCGGGTCGTCTCCCTGCTCACCACCGGGGTCAGGCCCAGCGAACGAAAGAAGCCCAGCCATAACGGGGCATAGGACCAGAAGAGCAGCGCCCTGGGGATGCCGACGGTCGTCATCGTCGCTCCGTTCCCCCGATCAGCGCTTTTTCGGGCGAGCGGCCCGCGGCCAAGGCCAGGACCGCCTCGACCGCCCGTGTGGTCAGCGGCGCGCCTTTGCTGCTCTTGTCGCGGTGGTTCATCTTGCCGGGGTCGCCGAGTCCGACGATCACTGGCACGTCCAGGGCATTGAGAACGTCCACCGTGTCTCCCTCCACCCGCTCGTGGCCTTGGGGCTCCGGGCGACCGTCTTTGTCGACTGGGCCCTGGACCAGCCTCCCCGTCTCGTCGACGGAGAAGCTGACGGGTACGCCCATCACTTTCGAGGTGTTGGAGGCGACCGCCACGACCCCCAACACCTCAAGCTCCGGGCTCCTGACGAGGTGCTCCAAGGCCGATTCCCCTGGTCCCTTCCGGCGCGACCCCCGGTCGTCCACCATGACCAGCACCGGCTCGCGGTGAGCCTGCTTGATGAGTTCCACAATCTGCTCGCCCGAGAGTGGCGTGGGGCTACCCGCCGACATGGAGATGGTGCAGCCCCCGACGTTGCGGGCAGCCTGTTCCACCGCTCCCCGTGCGACCTGGTCGCCGTCCGTCACGATAATCACCCGTCGTCGGCCCACCGGGCTCACCTCGGCCCATAGATTACCCCGCCTGGCTGGGCGGTTATGTCGCCGCCGCATAATCAGGGGGTGAACGGTCAAACTAAGTCCGTCGCCGAAGCGCTGAAGGGAGGTGAAATCGATGGAGTGGTTGGGTCACGCCCTGCGCTTCCTGGCCTCAGTTCTGGTTCTCATGTTCCTGGGGTACCTGCTCCCCGGTTTCAAGGCTTTGACGTTCGTGCAGGCCATTCTGGCGGCCGCCGTCATCACCGCTTTGGGCTATCTGATCCAGGCAATGCTGGGCCGGCGGGTTTCGCCTTATGGCCGGGGAATCGTCGGCTTCCTGGTTTCGGCCGTGGTCATCTACGTCACGCAGTTCCTGGTCCCCGGGATGCGGGTAACCCTGATCGGCGCACTGCTCGCCGCCCTGGTCGTCGGAATCGTGGATTTGTTCGTTCCCACGACGGTACGCTGAGCGTACCGGGCCGAGGCGTAAAGGAAACGCAAGAAAGTCCGGCCGCCACGGATATTGGTCCTGGCGGCCGGAACACTTGTTGCGCCGGGCTTTCAGCCCCGGGCCCGCCCGATGAGGCTGAACAGGAACCCGAAGAAGATGGCCGCGGCCACCGCCCCACCGGCCACTTCGAAGACGCCGGACAGTGCGCCGAAGGGTCCCGACATCTTGAGTTCGCTGATCACGCCGGAGGTCAGGACGTAACCGAAGTTGGAGACCGGAACGGTCGCACCGGCCCCCGCCAGCTTCACCAGTGGCTTATATAGGCCCAGAGCTGTGAGCGCCGAACCGGCGACGGTGAACAGGACCATCACGTGGCCCATCGTCAGGACGGTGAGGTCATAGACCAACTGACCGACCACACAGATGAGGCCGCCAATCACGAAGGCCAACAGGTATTGCATCAAGACACCTCGATTGCTACCGCGTGACAGATGGATGGGATCGATTCGCTTTGCTGGTAGGTGAGGGGCGAGAGCAGCGCCCCCGTTCCGGCCAGGAGGATCCGCTTCAGGGTGCCTTCCTGCATCATCTTGTAGAGATGTCCAGCGAAGACCACCGCCGAGCAGCCGCACCCGCTGCCCCCGGCGTGGGTGTCCTGCCGCTTCGGGTCGTAGATCAGGACGCCGCAGTCCTGGAAACGGTTGCCGAGGGTGATCCCGTTCCTCTCCAGCAACACCTTCGTCAGTTCATGACCGACTGCGCCGAGATCGCCCGTGACGATCAGGTCATAGTCTTCGGGGCGCTTGGCGAAGTCGCTCAGGTGCTGCTGGATGGTGGCAGCCGCCGCCGGGGCCATCGCGGTGCCCATGTCGTTGGGATCCTTGGTGCCGAGGTCGATGACCCGCCCGATGGTGGCGCAGGTCACCTTCGGCCCGTCTCCCTGCGTCTGGACGAGACAGGCGCCGGCCCCCGTGACGGTCCATTGGGCGGTCAGGGGGCGTTGGGTGCCGAACTCGGTGGGAAACCGGTACTGTCGCTCGGCGGTGTCGTGGTGAGTGCCGGTGGCGACCAGCACCCGGTCGGCGAAACCGCCGTCGAGCAGCATGGCGGAGAGGACCAGCCCTTCGGCCAGGGTGGAGCAGGCGCCGTACAGGCCGAAGAAGGGCGTCTCCACCTCCCGCATGGCGAAGTTGGTCGACACGATCTGGTTGAGGAGATCGCCGGCGAAGACGAAGTCGATGTCGGATTGCTTCAGGTTGGCCCGGTTGAGCACGTTGTTGATCGCTTCGCGCAGGACCTTGGCCTCCGTTTTCTCCCAGGTCTTTTCGCCATAGAACGTGTCGGGCAGCACCGTGTCGAAGCGATTGCCCAGCGGACCCTGGCCTTCCATGGGACCGACGATGGAGAAGGTGTTTGTCACGATGGGGGGAGCGGAGAACTTGACCGACTGCTTGCCAACCCGCTTGGGCGCCACGCGGCTACCTCCCTGCCAACAGGATTCGGAGCACGCCGAAGACGATCGCCGAGACGACGCCGTAGACGATGACGGGACCGGCGATCTGGAACATCCGGGCGGCCACCCCCATCACGTACCCTTCGGTCTTGAACTCAATGGCAGCCGAGACGATCGAGTTCGCAAACCCGGTGATCGGTATCGCCGAGCCAGCCCCGGCGTGCTTCCCGAGTTCGTCGTAGACGCCGAGCGCGGTGAGGCCGGCGCCCAGGAAGACCAGCACTGCGGCGGTGGGGCCACCTGCCTTGTCGGGCGGTAGCCCCCGCGCCACTAAGAAGTTGAGGATGGCCTGCCCCAGGGTGCAGATGAGACCGCCCACCAGGAAGGCCAAGAGCGCGTTGCGGAGCACCGGAGTCTTGGGCCGGTGCGCTTTGGCCAGCTGTTGGTATTCCTCTTGGGACCGCTTCTTCTGCTCCTGGGTCTGCTGCAACTGCCGAACCTCCTACGTTCCGTCCACGGAGAATGCCACCTGGACGTCCGCCTTGTACTCGGTGATCCTGCCGTTCTCCACGCTGGCCGTCATGTTGAGCACTTCGATGCCCGAAATGCCGTGCACGGTCTTGGAAGCCTGGGAGACGGCCGACTCGATCGCGTCCTGCCAGCTTTTGTCCGATTCGCCCACGAGTTCGATAACCTTGACCACCGTCACCTATCTCACCTCCTCCTGTGACAGGGGTTATTATCTATCCCGTTTTGGGGCTTCATACCAGGGCAAAAAGGGCGGCACGCCGGTGCGTGCCGCCCTGGAAAGCCCGATTCTGCCCGCCGGTTACCTCGGCTGGACGATCAGTTTGATGGCCGTCCGCTCTTCCCCGTCGATCTGGATGTCCGTGAAGGCGGGGATGCAGACGAGGTCGATGCCGCTGGGAGCGACGAAGCCGCGGGCGATCGCTACCGCCTTGACGGCCTGGTTGAGCGCGCCCGCCCCGATCGCCTGGATCTCGGCACCCCCCCGCTCCCGGAGTACGCCGGCCAGCGCGCCCGCCACCGAGTTGGGGTTGGACTTGGCTGAGACTTTGAGCACTTCCGCTGCCATGATTAGCCCCCTCCTATTGGAAACTATTGACAACACACCTAGTATTTAGCGGCCCAGCCCCGGATTCCTCTTTCACGGCCCTAAATCTCCCAAATCTCCCCGACCGGAACGATCTCCTTGGCCCGCCCGGTGTCGTCCTCCAGGTCGAGGAAGACGCCGGAGAGCACGACCGGCCCCTCGGCCACCGGGAAGCGGGCCGGCATCTGCGTCAGGAACCGTTGGACGATCGTCTCCACCTTCATCCCAAGCACCGAATCGCGCGGCCCCACCATCCCTGCATCGGTGATGAACGCCGTTCCCTTGGGCAGAACCCGCGCGTCGGCCGTCGGCACGTGGGTGTGCGTTCCCAGGACCGCGCTGACCCTGCCGTCGAGGTGCCAGCCCATCGCCACCTTCTCGGCCGTCGCCTCCGCGTGGAAGTCCACCAGGATGAGCGGGGTGGCGCGGCGGAGTTCTTCCACCAGTTCGATGGCCATGCGGAACGGGTCGTCGAGGTTATCCAGAAAGGCGCGGCCGGAAAGATTCACGAGTCCGACGGCCTGGTTGCCCCGGCGGAAGAGCAGGCTGCCGCGTCCGGGCGCGCCGGGCGGGTAGTTGGCCGGCCGAACGAGATACGGGCAGGCGTCGATGAAGTCGTAGGCCTCCCGCTTATCCCAAACATGGTTGCCGCTGGTCATGAGGTCGATGCCCAGACTGTGGAGTTCTTCCGCGACCGGCCCAGTGATCCCGAAGCCGCCGGCGGCGTTCTCCACGTTGGCCGCCACCAGGTCGGCCGCGAAGCGGGACTTGAGGCGCGGCAGGAGCGCCTTCACCGCCTCCCGGCCCGGACGGCCCACGATGTCACCCAAGAAGAGACAGCGCAGCGGGTGCCACCTCCCTCTCTGCGATAGGCAGTATGCCTATTTCTGGTGCGAGGTTTTCGCCGGAAGGGGCGCCCTTCCTCCCGTAGCGGCCGCGAAAAGAAAAGCGCCCCCCTGGGGGCGCCCGAGCGGGTCAACGCGGCGAACCGGTCAACGCCGGGGCCACGGATCAGCTTTGTCGAAAACGAAGACGCGACCGTTCTCCCGAAACCCGATGAGGTCTTTGGTTATCTGCCCCTGCCGGATGTCGTCGAGCATGTGCTCGATGAGTTCCTCCTGGAAAAGCTGGTCCTCTTCGAGCAGCGGCTCCTGCGCTTCGGTGACCATCCGTTCCCCGCAGTTCTCTGCCAGGATGCTGGCGATGAGCGAAATCTCTTCCCGGGAGAGGCTCTCGACGTCGCGGTACACTTCCACCAGCGTGAAGCCGTTGTACTCCGTCTTCTCCAGCAGGCAGACGCGCATCTTCCGGCCCGTGACGAAACTGAAGGTCAACAGGCTCTCCTTGAGCCGGGCCGTGAAGCTCTGAAACTCTTCTTCGGAGACCAGACCCGCGACCATGAAGGTGAAACGCAAGGTCCGCTCGTCGGGCTGGTATTTGACCGTCGCCACCTCGGGATACCGGACCAGGATGGAGATGAGTAACCCGACGCTGTTTTGGAGGCCTTCGGGTTCGGCTTCGGGCGGGACAACCTGGTACGAGCGACTCCGCACCACCTTCACCTCCCTCATCTGAACGTTCTTCGTCGATGCGGGGACGATTCCTGCCGCAAGTGCCAGACATTTTTTCACTCGCATGGAGCGATTCCCCTTGTGCGCAGACTATTCCCCGTGCCAGTCAACGGGAAACGAGGCCGACCGCCGATGACCAACGTGAACGCTCTGCGGGTCCTGCTGGCCCCCATCGAACGCGACCTCGAGGAGGTCGAGACCTTTCTCCGGCGGATCGTGGGCGCCGGCGAGGGGAAGCGCCCCTCTGCACCTGAGACTCCCGACGGGGAAACCTGGCTCGGCGAGACGGCCGCCGCGCTGCTTTCCGCGGGCGGGAAACGCCTCCGCCCGGCGCTGGTCCTCCTCTCCGCCCACGCTGGCCTCTTCCGGAGCGAGAGGGCCGTTCCGGCCGCGGCGGCCGTCGAGTTGCTCCACCTGGCGAGCTTGGTGCATGATGACCTCATTGACCAGGGCGAGCTCCGGCGGGGCGCACCCACGGTGAACGCGCGCTGGGGCGGTCAGCTCGCCGTGCTCATGGGGGATTTCCTGTTCGGCCGGGCGCTGGCGGCGGCGGCGTTCCTGCCCGCTCCGCCGGTCACGGCGTTCAGCACCCTGATCACCCGTCTGGTGACCGGCGAGGTCGACCAGTTCTTGAGCCGGCAGACCATACCCGGCCTCCCCGACTACCTGGAAAGGGTGGGCCTGAAGACCGCCTCCATGCTTTCCGCCTGCTGCCAGGTGGGGGCCGCCGCGGGCGAGGTGCCGGAGGAGCAGGCCGCGGCCCTGGTCGAGTACGGCTGGTGGCTGGGGATGGCGTACCAAGTGGTCGACGACCTGCTCGACGTGGAAGGCGACCCGCTTGAGCTGGGCAAACCGGTGGGCGCCGACGCCCGCACCGGTGTCGCAACCCTGCCTGCCGTCTTGGCCGCCGGGTGCGAGACCTCCCTCGTGGAGGCGGCCGCGCCCTCCCGCGGCCGGCTGCTGGAGCAGGCCCGGGCGATGGCCCACGACTTCTCCGGCAAGGCGGTGGCTGAACTCGAGCCCGTGCAGTGCCCCTGGGTGAGGGCACTCCTGCGCAGCCTGGCCGGGTTCGTGGTCGACCGCCAGTGCTAGAGCGCAGTCCGCAGCCGCCTGTTCCCGCGCCGCGCCTGCGCCTGCACGGGTTGGCAGTGCTCCTGCGGTGGCTGCCCGTCGCCTCGTGGGTTGGGGGTGGCCTGGCAATCGGGGCCGCGGCGGCCCTCCGCATGACACGAGCCGAAGCCTTTCCGTGGGGACGCCTGGCCCTGGCGACGCTGGGCGGCGTCCTCCTCCAGGGCCTGACGGCGCATGCCTTCAACGACTGGGAGGATTGGCGTTCGGGCACGGACTGTCGCAGCCCGGGCCGTCTGTCCGGGGGAAGCCGCGTCGTGCCCCGGGGCCTCGCCTCTCGGGAAGACTTGCTCCCGGCCGGCGTGGGGGCCCTGACCCTGGCTGCGGCCGTGGCGGCGCTGCTCGCCCGTGAGACCGGCGCGCTGCCCCTTCTTCTCTGGGCGCTTGGCGCCTGGTCGGCTTGGTCGTACTCGCTTCCACCGCTGCGGCTGGCCTACCGGCCGCTGGCCGGCGAGTGGCTGGCCGCCTTTCCGGCCATCGCCGCCGTTGCGCCCGGCGTGGAGCACCTCCTGGCCGGGCGGGCGACGGCCGCCGGCTGGCTCTCGGGCGCCAGCCACGCCCTCTTCTGCCTCGTCTGGCTCATGCAGCACCATTTGGCGGATATCGCCGCTGACCTGTCGGCTGCGCCGCCCAAGCGCACCACCCCGGCCTGGCTGGCGCACCGTCTTGGCCTGAGGTGGGCGCGCCTGCCCGGCATCGTGTACTCCTGCGCGGCGCTCCTCTTGGCCGCCGGCGCGGCCCGGCGCGTCAGCCGCGGCTTTCTGGGCTCCGCCGCCCTGGCCTTCGCCGGCGCCGTGGTGGCCGCCGGGACGCGACCGGACGAGGAACCAGACATCGCGCGCCGGGAAGTGATCCTGATCGCTCTGACGGCGGCGAACGCGGCGGTGCTCTGCCTCACCATACTCGCCGGGGGTTGAAGCAAGGCCTGGCCGAAGAAAAATGAGAGCTGGGGGATCGCTCCCCCAGCTCTCACGCGTCGAGTTGCGCAGGCGTCACTTGGCGTAATCAACCGCTCTGGTCTCGCGGATGACCGTCACCTTGATCTGCCCCGGATACTCCATCTCGCTCTCGATCTTCTTCACGATGTCCCTGGCGACCTTGGCCGCCATCGTGTCGTCGATCTTGTCCGGCTTGACCATGATGCGGATCTCACGGCCGGCCTGGATGGCGTAGGCCTTGTCGACTCCATCGAAGGAGTCGGCGATGCTCTCGAGTTTTTCGAGACGCTTGATGTACGTCTCGAGGGTCTCACGGCGCGCCCCCGGCCGGGCAGCCGAGATGGCGTCCGCCGCTGCTACCAGGACCGCTACGATGCTCTTGGCTTCCTCATCGCCGTGGTGCGCCGCCACAGCGTGGATCACCGCAGCCGATTCCCGGTAGCGCTTGAGGATTTCAACTCCCAACTGCACGTGGGAGCCTTCGAGTTCGTGGTCGACCGCCTTGCCCAAATCGTGGAGCAGCCCGGCCCGCTTGGCCAGAGTCACATCGGCGCCGAGTTCGGCCGCCATGATCCCCGCCAGGTGCGCGACCTCGATGGAGTGCCGCAGCACGTTCTGGCCGTAGCTGGTCCGGTACCGCAGGCGCCCGAGGAGCTTGATGATCTCGGCATGAAGCCCGTGGATGCCGGTTTCGAAGGTCGCCTGTTCCCCGGCTTCCCGGATCGCGGTCTCGACTTCCTTCTCCGCCTTGGCTACCATCTCTTCGATGCGGGCCGGGTGGATCCGGCCGTCGGCCATGAGCCGCTCGAGCGCGATGCGGGCGATCTCCCTTCGCACCGGGTCGAAGCCGGAGAGGATGACCGCCTCCGGCGTGTCGTCGATGATCAGGTCGACGCCGGTCAAGGTTTCGAGCGCCCGGATGTTCCGGCCCTCGCGCCCGATGATCCGCCCCTTCATCTCGTCGTTGGGCAACGCCACGACGGAGACGGTGGTTTCCGCGACCTGATCGGCGGCGATCCGCTGGATGGCCAGCGAGACGATTTCCCGCGCCCGCCGCTCGCCTTCTTCTTTGGCCTGTGTCTCGATTTCCTTGATCAACTGGGCCGACTCATGCCGGATCTCGCTCTCGACCTCCTTGAGCAGGAGGTCTTTGGCCGCATCCGTCGAGAGGCCGGCCACCCGTTCCAGTTCGGCCCGCTCGGCCTGCTGCAGGCGGAGGAGCTCCTCCCGGGCCTTTTCGAGTTCCCGTTCCCGTGCGGCGAGCTGTTCCTCTTTCCGCTCCATCTGCTCGCTCTTGCGGTCGAGGGTCTCTTCCTTTTGAATGAGGCGTTTCTCGTTGCGCTGGAGTTCGGCCCGGCGGTCCCGCACCTCTTTCTCCAGCTCGTTGCGGCCGCGGAGCAGCTCCTCCTTGGCCTCCAGGATGGCTTCGCGCTTCTTCGCCTCGGCTTCCCGCTGCGCTTCCGCCACGATCTCGCGGGCCACGTCCTTCGATTGGGCGATCTTGGCCTCGGCGGCCTTCATTTGAATCCAGTAGCCCAAGCCGAAGGAGGCGGCCAACGCGGCTAAGTACCCGCTGATTGCCGCAATGTTGATCGGTCTCACCCCCTTATGCACTTTTCAAGCTTCAGTTCGTCCTAACGAAGGAGCCGGAGGAAACGGCTCCCTTGACATTGCCAACGGCGCAGGTGTGCCAAGAGCATAACTAGAAATTATTATACAAGTAATACCAGGCAGTGTCAACCGTTCTGGCCCCGGCGAAAGCCAGATAGAAGGCTCTTAGGGGTTCTCGGGGCGCTGCGCTTCCTCATCCGCCAGCTCTTCGTCATCTTGGGAACTGCCGACCACTTTCGCCACGGTCGAGTAGCTGAAGCCTCGCCCCAAGAGCCAGCGCCGGAGCCTCTCAACCTCGGCCGGCTCCGGTGCGCCGCCCCTTCGCCGCTTGGCGGCGAGCCGTCTCACGAGGTCCTCCTCGGCGGCCTGGCCTAGGTTGCTCAAGGCCGC
>JBLNBQ010000190.1:0-3308 GCA_050260095.1 Chitinophagales bacterium
GGGGCAGGAGTTGCCGCTGCAGTTCCAGGTAGCTGAGCAGGGCGAGCGCCTGATCGGCGGTCAGGCGGAGCTTCGGCAGAAAGGCGCGCCCCGGATAGCAGCGCCCGTCACGCTGTTCCACCAGACCCCGGGCGGTCAGCTCGTCGAGGTCGCGGGCGATCGTCCGCTCGTGGACCTCATGGAGCCGGGCCACCGCCTGGCAGAGGCCCGCCGGCGCAAACCCGCCGGGTTCCTCGTACACGAATTTGAGAATAGTGAAATGCCGCGCCTCGCCCTCGGTGGCCGGAGGCGCCGGTTCGAGCAGTTCCGCCGGAACCGACCGCAAGTGCAACCGGTTGCGCTCTCTTGCGATCACCGCGCCCCGCCGCTGAAGCTCGTGCAGGTCGCGTTGGACGGTCCGGACGGTGACCCCCAGCTGTCCGGCCAAACCCTCCACGGTGTGCACCCCGGGGGCATCTTTGAGCAAAGCGCAGAGCCCCGCCTGTCGCGTCAACTTGTCCAAGCCGTCACCCCTCCCGGAACTGCTTGCACCCTGACGCATTCGCCTGCCGCGCGCGAACTCCTCCGGCGGCCGATTCGTCCCCCGGGCGCCGCCGCACCTGTCGCGCCTCCCGGCTGGCGAAGACCATCTGCTTCCGGCTGGCCGAGTCGTAGCCGCTGGCCTTGAGCCGCTCGGCCTGGCTGCGCATCTCCTCGCGCACCCGCTGCAACTCCGGGTCGTCGGCCACCCCCGGCGAGGTGGCCAAATGGTCGAACTGGGCGCTGAGGCAAAAGAGCGCGTCGTCGAGCCGGCCCTGGTCGGCCAAGCGGACCGCCTCCTCCATCGCCCGGGCCGCGCCGTGGATCTCCCTCGCCCGCCGCACTTCCGGATGCTCCTTCTCCTCGGCGAGCACGCGCCTGTCTGCGGTGGCCGTCACCGTAAGCAGGCTCTGCACCGACACGCTGCCGCCGTCGCGCCCGGCCCCCTCGTACTCCAGCGTGACCTCGCCCAGCGAATGCGCCCCTTCCGCCAGCGGCGGCACCGCCAGTTCGAGCAGAAGGCCTCGCTCCTCGCCGGCATACATGTCGGGGATGGGCGCCACGATGCCATCGGGCCCCGCCGTGAAGGTGTACCCCAGCACGGCCGTGAGGCAGCAGCCGATGGCCGGACGGAACCGCACGGTGATGTTCTGCGCCACCACGCTGAGGAGGCCTTGCAGTTCCCGGGCGAAGATCGCGGGAATCCGGTCGGGGTTCTCGATGAAGTAGGTTTCGCCCCCACCCGCCTCGGCCAGAGCGGTCAGCAGTTCCTCGTCGAAGTCGGTCCCCACCCCGAGCGTGCTCAGCGAAACCCCGCTCTCACGCAGGCCCGTCACCCGCCGCACCAACTGCGCGTGATCAGTGATGCCAACGTTCGCCAGCCCGTCGGTGAGCAGAAGGACGCGGTTCACCTGCCCGTCGGCCAGCCGCTCCCGCACGTTGCGGAAGCCTGCGAGCATGCCGCCGCTGAGGTTCGTCGAGCCCCTTGGGTAGAGCTGGTTCACCGCCGCGGCGAAGACCCCCTTGTCGCCCACCGGGCGCTGGGCCACGGGCACCTCCACCTGGTCGTCGAAGGAGACCACCGAGGCGAAGTCGCGGGCGGTCAGGTGCTGCAATGCGAACTCCACCGCCCGCTTGGTGTACGCGAGTTTGCTGCCCGCCATCGACCCGCTCCGGTCGAGCACGAACGAGAGGTTGAGCGGCAGCCGCTCTTCCGGGCCAGCCTCCTTCGCCGCCAGCCCGAGCAGCACCGTCAGCATCCCTTCCCGGCCCGCCGGCACGTGCTCCCGGTTCACCATCACTCTCAGGCGCAGGGTCCCGCCGTGTTCCCCCTCGCCCAGCGCGAACGCATCCGAATCACGTTTCATGGACCGCACTCCTTTCGCCGTAGGATACGGAAAAGGGACCGCCACCGCCGTCCCTCAGAATGGCAGATCCTCCGACACGTCATCACCGACGCGCCCCACCGGGGGAACGTCCGCCTCCCCGCGCTCCTCCTTCCAGTCGCCCCAGATCATCTTCATCAGTTTGGGGAAGTGCACGTCGGCCGAGAGGTAGAGGTGCCGCAGCACTTCCAGGGTGTGCTCCCCCACCCGCCGGCAACTCCGGTCGGCTTTCTCGAAGAACCCCCGCACCAGCTCGTACGTCTTGCTCACAAAGAAGCCCCCTTCCAGCGCCGTCAGTGTACCACCAGGAGCGGACAGCGCTTGTCGCAAAGAAGGGCTTGCCACAAGGGATGAAGGCGAGCGGGGCGAATTCAAACCGCAAGACAACTGCTCACGGGGGTACGCTCGATGATCCTGTATTACCTGGAGGACGCCATCCACGAAGTCCCCTCGTTCATCTACATCTGCGGCCTGACAGGCGGCAAAGTGTTGACCGAGAGTCCCAGCGTGCATGCGAAGATCTCGCGTGAGTTCCCGGGTACCGACATCGAGCTGCTCCAGGACAAACCCGCGATCGAGCAGCGCATGATCGACCTCGCGCCCACGGTGGTCGTCCACACCGATTACACGGCGCGCTTCTTCCCCAAGGTGCGCACCAAGCACGTGCAGGTCTTTCACGGCGAATCCGACAAGCCTTACGGATACAGCAAGGTCCTGACCCAGTACTCGCTCGTCCTCTTGCCCGGTCAGAAACTGGCGGACCGGATAGCCAAGGCGGGTCTTCTCGACCGGCTCAACGCCAAGCTGGTCGGGTATTCGAAGCTCGACCGGGTCTTTCGCGGGGAGTTAGATCGGAATCGGCAGTTGGCGGAGTTGGGGCTCGATCCGGCCCGCCCGAGCGTCCTGTATGCCCCCACCTGGCGCGACATGTGGAACAACTCCAGCCTGCCACGGTACGGGCGCGAAGTGGTCTCCGGCGTGCCGAGCGACGTCAACCTGATCGTAAAACTGCACGCCAGCAGCTACAAGCAGGATCTCAAGTACTGCCGGATGGTCGAAGCCCTGGTCGAAGGCCGTCCGAACGTGAGGATGATCCACCATGCGTCGGACATCATCCCCATCATGGCCGCTTCCGATCTGCTCATCAGCGACATCTCGTCGGTGACCAACGAGTACCTCGCCTTCAACCGGCCCATGGTGTTCCTCGACCCGATCCTGCACTTTGGCGGCAAGAACGCCACTTGGGTCTGGGGGGCCGGGGATGTGGTGCGAAAGAAAGGCCGGGTCTGGGAAACGGTGATGGCGCGCCTGGCCGGCCCGGACGTTCACCGCGCCAGGCGGGAGGAGTACCTGCGCTACGCGTTCTACCAGCCAGACGGTCACGCCACCGAGCGGGCCGCCCAG
>JBLNBQ010000191.1:0-3725 GCA_050260095.1 Chitinophagales bacterium
CTCGGCAGCCTGAACGGGGTGAAGCCCAGCTCGATGGTGAGCCCCCGCTCCTGCTCCTCCTTGAGCCGGTCGGTGTTGACGCCGGTCAGCCGCCTGACCAGGGTGGTCTTCCCGTGATCCACATGGCCGGCGGTGCCGATCACGACGTGCCGCATGCCACTGCCCCCCTGCCCTGGGTGATGTTCGGATACAAATCGCCTGCTAAAGGTTCTTGAGGGCTGCCACGATCAGCTCGTCTTCGCCCGGAAGGATGGTGCGCGCGTTGAGCAGCAGCCGCCCACCCGCCAAGTGGCCGATGACCGGGGGCGCGCCGCGGCGCAGCCGCTCCAGGCAGTCTTCGAGCGACCCCAGGTCCTCCCCGGGGCTGATCCCCACGGCCCAGCTCTTGATGACGGCGCCCGGCAGCGAACCCCCGCCCGCCTCGGCGTCGTCGGGGACCACCTCGACCACGGCCCGCTCGCCCAGCGCCAGCCGGACCCGGACCGCGAGCGCCGCTGCCGCCGCCTTGACTTCCGCTTCCGGCCTGGTCAGCATCGCCAGGGTCGGAACCTCCCGCAGGGCCAGCTCAGGGTGGCGGTAGAGCCGCAGGGTCGCCTCGAGGGCGGCCAGGGTCAGCTTGTCGACCCGGAGCGCCCGGAGCAGGGGATTCTTGGCCAGCCGCTCCACCAGCGCCGCCTTGCCGGCCACGATGCCGGCCTGCGTGCCGCCGAGCAGCTTATCGCCGGAGAAGGTCACAAGATCGGCCCCGGCGGCGATACTCTGCTGCACCGTCGGCTCCGCGGGCAAACCCCACCGGCTCAGGTCGAACAGCACGCCGCTCCCCAGATCCTCGACCACCGGCAGGCCATGCTGGCGCCCGACCTCGACCAAAGCCTCGAGCGGGACTTCTTCGGTGAACCCGACGACTTTGAAGTTGGAGGTGTGGACTTTGAGCAACAGCCCGGTCGCCGGCGTGATGGCCCGCTCGTAGTCTGAACGCCGGGTCTTGTTGGTCGTGCCCACCTCCACCAGCCGGGCGCCGCTGCGCGCCAGGACGTCGGGCACCCGGAAGGCGCCGCCGATCTCGACCAACTGCCCCCGGGAGACGACGACCTCTTTCCCTTCCGCCAGCGTGCTCAGAACCAGGAGGACTGCCGCGGCGTTGTTGTTGACCACCACGGCGGCCTCCGCCCCGGTGAGCTGGGCCAACAACTCCGACACGTGGGCGTGGCGCGAGCCGCGCTCCCCGCTCTCCAGGTCGAACTCGAGGTTGCTGTACCCCCCGCTGACCTCGGCGAGCAACTCCCGCGCCGCCCGGGCCAGCACCGCCCGCCCGAGGTTGGTGTGCAGGATGATGCCGGTGGCGTTCACCACCCGGCGCAGGCTCCGATCGCTCAGGCGCCGCTCCAGGCGGGCCAGGAGCAGTTCGTCCCAGGCGGCCAGCGTCTCCGGCGGACGCCTCCCGCCGGCCAACCCCGCCCGCACCTCGCTGGTGATTTCCCGCAGGGCCACGACGACCTCTTCCCGCGACCAGCGCTCCGCCGCGGCCAGCGCCGCCGGCCGTTCGAGCAGCCGGTTCATGGCCGGGATGCGTTCAAGGTGTTCCTCCGCCATCGGTGCGCTCCTCCTCTGAGCTATTCGACGACGACCGCCCACTCGCCCCGGGGCCTGACCTCGCCGACCAGGACGGCCGCCGTGCCGCCCGCGCTCTCCTTGATGCGGGCCAGCAGGCCGGCGGCCCGTTCCTCGGAAACTGCGATCAGCAGGCCGCCCGAGGTCTCCGGCCCGCAGTACAGCAGCTCGGCCAAGAGGCCCCCGGCCACCCGGGCGCGCCGCAGGGCGTGCTCGCGGTTGCGGTGCGCTCCGCCGGGCAGCAGGCCCTGGGCCGCCAGTTCCCGCACTCCGGGCAACAGCGGGAGGGCGTCCGCCGCGAAGACCAGGGTGACGTCGCTCGCCTCCGCCATCTCCAGCGCGTGTCCCACCAGGCCGAAGCCGGTGATGTCGGTGGCCGCCCGGACGTTGGCCTCGCGCATCGCGCGGGACGCGTCGCGGTTCAGCGTGGCCATCTCGGCGACCGCCGCGGCCACGACCTCCGGCGGCGCGGCGGCCCCCTTGATCGCCGTGGCGACGATGCCCGTGCCCAGCCGCTTCGTGAGGATGAGCCGGTCGCCGGGCCGGGCCCCCGCGTTGGTCACGATCCGCCCCGGATGGATGAGCCCCGTCACCGAGAGGCCGTACTTTGGCTCGTCGTCCTGCACGGTGTGGCCGCCCACCAGGACCGCGCCCGCCTCGGCGATCTTGTCGGCCCCGCCCCGGAGGATCTCCCGCAGAAGCGCCAGGTCGCCGTGGCATGGAAATCCCACGATGTTCAGGCAGGTCAAAGGCTCGCCGCCCATGGCGTACACATCGGAGAGGGCGTTGGCCGCCGCGATCTGCCCGAACTGGTAGGGGTCGTCGACGATGGGCGTGAAGAAGTCCACCGTCTGGATCAACGCCTGGTCCTCCGAGAGCTGGAAGACCCCTGCGTCATCCGCCGTGCTGAAGCCCACCAGGAGGCGCGGGTCGGCTGCCTGGGTCAACCCCGCCAAAGCCTGCGCCAGGTCCCCTGGCGCGAACTTGGCCGCTCACCCGGAGGTGGAGGCCATCTGGGTCAACCGCAGCTTCTTCCGGTCTGCACCGCCGCTTTGCGCAAGATCCATGCTTCTCCCGCTTCCTGTTCCTGCGGCAACCCGAGCCGCTGCTTATCACATCAATGTATTCTCTTTGGGTTACGCGCCTATCTTTCCACGCCGGAGAGCTCGACCCCTGCCCGGGAACGCAAGACCCCGGCACATCAGGTCGTCTGACGGCCGGGGCCTGAGTTTCGGAAGTGGCGGGAGCAGGTGGGAATTGAAC
This sequence comes from Chitinophagales bacterium, assembly GCA_050260095.1. Lineage (GTDB taxonomy): Bacteria > Bacillota > UBA5301 > DYFA01 > DYFA01 > JBLNBQ01. Next base: position 2,875 of record JBLNBQ010000191.1, read on the forward strand.
CCACCACGGACAGGAGCGCTGCCCGACGCTGGTTTTGAAGACCAGGAGGCCCACCAGGACCCATCTACCCCCACCGTCATTGTACTGGAGGATGGGCCGGCTGACAATGCCCAAGGTCTAGGAGAAGAGGAGAGACGTGGTGACCCGCCGGGCGCCTGTCTTCGAGCCCGTTGCTCAGATCCTCCCCGAGCCGTGCGCCCTCCCCCGCCGCAGCGGATGGCACACGTCGCACCGCCTGACGTACGAGTCGTACCCCAACACTTGCCGCGGCACGAGATTATCCACCGGTTGCGTCGATTTCCACTCCGCGTGGGACGCGTTGTGACAGGCGCCGCAGAGGATCTTGCCGTTCATCTCCGGCGCGGGGCTGTTCATGAGGACCGAATCCTTGTACATCGCCCCCGGGTTCTGCGCGTAGCGCCGCCCGTGGCACCCGCCGCACTTCGGCTCCGACTGCCAGGGCTTCCGCCCTTCGGCGAGGCTCCGGGCGACCTGTTCCATTGAGCCGTGGCACCGCCGGTCGTCGCACAGGTAGCCCCGGGCGAACATGGCGCCCCGGTTGCACTGGGTGGCGACCCCCGGATGACAGTTGTAGCAGACCGGGCGGAGCCGCGACTGCCGGAGCCGGGCGGCGTGCGCCCGGTGCACGGCCAGAGACAGGGACGGCAGGCCGGGTCGACCCCGCGCCGGGAGCGCCCGGGGGGCGGGGCGTCCGCCCCGGGTGAACCGAAGGACCCGCCGACCGGGCGCTGACCGCGCCGGGTCGACCCGGCCTGCCGTCCCTGTCTCTGGCCGTGCACCGGGCGCACGCCGCCCGGCTCCGGCAGTCGCGGCTCCGCCCGGTCTGCTAC
>JBLNBQ010000192.1:0-19302 GCA_050260095.1 Chitinophagales bacterium
GAGAGGGCGGGATTCGAACCCGCGCTAGGATAAACTCCTACTAACGGTTTAGCAAACCGTCCCCTTCAACCTGCTTGGGTACCTCTCCGCAGGTGAAACTGCTCGCTTATTATACCACAGGCTTTGGGGCCTGACAACCGCCTGGGGCTCAAGCGGTCACAGGCGGTCGAACGCGGTGAGCAGTCCCCGGATGATCCGCTCAGGCGAGGGTGGGCAGCCCGGGATGCAGAGGCCGACGGGTACCACCCCGCCCGCCCCGCCACACGTGGCGTAGCTTCCGGCGGACGGTCCACCCTGGCACGCGCAGTCCCCCAGCGCCAGGATGAGCCGTGGGCGGGGCGTCGCCTCCACCGTGCGCAGGAGGGCGGTCCGCAGGTTGTGCGTGACCGGCCCCGTCACCACGAGGAGATCGGCGTGGCGCGGGGAGGCCACGAAGTCGAAGCCGAACCGCTGAAGATCGTACAACGGGTTCAGCAGCGCGGTCAACTCAAAATCGCAGGCGTTGCAGGACCCGGTGTCCACGTGCCGCATGTGCAGGGAGCGCCCGAAAAGGCGCTTCACCTTCTCGTCGAGTTCGGCGGCCAGCTCGCCGGGGACTGCCGGACGGTCGACGGTCTCCGTGACCACCCCGGTGGATAGGCTCTTACGCAGCATCTGCCACATGGGTAGCTCCCTCCCCTACCTGTCCAGGCAGGCGTAACACAACTCGAAGCTCTTGTTGATCAGCGGGAAATCGGGAACGATGTTCCCCGGAACGGCCAGGGGGACCGCCGGCCAGTTGGTGAAGGAGGCCGAGCGCACCCGCAGGCGCTCGATCCGGCCCTGCGGGTCCAGCCTGACCCAATGGACGTTCTCGCCCCGGGGCGACTCGGTGGTGCCGAGGCCGGTCCGGTATTCGCCGGGGCCGCCGCCGGCGACGGCCCGCCGCACCTCGCCGCCGGGAAGATTCTCCAGGCACGCCCTGATGAGGCCGAAGGACTGCGCCACCTCGCCGGCTCGCACGCGCAGGCGCGCCAGGACGTCTCCGCCCTTTTCCGTCACGACCTGCAGGGGCAGTTCCCCGTAGGCGGCGTGGGGCCAGTCGCGCCGCGCGTCCAGGTCGAGCCCGGAGGCCCGGGCCGCCACCCCGACCACGCCGAGGTCGGTCGCCGCCTCCGCCGGGAGCACGCCGGTGGTGGCGACCCGGTCCATGAATGAGGCGTCGCTGAAGAGGATCTCGGCCAGCTCCCCGAACTCGGCCTCCACGGCCGCGAGGGTCTTCCGGATCTCCTGCGCCTGCTCGGGCGCAAGGTCGACCGCCATCCCGCCGACCGCCACCGCCCCCCGCAGGAACCGGTGGCCCACCAGCGCCGCATTCAGGCGTTGCAGCTTCTCCTTGAGCCGGCTGCCCTGGCTCACCCCGAAGGCCAGCCCAGTCCCGGCGCAGAGGTTGCCGATGTCGCCGACGTGGTTGTACAGGCGCTCAAGCTCCAGGAAGAGGGTCCTCAGGTAGGCCGCCCGGGCCGGCACGCCCAGGCCTAGCGCCGCCTCGACGGCCTGGCAGTAGGAGACCGCGTGCGAGACCGAACAGGCGCCGCAGATGCGTCCGGCGATGTGCAGCCCCTCTTCCACGGTCTTGCCCTCGCTCACCTTCTCTAGCCCCCGGTGCGTGTAGAAGAGCCGGGCTTCGAGGTGGAGGACGGTCTCCCCGACGGCCCCGAAACGGAAGTGGCCTGGCTCGATGATGCCGGCATGGATCGGCCCGACGGGGATCGCGATCGTCCCTTCGCCGGTGACGAGCGTCCCCTGGCCCGGCCCGTCAGCTTCCGCCAGCAGCTCCGCCGGCGGGGCGACGAAGTCCTTGCGTAGAGGATAGTACCCCTTCGGCCAATGGTGCAGGACGAGGGGCCGCGGGTCCGGATGGCCCTCAGGGATGAGCCCCAACAGGTCCTGAACCTCCCGCTCGTACCAGTGCGCCGCCGGCAGCGCCGGGGTGATCGAGGGAAAGATGGGCCTTTCCGGGTCGAGGAGGACGAGCAGGGTCTCGGCCCGGGGCGGCTCCGCCGGACGAGCGCCCGTGGCGGGCGGGACGAATATGTACCTCAGGGCGAAGTGGCCGCTCATGGCCCGCTCGTCCGTGCCCACCATCGTGACGAGCCTCGCGCCTTTCTCCTTGAGCCGCTGGACCGCCGCCGGCAGGTCCGCCGCGGCGACCACGGACGCTCTCTCCGCCATCACGACACCCCCAGGACCCGCCCGATGCGGGTCAAGACGCCCCAGACCGGGCCGGGAACGAACAGCCCGCCCGCCAGGAGCGCGACCAGGCAGAAGACTGCGAGGAAGGCCTCGAGCGGCCCCCAACCGGTGGCCCCCGCCTCGGCGGAGGCAGCCGCCTCCCGGGCCCCGGCCGCCCAGCGCGCCCGGAGATACGCTGGTGGCTCGCCGAAGACCATCCGCCCGACGTGATAAAGCAAAGCGCCGAAGATCACGGCCACGGCGGCCAGGAAGAGCGCCCCGGCCCACGCCTTGCCGCGTCCGAAGGCGGCCGTCACAATGCTCCACTCGCTGACGAAGAGGGCCGAGGGCGGCGTCCCGGTGATGGCGAGGGTTCCGGCCAGAAGGGCGACGCCTGGCAGGGGCAGCCGCTTCAGGACGCCCCGCACCCGGTGCATCCGGCGGGTGTGGTAGGCCCGGACCACCTCGCCCGCTGAGAGAAAGAGCAGGCTCTTGCCGATCCCGTGGAAGAACAGGTGGTAAAGGGCCCCGGCGACCCCGAGCGGACCGCCCACCCCTAAGCCCGCCGCGATGACTCCGACGTGCTCAATGCTGGAGTAGGCCAAGAGGCGCTTGAGGTCAGTCTGCAAGGCCATGAAGGGGACGGCCACCAGCATGGAGAAGAGGCCGAATCCGAGCAGGAGGTTCCCGGCGAAGCCCACCCCGACAGCCGCGTTGACCAGGGCGTAGAAACGCAGGATGGCGTAGAGGGCGCAGCTCAGGAGGACCCCCGACAGCATAGCGCTGACCGGCGAGGGTGCCTGGCTGTGGGCATCGGGAAGCCAGGTGTGGAGCGGGGCGAAGCCCGCTTTGGTGCCATAGCCGACGACGACCAGGATGAAGGCGAGTTTCATGAGGCGCGGGTCAAGATGCTGCGCCAGGCCGGCCAGGCGCGACCAGGAGAGCGTCGCCGGCGCCGAGCCTGCAAGCTTCAGGGCGGCGGCGTAGGTTACGGCGGTTCCGAGGAGCGCCAGGGCGATCCCGACGGTGCAGAGGATCACGTACTTCCAAGCGGCCTCCAACGCGTGCGGCTTGCGGTAGAACCCGACCATGAACGCCGAGGCGAGCGTGGTGGCTTCGATGGCGGCCCACATGAGCCCCAAGTTGTCCGTGGTCACCACCATGAACATGGTCGCTACGAACAGGTGGAACCAGACGTAGTAGCCCGACAGGTCACCCTTCCCCGCCGCGCCGTGGGCCTGTTCGCCGGCGAGATAGCGCGGCGAGGCGAGGGCGGCGATGGTGGTGACCAGCCCGATCAGCGCGATGAGCAGGGCGCTCAGCGCGTCTACCCGGAGGGCCCCGCCCCATTCCAGGTGGGTCCGGCCGGTCAGGACGCCCGCCGCCAGCCACCAGGAAAGGAACAGGGTGACCAGCGCCCCGCCCTGGCTGGCCAGGCCCTTCCAGCGCGGCGTGCGTCGCAGGAAAGCCAGGCCGGCGGTCACGGCGGGCGCTGCGATCAGCGCCGTAGCGGCGTACTCCATCCCCGTCACCCCTTCAGGTTGCTGAGCCGGTCGGTGTTGAGGCTGTCCAGGGTCGACCCGATGCGGAAGGTCAAAGATCCCATGATCACTACCCCGACCAGGAGATCGAAGAGCGAGCCCAGCTCGACGACGAAGGGCAGGCCCCGGGTCGCCCCGAGAATGGCCAGGTAGATTCCGTTCTCGACCACCACCAGGCCCGTGAGCTGCGCTACCACCTGGCGCCGGGTCACCATGATGAAGAGCCCGATCAGGACGATCCCGATCCCGTAGGCCAAAAAGTCCTGGAAGGCCAGTGGCCCGAAGAGTTCCACCGGCGTGATGGCCTTCGCCAGGATGAGCAGGCCGACCGCCCCCGCCATCGTTAGTTCAGGGGCCAGAATGGGATGAGGGTCGACCTTGCGCTCCAGCCGGCGGAGGACGCTCCAGACGATCCCCGGGATGAGCACGCCCTTGATGGCCAGGGTGAGGGCTCCGGCCAGGTAGAGTTCGGGTTCGCCCTCGAAGGCGAGCCAGATGGTGAGCCCGGCGAGGCACGCGGCCTGCAGGCCCAGCGCCACCGCCGCCCGGTCGAGGCGGCGCAGGCCGGCCAACAGAACAGTCAAGAGCAGGGTCAGCGACAAGAGATGGTCCATGGTCCTACCCCCTCAGGAACAGGGCTGAACTGACCGAGAGCGCCGCCAGAAGGAACGACGCCCCCAGAAGGCGCGGCAGCCGGAAGAAGCGCATCTTGGCGAAGAGGAACTCGACCAGGCCGAAACCGAGGCCGAGAAGGACGACCTTGACCAGGTACAGCGGAAAGGCGAGGGCGACGAGACCGCCCACCCCCGCGGGCCAGGGGCCGAGGAAGAGGCTGGCCAGTAGGGTCAGCATGAGCAGTTGCTTGACCTGGGCCGCCCAGGTGAGCAGGGCCAGGTGGCGCCCGGAATACTCCAGGAGCATCCCCTCGTGGATCATGGTCAGTTCCAGGTGGGTGTCGGGGTTGTCCACCGGGATGCGTCCCATCTCGGCGATGGCCGCCACGGCGAACGCGGCCGCGGCGAGCGGGCGGCTGGTGACGCCGTGGTCGAAGGCGAGCCCCGCCAGCGAGAGGAAGAGCGCCGGTTCCACCAGGACGCTCACCGCCAGCTCCCGGCTCGCCCCCATGCCGCCGAAGTTGCTCCCGGTGTCGAGGGCGGCCAGCGCCATCGCCACCCGGCCCAGCGCCAGGAGGTAGATGAAGGTTAAGAAGGCGCCGGGGCGCATGCTCGCGCTGCCGAGGAGGGGCAGTTGCAGGCCGGCGGACAGGTAGGCCGCGAAGGTCACGTATGGGGCGACCCGCACCACCCAAGAGGCGTGGCGGGAGATGACGGCCTCCTTGCGGAAGAGCTTGTCCAGATCCCGGTACGGCTGGACCACGGATGGCCCCCGGCGGTTCTGCAGGGCCGCCTTGAACCGCTTGATGGCGCCGTTCACTCCCGGGGCCAAGAGGAGGAACAGCCCCGCCTGGGCCGCTCCCCGCACGAAGGCCACTCCCCAACCGCTCACCAGCTGTGTCGCAACGTTGTCCACTGTCATCCCCCTACCTCGCCAGGACCAGGAGCAGCGCCAGGGTAACCAGGATGTACGCCAGGTAGACCTGGACCGAACCGGTCTGGATGCGCCTCGCCCAGCCGGAGGTCACCAGCAGGGCCCGCCGGGCGGGAGCGTAGAGAAGGCGTTCGTAGACCGGCCGCAGCGTGCCTTCGTAACGGATGACCTGCGGGAAGTACGGCTGGCCGGCGTCCTCCCGGCTCACCTCCCGCTGCGGGCGCAACAGAGTGCGGAAGAAGATCCGGAGCGGTTTCACCAACGCCGCCCCGCTGTACTCCATCACAGGCTCCAGCTCGACCCCACAGGCCCAGGGCTCCGCCACGCGGGTCGGACGCCCTTTCGAGAGAAGCCTCGCGAGCGCCACCGCCGCGCCGGTCGCCAGAAGGATGGTCACCGCCAGGGCGCCGGTGGCCGGTGAACCGCCGGCGATCGGTGCGGGCCCCTCAGGTGCCGCCGGAGCAGCCGCCAGGAGCCCGGCGGCCGCCCTCGCCGCCAGCGTCTGGGCCGGACCCGGCCACAGGCCGATGAGGAGGCAGAGCCCGAGCGCGATGAACATAGCCGCCCGCATCCCGAGCGGCGCCTCGTGGGCCGCCTCCACCCGCCCGCTGCGGGGGAGCCCCAGGAACGCGATGCCGAACGCCTTGACCAGGCAGGCCGCCACCAGCGCCCCGGTCAGCGCCAGCCCGCTGGCGGCCAGCAGCGCCGCGGCGCGCCCGCCGGGGAGGCCGGGGGCGCCGGCCAGGTCGACCAGGCCTTTCAGCGCGAGCCACTCGCTGACGAACCCGTTCAGGGGCGGCAGCGCCGAGATGGCCAGGGCGCCGCCGAGGAAGAGGGCAGCCGTCTGCGGCATGCGCTTGATGAGGCCCCCCAGTTCCTCCATGTTCCGCGTGTGGGTGGCGTGGTGCACCGCCCCGACCGCCTGGAAGAGCAAGGTCTTGAAAAGGGCGTGGTTCAGGGTGTGGAGCAGCGCCGCCGTGAGAAGCGCCGCAGCCAGGCGCCCGTACCCCAGCGAACCGGCGAAGAGGGCCATCCCTAAGCCGGTGAGGATCACCCCGATGTTCTCGATGGTGGAGAAGGCCAGAAGCCTTTTCAGGTCCGACTCCATTGTGGCGTACAAGACGCCCAGGATGGCGCAGGCGAGCCCGAGCGCCGCCAGGAGCGCCCCCCACCAGGCCGGACCGGTCCCCAGGATCTCGACGGCGAACAGCAGCAAGCCGTAGACGGCGGTCTTGACCATCACCCCGGACATGAGGCCCGAGACGTGGCTGGGGGCGGCCGGGTGGGCCCGCGGCAGCCAGATGTGGAGCGGGATGACGCCGGCCTTCGTTCCGAACCCGACGACCAGGCAGAGGAAGATCAGGCTGCGCAGTCCGGGAGAAAGGTGGGCGGCGGCCGCCTGGAACCCGGCGAAGCCGGTGCGGCCGGAGGCGGTGGCCAGGAGAAGGAAGGCGACCATGAGGAAGGCGGTCCCGGCGTGCGTCATGACGACGTAGACGAAGCCGGCCCGGCGGACAGCCGGATCCTCGTGATCGGTGACCACCAGGAGGTACGAGAAGACGGACATGGCCTCCCAGGCGACCAGAAAGCCCACCGCGTCGGAGGCGGTGACGACCAGCGACATGGAGAGGAGGAAGAAGTCGTGCAGCGCCGAGAGCCAGGCCAAGGACTTCCGCCCGGCATACCCCTTTACGTACGATGGGGCGTAAATTGAGGAGAGGATGGCGCCCAGGGAGAGGACCAGCAGGAAGAAGGCGCTGAGCGGACCCAAGGCGGCAGTGGCGGCGGAGAAAGGCAGGCGGAAGGGGAGCCCGAGGTTCACCGCAGTAGCGCCCGCAGTGCCGGTGAGAACCCCCACGGCGGCCGCCGCCGCGCCGAGCCCGCCCAGCAACGCCGCCAGGTGGGCCACCCGTGACGCAGCCCGCGGCCGTCGCCATAAGATGAGCGCGGCCAGCCCGCCCGCCAGATACGAACCTAGGGCCGCAGCCAGAAGGCCGCGGATGACAGCTCCGGTCAAAGCCTCTCCCCCCGCCCCCGGATTCCCAAAGAAAAAAGCGGGCAAAGCCAAACGGCTCAGCTCGCTTCGGTGCGCCTACGAGGTTAGCTTACGGGTTCGGGCTGAAGTGCCCTACCTTCGAGGATTCACCCAGAGGTGGTTCCCCCGCTACCTTGCGGTATTCGGCGATTTCGAGCAGAACAGGTGCGTCTCTTCAGGTTACAAAATGGTCTGCCAGCGCTCCCACCGTAGGTCCGTCTCCCCCAGGACCTGGAGGGGACGGATACATTTTACCCGGGGGCGCGGCGGCGGTCAAAAGACCTGAGCCTCCGTATCAGGGCTTCTCCTGTTCTGAGCAGCGGTGAGCGGCGATTGGCGGGACGAGTTGGCGGATTGGGAGCGGCGTTGGCCGTTCAGGACGGCCCAAACCACAAAACGGCACAGAAATGGCGGAGGGAGTGGGATTCGAACCCACGGTGAGTTGCCCCACGCCGGTTTTCAAGACCGGTGCCATCAACCGCTCGGCCATCCCTCCGCGAGCACCCTCATCTTAGCATCTGGCGGGGCGGGGTGTCAATTTGGGGGCGGAGGCGCACGCTATGCTCCAGCGAGGAGGATCAGCCATGCAAGTCAGGGTGTTCGAAGGGTTCCTGGCCGGTTTCATCGCAGGCGTGCCGATGAACCTCTGGGGTTTCCTCTCCAAACGGGTCTTCCACTTCGCCAGCCGGATCATCTTCGACTACGAGTCGTTCCTCATCTTCGGACACGCCGCGAAGGGAGCGGTCGAGACCCTCGTTGCCCTGGTCACGCACATGCTGTGGGCCGGCATCCTGGGGATAGTCTACGCTTACCTCGTCCCTTTCTCGGATGACGAACGGCCCCTCTTCAGGGGCTGGATCTTCTCCATCGTCGTCTGGCTGCTGCTGCTCAAGGCGGGTACGACGTTCAAGATACCGGGTATCTACTACGTGCCATGGAGAGACGCCGTCTCCAACTTCGTCGCCGCCACCCTTTGGGGCCTGACCCTCGGCGGAACCTTCACCTGGCTCCTCCACCGGCGGCGCTTGGCTGAAGGCCAGGAGTGAAGCACCATTTCCCGTCGCAGGATAAGGTTGACAGGCCCCGCCGCACGGGGTTTAAATAGGGTTGACACAAAGGCAGATTGACAGTTGCTGGCACGGGAGGAATCGCCATGTTGGACCTGAAGTTCGTCCGGGCCAACCCCGACGCGGTGCGGGATGGGATGCGCAAGAAGCGCTCCGACGCCCCCCTCGATGAGTTGCTCGCGCTCGACGCCCGGCGCCGGGAAGCCCTCCTGAAGGCCGAGAGCCTCAAGGCGCAGCGCAACGCCGCGAGCCAGGAAGTGGCCCGCCGCAAGCGGGAGGGCAGCGAGGCCGACGCGCTGATCCAGGAGACCCGGGCGCTCGGCGAGCAGATCAAGGCGCTCGACGACGAACTCCGGACACTCGACGAACGCATCGGCGAGATCCTGCTCTACATCCCGAACATCCCCGACGCGTCGGTGCCGGAGGGTGTCGACAGCAACGACAACGTGGAGGTCCGCCGCTGGGGCGAGCCGACCAGGTTCTCCTTTGAGCCGAAGGCGCACTGGGATCTGGGTACCGACCTGAACGTCCTCGACTTCGAGCGGGGGGTCAAGATCTCCGGCGCCCGGTTCGTCGTGGAGCGGGGCCTCGGCGCCCGGCTGGAACGGGCCCTCATCAACTTCTTCCTCGACCTGCACACCCGGGAGCACGGGTTCACTGAAGTCTTCCCGCCGTTCCTCATCAACCGCGACTCGATGATCGGCACGGGGCAGCTGCCCAAGTTCGCCGAGGACATGTACAAGTGCGAGGGTTACGAACTCTACCTCGCCCCCACCGCCGAGGTGCCCGTCACCAACCTGCATCGGGGCGAAATCCTCGACGGCGCCCAGCTCCCCATCTACTACGCCGCCTACACCGCCTGCTTCCGGGCGGAGGCGGGCGCCGCCGGGCGCGACACCCGGGGCCTGATCCGGGTCCACCAGTTCAACAAGGTGGAACTGGTCAAGTTCGTGCGCCCGGAGACTTCCATGGACGAGCTGGAGAAGCTGGTGCTCGCCGCCGAAGCCCCGCTCCAGAAGCTGGGCCTGCCCTACCGGACCGTCCTCATCTGCACCGGCGACATGGGCGCCAACAACGTCAAGCAGTACGACCTCGAGGTCTGGATGCCGAGCTACAACCGGTACGTCGAGATCTCGTCCTGCTCCAACTTCGCCGATTACCAGGCCCGGCGGGCCGACATCAAGTTCCGCCCGGCCCCCGGGGCCAAGCCGGAGTACGTCCACACGCTGAATGGATCCGGCCTGGCGGTGGGCCGCACAGTCGCCGCCATCCTCGAGAACTTCCAGCAAGCCGACGGGTCGGTCGTGATCCCGGAGGTTCTCAGGCCCTACATGGGCGGAGTCGAGCGGATCACCCGGTGAGCGATCACCGTTCCGAACGCTTGCCACACGCATGAGCAAGGCACCCACCGTCGCGGCGGGTGCCTCTTCGTTCTCCCAGCGGCCCTATGCGATGGCGGTCTACCGGAAGTCCCCCGCCTTGAGCCGGCGCACGTGCGCGGCCAAGGCCTGCGCCACCGCCTCGACGATGCGCTGCCCCTTCTCCACGCTGGCCAGTTTCGGGTCGGAGGAGTAGGCGCCGGGGTAGGTCACCTTCTCGATGTCTTTCGCCTTGATGTCGCCGAAGGGCCGGCCGTAGTTGGCCTCCCCCACCACCCACAGGTCGACCCACTCGGGCCGGATCGCCATCACGGTCGCCGTCTCGTCTTCGCCCGCGTGCCCCTGGGCGGTGCAGATCTCGAGGATCTCTTTCTTATAGTCCACCCACCAGTTGATGCTGAGCGTCGTCGCGCCGGCGTCGGCCAGGCGCTCCGAGGCGATCGACAGGGCCGCGGCGTTGCCGCCGTGCCCGTTGAGCAGGATGATGTTCTTCAGGCCCCACTTGAGGAAGGACCGCCCGATCTCGGTCAGGTAGGCGCCCAAGACCTCGATGGAGACGTCGACGGTCCCCGGGAAGGGCCCGAGATACCAGGAGTGACCGTAGTTCACGGGCGGGGCGATGAGCACCTGGTCCTCGCCGAGCAGCGCCTCGACGCGCTCCGCCAGCTCGACCGGGATCAGCGCGTCGGTGCCCAGCGGGCAATGCGGTCCGTGCGCCTCGATGGTCCCGATCGGCAGGATGACGGTGTCGATCTTGCCCAGGACCTTCTGTTCGAACGTGAGCGTGGAGAGTTCGTACTGTCTCATTCCTGCTGACTCCTCTCATGACGAATCCCCGGCTCCTCAGCCGGGGATCCGTGCGTCTGCTTTGCCAGGTCAGCCCCGGGAACGCGGGTCGAGGATGTCCCGGAGAGCGTCGCCCAGGAGGTTGAACCCGAGCACCGCCACGAAGATCGCGATCCCTGGGAAGGTCGGGTACCACCAATAGCTCATGAGGTACGTCCGGCCCGACGAGATCATCGCCCCCCACTCCGGGGTGGGCGGTTGCGCGCCCAAGCCCATGAAGGAGAGGGCCGCCGTGGTCAGGATGGCGTACCCGAGGTCCATGGTAACCTGCACCGTAATGGGCGTGACGCAGTTGGGCAGGACGTGCCGGGCCATGATCCGGCCCTTCCCCGCCCCGATGGCCCGCGCCGCCAGAATGTACTCCTGCTTGCGAATGCTGAGCACCTGCCCGCGCACCAGCCGGGCGTACCAGGGCCACCATGTGGCGGCGATGGCGATCATGGCGTTGAGCATGCCAGGACCGAGCACCGCTGCGATCGCGATGGCGAGCACGAGCGAAGGGAAGGCCAGGAACATGTCGGTGACCCGCATGACCACCTCGTCCACCCAGCCGCCCAGGTACCCGGCGAGCGCGCCCAGGATGATGCCGAAGGTCGCGCCGATGGCCAGGACCACCAGCCCCGATTCCACCGACACCCGGCTCCCGTAGACGATGCGGGAGTAGATGTCGCGGCCCATCTCGTCGGTGCCGAACCAGTGCTTCAGCGAGGGCGAGAGCAGCTTCTGCGAGAGGTCGACCTTGATCGGATCGTGAGTGGCGAGCAGCGGCGAGGCGACCGCGGCGAGCACCAGAAGCAAGGTGAGCGCCAGGCCGAGCTGGCCCAGCGGATTCTTGCGGAACTGCCGGACGAGGTACTGCCAGCCGCTCTCGTGGGGGCTGAGCGCCTGCTCCTCCAGCGCCGCCAGCGAAACGGCCTCGGGGACCGGCGCGAAATCGAGACCCAAGTCAGCTGCCACGACCGGTCCTCCTTTACACGTAGTCGATGCGGGGGTCGAGCCAGACGTAGAGCAGGTCGACCACCAGGTTGGTGAGCACGTAGACGACCGCCACGAGGAGCGTGACCCCCATGATCGCCGGGATGTCGAGCGCCATCACCGACTGCACCCCATACTGCCCCATGCCCGGCCAGGCGAAGATCGTCTCCACCAGGAACGTGCCGGAGAGCAGGTAGCCGAACTGCAGGCCCATGACGGTCACCGTCGGGATGACGGCGTTCTTCAGCGCGTGACGGTAGATGACGTCGCCGTCGGCCAGCCCCTTGGCTCGGGCCGTCCGGATGTAGTCCTGCGCCATCGTCTCCACCATCGTCGAACGGGTCATCCGGGTGACGACCGCCAGCGAGGAGTAGGCCAGCGTCAGGGCGGGCATCACCAGGTGCTGCAGGGCGGAGGCGAAGGCGGCCCAGTTGCCGGTGAGCAGCGCGTCCACCGTGTAGAGACCGGTGATCCGCTGCGGCACGTCGAGGAACGGGTCGATGCGCCCGCCGATCGGCAGGAGGTGGAAGACCTTGAAGAGCAGGAGTTGCAGGACCAGCCCCAGCCAGAAGGTGGGCATGGAGACGCCCGAGAGAGAGAAGAGCCGGCTGGCGTGGTCCAGGGGGCGGTCCTTGTTGACGGCGGAGGCGACCCCGAAGGGCAGCCCGACGATCACGCAGAGCAGCGCCGCGGCGACGGCCAGTTCGACGGTGGCCGGGAAGTAATCCCCGATGTCGTCCCTGACCGGCCGCATGGTGCGGATCGACTTCCCCAGATCGAGCCGGAGCAGCCCTTTCATGTAGACCGCGTACTGGTAGGGCAGCGGCTTGTCGAGCCCCAGTTCCTTGCGGACTGTCTCCACCTGTTCGGGCCGCGCCTGGGGCCCGGCCGCCAAGCGGGCCGGGTCCCCGGGCACGACGTGACTGATCGTGAAGGTGATGACTGACAGTCCCACCAGGACGAAGAGGAGCGCGACCAGCCGCCTGGCGATGAACCTCAGCATGTGCTTTTCACCTAGTTCTGTTGCGTTGCGTTCTCCCTGCGGGCCTTACTTCGCCTTGTACATGTCGGGGAAGTTGAAGGAACCCTCGTACATGGCGTTCCAGACGAAGCCCTTCACGTGGTCCCGCATCATGACCTGGTTCTTCAGCTGAAGGAGCGGGATGGTCGGCACCTCGTCCTGGATGATCCGCTGGACCTTCTTGTACAGCTCGATCTGCTTGGCGTGGTCGACGGTGACTTCCGCCGTGGAGATCAGCTTGTCGACTTCGGGGTTGTTGTACCAGCCGTGGTTGTAGTTGCCGGTATCCGGGGTCATATCGGACTTGTACTGCGGGTCGAGGTAGTTCGCCGGATCGGCGTAATCAGGCCACCAGCCCCACATGGAGAGGTCGGGCGCGGTCTCGATCTTCTTCTCCTTGTCGATGATGGTGTTGCCGGTCAGCTCGGTGAGCTTGAGGTCGATGCCGATCTCCTTCAGGTTGGCCTGGAGGAGCTCCGCGACCTTGCGCCGCTCAGCGGAACCGGAGCCGTAGTTGAAGTCGAGAGTCAGGTTCTTGACGCCCGATTCGGCCATGAGCTTCTTCGCCTTGGCGATGTCCCGCTTGAACATCGGGAGCTTGTCGTCGTGGCCCCACAGGCCGCGCGGCAGCGGGCCCTGCGCCTGGGCGGCCCGGCCGTTGTAGATGTACTTGATGATCTGGTCGTAGTCGATGGCGGAGGCGACGGCCTGGCGGACCTTCTTGTTGTCGAGGCCCTTGTGGCGCACGTTGAGGAAGATGGTCTGGATGCCGAAGGACTCGTTGACGACCCACTTGATGCCGGGCTGCTTCGCCACGACCGGCATGTCGTCCATGGAGATCCGCTCCGCCTCATCCACCTCGCCGCTCTCGAGGAGCATGCGCTGGGTGGAGGGCTCGAGCACGATGCGGACCTGGATGGCGTCGAGGACCTTATTGCCCTTCTTCTTCCAGCCGGCCCACCAGTCGGTGTTCCGGGACATTTCGAGCTTCTGGCCGCGCACCCACCCGTCGAACTTGTAGGGGCCGGTGCCGACCATGTGGTCGGTGAGCCACGCCTGGGCCAGGTCGCCGTTGACCTCATGTTCCTTCACGGCCTTCGGGGAGACGATCCCAGAGCCGGAGAGGTTGGCGAGGATGTACAGGAAGGACGCATCCGGCTTCTTGAGGGTGAACTTGACGGTGTAGGGATCGACCACGTCGATGGAGGCGATGTTCTCGAACATCCAGGCCGGTCCCTTGTTGACCTTCTTCAGCCGCTCGTAGGAGAACTTGACCGCCTCGGCGTTGAAGGGGGCGCCGTCGTGGAACTTGACGCCCTGGCGGAGCTTGAAGGTGTAGGTCTTGGCGTCGGGGCTGACGGTCCAGGACGTGGCAAGCTGCGGTTCGATCTCGGTGGTGGCGCCCTTGTAGGCCACCAGCTTCTCGTAGACCGCGCGGATGAACTTCACGTCGCCCACCGCGTAGGCGACCGCCGGGTCGAGGGTGTCGGGTTCGTTGGAGACCGCCATGATGAAGGTGTGGGCCTTGTCGGCGGCGGCCGCCGGCAGAGCCACGAGCGTCGCGCACAGTGCGACCAGGGTGAGGAGAACGAAGCTGAGTACTCTGGTTCTACGCATCCTACTGGACCTCCTCTGCTACTAGTGGCGGCGCGGACGACGTGGACCGCCGCCCGCGCGAGCCTTAACCAACAAAGGATTATCCAGGGAGGCCTGCCATTCCTACCGTGTAGCGTGTATACTTCTCACTGGCTGCAATTTCCCGGGTACGCTGTGGAAACCAAGCTCCTGAGCAGCCGGGCGGAATGCTCCACGTCCTGCCAGTCGATCATCTCCGACGGCGTGTGGACGTACCGGCACGGGACCGAGAGCACGCCGGTCGGCACGCCTTCCCGGCTGACGCTGATCGTCTTCCCGTCGGTCGCGCCCTGCTCCAAGACTTCCAGTTGGTGCGGGATGCCGGCCCGCTCGGCGCTCCCCACCATCCACTCCCGCACCTTGGGGTTCACGATGAGGCCCTTGTCCATGACTTTGACCGCCGGCCCGGCGCCCAGCGCGATCACCGAATGGAAGGCCGGTTCCGGGGTGTCGAAGGCCGGGGTGACGTCGATGGCCACCGCCAGGTCGGGAGCGATGCGGAACGCGGCCGTGGCTGCGCCGCGCTCGCCGACCTCCTCCTGCGCCGTGAAGACCAGGTACAGGTCGTAGGCCAGCGGCGCCGGCAGTTCCCCGAGGTGCCGGGCGAGGTCGACCAGAAGCGCGCAGCCGATGCGGTCATCGAGGGCCTTGCCCACCACCCGGGCGCCAAGGTCGGCGAAACACCGCGTGAAGCAGCCGAGGGAGCCCACCCTCACCCGGGCCGCCGCTTCCTCCCGGCTCTTCGCCCCGATGTCGATGAAGAGGCGGGAGTGCTTGGTCTCCTTGACCTCTTCGACCTTCTCCTTGCCGATGACCCCGACGACGCCGCCCTCGAAGGCCACCCGCTCGCCGTTCAGCTGCCAGCCGCCGGGCACGCCGCCCACGGTCATGAAGCGCAGGAAGCCGTGCTCGTCGATCTCGCTGACGATGACGCCGATTTCGTCCATATGCGCCGCCAGCATCAGCTTGGGCCCTGTGCCCCGCTTGTGCGCGATCAGGTTCCCCAGGGCGTCTACCTCGAGTTCCAGGCCGAGGCCGGACAGTTCGGCCCAGAGCGCCTCCCGCACCGCCTCCTCGCGGCCAGCGGGAGAATTGAGGGCGGTCAGTCGGGCGAGCAGTTCTTTCACAGCGGGAGTCCCTCCTCTTCAATGCTGGTGAGCACCGCCCGGGCCAGGTCCACCGCGGCTTCCAGATCGGAGAGCTTGAGGGCCGAGACGGGCGAATGGATGTAGCGGGTCGGCACGGAGATGGTCACCGACAGCACCCCCTGCCGGGTGAGCGCGACGCGCCCCGCGTCGGTGGCCCCGGTGTTCATCCGGCGCAGCTGTAGGGGCAGGCGCTTCCGCTCCGCGACTTCGAGGATGCGCTGCAGCAGCGCGGGGCGGGTGAGGAGCGAAGAGTCCATCACGGTCACCGCCGGGCCATGCCCCACCGAGGTGGACTGCAGGTGGCTGGGCGAACCGGGAACGTCGGACGCGGTGGTGCCCTCGAAGCCGATGGCCAGGGCCGGTTCGATGCCGAAGGCCGCCGTGGCCGCGCCCCGCATCCCCACCTCTTCCTGCACGGCGAAGACGCCGTATAGCGGAAAACTGTAGCGGTCCTTGAGCAACTCGGCCACGATGGCGCAGCCCACCCGGTCGTCGAAGGCCTTGCCTTTCATCATCCCGGCGCCGAGCGGGCCGGATTCGGTGGCGAAGACCGCCAGATCGCCCAGGCGCACCAGTTTCGCCGCCGCCTCGGCATCGCCGACGCCGAGGTCGATGTACAACTTGTCGAACGGGAAGGGCTTTTTCTGCTCGTCGGGCTCCTGGAGGTGGATGGGCTTGCCCCCGATGACCCCAGGCACCCGGTCGGGTCCCACGTATACGACCTTGGAGACGACGACCCGCTTGTCGACGCCCCCCACAGGCCGGAAACGCAAGAGGCCGCTCTTCTCGATCCGGGTCACCATGAGCCCGACCTCGTCGCTGTGCCCGTGGAGCATGACGCGCGGGCCTTCCTGCCCATCCCGCGCCTTCTTGAGGCAGATCAGGTTGCCGAGGGCGTCGGTCCGGGTCTCGTCCACGTAGGAGGAGACCTCCGCCCGCAGGAAGTCGCGCACCGCGCCCTCCCGGCTTGAGACCCCCGGGAGGTCGGCGAGCGAAACCAGGCGTTCCGCTAGAAGCATAGCAGTCCCTCCGTGAAGCCCCGGTCGACGCTCTGGATGAATCCCGCCAGGAGCCGCCCGGTCAGGCGGATGTCTTCGCAGGTCAGAAGTTCCACCGAGGTATGCATGTTGCGTTGCGGAATGCTCACCAGGATGGTCGGGACGCCCGCCCGGGCGATCTGGATGTTGAAGGCGTCGGTCCCGCCCGGCGAGGGGGCCGGGTCTAGCTGGTAGGGCACCCGCAGGTCCTGGGCGACCTCCAGGAACCGGTCGAGCAGGCCGGGATGGACGTGCGGGCCGATCGCGATCGCCGGCCCCTTGCCGAGGTCCGCCCGGGGGCCGCTTTCCGACTCATCGGCGAAGGTCACGTCGATAGCGATGCCGACATCGGGCAGCACGCCGAAGGTCGCGGGGAGAGAACCCCGGATGCCCGGCTCTTCCTGGGCCGTGGTCACCGCGAGCACGTCTGCCTCATGGCGGCGCAGCCCCAGTTCCTCCAGGCAGACCAGCATCGCCACGACGCCGGCCCGGTCGTCGAAGGCCTTCCCGGCGACGTACTCGCCCTGGAGCCGCACGAACGGCCGGTGGATGGTCACCACGTCGCCCACGCGCACCGCGGCCCGGGCTTCCTCTTCCGTCAGCCCTACGTCGATGTAGAGCTGGTCCAGCTGATAGGCCTTCTCCCGTTCGCCGGCCTCCTGGACATGCGGCGGCTTCGCCCCGATGATGCCCATGAGGTCGCGCCGCCCATGGACGACCACCTCCTGAGCCGGCAGAACCCGCGGGTCCACCGCGCCGACGGGCCGGAACCGGAGAAAGCCGCCGTCCGCGAAGCCGGTCACCATGAGCCCGATCTCGTCCATGTGCGCCGCCAGCATCACCTTGGGCCGGGGCTCCGCTCCCTCGCCCCGCCGCAGGGCGATGAGGTTGCCGAACCGGTCCTGCCGGACCTCCATCTTCAGCTCCTCGAAGCGGCGGCGGATGGCCTCGGCCACCGGCTCCTCGTAGCCGGAGACTCCCGGCAGAAGCGAGAGTTCCTCGAGTACCGCCCGAACGTCCAAGCACATCTCCCCTTCCCGCACGCGCCGAGGCGCAGCGGTCGCTGACCGCCGCGCCTCAACTCATGCCGTCACCTCGCCGGTCACTCGCGCCGGCCCCCGAGGGCCAGCCAACTAGGCTTTCTCCGCACCCTTAGGATTCCCTGCAAATCCGCCCATCAACGGCTCGGCCGACCAGACCCGGTCGTAGACGAAAATCGCCAGATTGGCGAGGGCCAGAGCCACCAGGCCCGGCAGGCCGAAGACGCCGGTCGTCAGGTCGGTGCCGCCGCGGATGACCAGGATGGCCAGCCCCGCGGTGGCGTTGAACGTCCCGTGCGCGACGGCCGCTGCCACCACCGATTTGGCCCGCAGCGTGACATAGCTCAGGAGCGGCGCCAGCAAGGTGGTCCCGACCGTCATCACGAAGATGCCCGCCACCCGGTGCTGGGGGAAGTTGTGACCGAGCAGGATGACCGGGGCGTGCCAGAATCCCCACGCGAGGCCGGTGACGAGGGAAGCCCGCCAAAAGCCCAGGCCCTCCCAGGTTCGGAGCAGTAGCCCCCGCCAGCCCAGTTCCTCGCCGAAGGCCGCCACCGCGTTGACCGTGGCGCCGGCGAGCAGCCCCTGGACCAAGGTCAGCCAGAACGGGTGGACTGGCAGCCGGGTGATCTGCTCCTGCATCTGCCGGAGCTGCTCCGCCGTGAGGAGCCCCCGGAAGCGTTCCACCATGCCGGCCATGTCCGGGGAGAAGCGGATCCCCGGCAACAGCAGGCTGATCCCCAGGGTCGCGAGGGCCAGCCCCACCGGCAGAAACCAGGCGACCAGGAACCACCGGTTGAGCCGGAACGAGATGCGCAGCGGGGCGCGCACCGGCTCACGGTAGACCGCCCGCTGCACGACCAGCGCCGCCGCCAGCGGTCCGAACATGTACGCCACCAGGACCAGGGTGGACCACGGGGCCTGCCATCGCCCGCCCAGCAGCAAGTAGAGCGCGAGCAGGGTCCAGCTGAAACCGTAGGCCAGGATGAGGAAGAGCGGTCCCTTCCCCATCCCGGCTGGGCGCCGCGCCTCCATCACTTGGCGCCCCCTTCCAGGGAACGCCGCCAGGCGAAGTAGGAGTACGCCACCGAGAAGATCCCGGCCCCGCCAACCCCGATGCCCATGGCGACGGCCGCCGTCGTGCCGCCGAAGAAGGCGCCGACGAGCGAGATGAGCCCGCCGAGCACCCAGGCCTTGCCCGCCACCCGGTGCGTCATGCGCCAGGCCGTTTCGTTGGCGAGCGACCACGGCGTGCGGATCCCCACGAACCAGTTGTAGCGCACCCGGCCCATCAGGTTGCCGAATCCCACGAACATGAGCGAGACCAGCACCGGCACCACGATGCTCACGTCGACCTTCGCGCCGCGGGCGGCGGCCAGGGCCACCCCCCAGATGGCCGTCATGACGACGCCGAACATCCATCGCAGCGCTCGGTAGGTCGAGCGGAACTTGGCGTAGTTCTCCCCCTTCGGGTCGAACAGCGGCACCACGAGCAACAGGAAGTAGATGCCGACGTTCAGGCCCAGAAGACCGAAGACCCCGAAGGCCTTGGGCGACCACTGGTCGACCTCACCCCGGATGTTCCAGTGGGTGGGCACCCGGGCCGGCAGCGACGGGTAAAGCGCCACAGCCACCACCAGCGCGACCGCGAACAGGACCAGGAGCGGCCAGTCTTCCCGCAGCATCCGCCGGACCAGGCCGCAGCAGACGGTCCTTTCTTCCGGTTCAGTCACGATTCTTCCCTCCCTCGTGCTTCTCCCGGGGCTCCAGGAAGTTCATGAACCAGCCAAGAACGTCCTGGAACACCGTGGTGTTC
>JBLNBQ010000193.1:0-3154 GCA_050260095.1 Chitinophagales bacterium
TCGATCACCAGCTTCATTTCCCGCTCGGCCTGCAGGTTCCGCAGCGCCCGGCCCGCCTTGGGCCAGGCCGCCACCAGCAGGGCCTTGCCGCGGTGCGGCAGCTTTTGCCAGATCTCCTCGGTGAGGAACGGCATGAACGGGTGGAGCAGGCGCAGGGTGTGCTCGAGCACGTACCAGAGCACCGTCTGGGCCGTCTTCCGCTCGTCCTCACCCTGCTTGCCGTAGAGCCGCGGCTTGGCAAGCTCCAGGTACCAGTCGCAGAGTTCGCTCCAGAGGAAGTCGTACAGGCTCTTGCCCGCCTCCACCAGGTCGTAGCGGTCGAGCCGCTGGGTCACCTTCTGGGCGACCGCCGCATACCGGGAGAGAATCCACCGGTCGGGCAGGGCCAGCGGAAGGGCCAGCAGTTCCTTGGCCTCCAGCTCCCGTCCGGGGGCCGCGAAATCCTGCAGGTTCATCAGCGCGAACCGGGCCGCGTTCCACACCTTGTTGGCGAAGTTGCGGGCGACCTCCACCCGTTCCATCCGGAACCGCTGGTCGTAGCCGGCGGCCACCGCTGTGGCCAAGGAGAACCGGAGCGCGTCGGCCCCGTATTCGTCGATGACTTCGAGGGGGTCGACCCCATTCCCCAGCGACTTCGACATCTTGCGCCCCTGGGCGTCGCGGATGAGGCCGTGGATGAAGACGTCGTGGAACGGCACCTCGCCCATGTTCTCCAGGCCCATCACCATCATCCGGGCCACCCAGAAGAAGATGATGTCGAACCCGGTGCACAGGACGGCGGTCGGGTAGAAGTAGGCGAGTTCGGCGGTCTTCTCCGGCCAGCCCAGTGTCTCGAAGGGCCACAGTCCCGACGAGAACCAGGTGTCCAGCACGTCGGGGTCCTGGATGAGGTGCCCGCCGCATTTGGTGCACTTCTCCGGATCCTCTTTGGCGCAGATGACCTCGCCGCAGTCCTGGCAGTACCAGACGGGAATCCGGTGGCCCCACCAGAGCTGACGGGAGATG
Organism: Chitinophagales bacterium; assembly: GCA_050260095.1. Classification (GTDB taxonomy): domain Bacteria; phylum Bacillota; class UBA5301; order DYFA01; family DYFA01; genus JBLNBQ01. Next base: position 1,006 of record JBLNBQ010000193.1, read on the forward strand.
CACCAGTCCTTGATGTTCTCCATCCAGTGCAGGTACAGCTTGGTGAAGCGCTTCGGCACGAAGCGCGTCCGCCCGTCCTTCACCGCGGCGATGGCCGGTTCGGCCAGCGGCTTCATCCGAACGAACCACTGTTTCGAGAGAAGCGGCTCCACGGTGGTGTCGCAGCGGTAGCACTGGCCCACCGCGTGGCGATGCTTCTGCTCCTCGATGAGGAGGCCCTGCTCCTTCAGGGCGGCCAGCACCGCCTTGCGGGCCTCGTACCGATCCTGCCCGGCGTAGGCGCCAGCTTCCGCCGTCATCCGGCCGTCCGGCCCGATCACGAGGATCGACGGGAGGTCGTGCCGCTGCCCGATCTCAAAGTCGTTGGGGTCGTGGGCCGGGGTGACCTTGACCGCCCCCGAGCCGAACGACGGGTCGACGTACTCGTCGGCCACGATCGGGATCTCCCGGTTCATGAGGGGCAGGACCAGCGTGCGCCCGACCAGTCCCTGATAGCGCTTATCCGAAGGATGCACCGCCACCGCCGTATCGCCCAGCATCGTCTCGGGCCGGGTCGTGGCGACGGTCACGAACCCGTCGCCTTCCTTGAAGGGATAGCGGATGTGCCAGAGGCGCCCCTCCCGCTCGACGTGCTCCACCTCGATGTCGGAAAGGGTGGTCTGGCAGTGGGGACAGTAGTTGATGATGCGGTTTCCCTGGTAGATCAGGCCCTTTTTGTACAGGCGGACGAAGACCTCGCGCACCGCCTTGGAGCAGCCCTCGTCCATGGTGAAGCGGGTCCGCTCCCAGTCGCACGAGGAGCCGAGGCGGCGGAGCTGCTGGAGGATTCGCCCGCCGTACTCCTCCTTCCACTCCCAGACCCGCTCGAGAAACTTCTCCCGGCCCAGGTCGTACTTGGTCAGCCCCGCCTCCCGGAGCTTATCCTCGACCTTCACCTGGGTGGCGATGCCGGCATGGTCGGTACCGGGCATCCACAAGGTCTCAAAGCCCGCCATCCGGTGGTAACGGATGAGGATGTCCTGGATGGTGTTGTCCCAGGCGTGCCCCAGGTGGAGCGAGCCGGTGACGTTGGGGGGCGGGATCACGATGCAATAGGGCTTCTTCTTGGGGTTAGGCTCCGCATGGAAGTAGCGGCCCTCCTCCCAGAAGCGATACCACCGCTGCTCGACCTCATGGGGGTCGTAGGTCTTCGCCATCTCCGCCCGTGCTTCTGCTGCCTTGCCTTTTTCGCTCATCGGTCTGCCTCCTTAGCACCGCCACTGGCAATAAAAAACGGACCCCTCCGTCTCAGGACGAAGGCGCCTCCGCGGTACCACCTGATTTCCCGTGCCGCGCCCCTCTGAGACGGGGAAGCGACCCGGGCTCTCCTGCTGCGGTAACGGGCAGCTCCGGCAGGGGCTAGTGGCCTTACGGCGTTCACCTTGCAGCTCACGGGCGACCTTCGGGGGCCTCGTGCCGGGAAGGCTTGCAACCGGTGGCCTTCCTCTCTGCGCGGCCGGGCGGGCTCCCTACTCCTCCCGTTCATCGCCTGGACGGAGTGGCTCCCCACTCCGATGCGTTGTCTTCATAATAGCGTTGCCGGTCCCAGGATGTCAACCTCATACAATCCAGGCCTAGGTTCTAGCCATTTCTTCCCAGCAATGTAAAGACAATCCTAAATGGCCATCACCGACATGTCACCTCTCGGGTAACATGTGGTGAAGCGGGCTTGACCCGCCGGAAAGGGGGGGATAACTTGGCATCAGTCGCAGAGATGAGCGCTAAATTCGCGGAACAGGCTCGGTCGTTCAACCGGGAAGCGTGGGAGTCCGGGGCCGTCATGGAAAACGTGAACGCCTTCGTGTCGCAGATAATGGCGGCCGCGAAGGAGCAGAGCGGAAGCGAACGGTCCAACGCCAGGACGCGCAGCTCCTCGCACCATTCTCACGGGCACAGTCATCACGGTTCCAGCAACTGGCAACCGGCCACTGTGTTCAACGCGCCTGCCCAGGGATGGACCCTGACGAAGTCGTCAAAGTAGACCTTAAGCCCGTGCCGACGCCGTCACGGGGAGTGGCTGCCCTCTACGCTAGTGGGGCAGCCACTTCCGCGTCTGTCCGTCTCGCCGAACTCATCGCACGGGTTGGGGTGTGCTTCGTCGCGGCGAATC
>JBLNBQ010000194.1:0-29574 GCA_050260095.1 Chitinophagales bacterium
TTAGTTAGGCAACCTATTTACTTGCCTAAGTATATGGCGCCACGCCCTTGGTGTCAATGGCCCACCAGAAGGGCCAGCGCGGCGGGCCTTTCTATTGCAGTTCGCCAGCGGCCAGCGCCAGGATGCCGGGCCCGCCGCACGCGCCGCCCTTGGTGACAACGCGCAGCCCCGGATACCGCCCGCCTAAGCAGCGCCCCAGGGCCACGGCAGGGTCAAGTTCGCGTTCGATTTCGATTCCCTGCACGCCAAGTTCGCCGCAGACGGCCTTCGCCGTGTCGCCACCGGTGAGGACGAGGCCGGCGACCGGGAGCGCCCCACCGAGCATAACGAGGACTTCGGCGGCCATCCGCCCCATAGCGAGCGTCAGCCGGCGGCTAGCCTCCGGCTGCTGCACGACGGGCGAACTCAGCGACAGGTAGAGCACGGTGTGCTGACCCGCGGCGAGGGCGGCCGCGGCCTGACGGGCGGCCGCCCGTTCGAGTTCGGCACCGCCGTCGGCGAGCAAGTCCAGGGCTTCGACGGGCACGACCGTGGCGCCGCCCTCCCGGAAAGCCTCGATCTGGGCCGCCGTAGTCCGCGAGCGGGTGCCGGCCACGACGAAGAGCGGCCGGAAAGAGGTTCCGCCAGAGGGCGGACCGGGGAGAACAGCCGGGGCAAGCGAACCGCCGGACGCCTTGCCAAGCGCGCCACCCAGCGAGCCGCTGCCCCGCTCCGCCAGCGCCCGCGCCAGTCCGGCCGACCCGCAGCCAAGCAGGGTCTCGTCACGCCAGAGCAGCTCGGCCAAGAGTTCTAGGTGAGCGTCGGTGGTAGCGTCACAGGCGATGACTTGCACGCCGCTCGCCTTGAGGCTCGCCACCTCGGTGGCGAGGGCTGGGAGCCCCTCGTGCAGTATGGAGAGGTCGACCCGCCCGACCCGCCGCCGGCAGCTCTGTGCGAGCAGCATCGGCAAGCGCGATTCGGCGACCGGCGTAACCGGGTCCCGGGCCACCTCGCTCTCCGCCACGGGAACCTGATGCAGCAGATGATACCCACCGGCGGTGATCCGCCCGTTGGCCGGGAAAGCCGGCGCCACGAGGGCCGCCTCGACTCCCAGGACGTCCATCACCGCCTCCAGCTCCGGGCCGAGGTGGCCCCGCAGCGTCGAGTCGACCTTCTTGTAGAACCGGGTGGCTCCGAGCGTCCGCACCAGCCGCGCCCCCGCCGCCGCCGCCGCTGCGGCCGCCCTCGGGTCGGCCCGGCGGCTGTCGGTGTCGAGCGCGACTACCCCGACCGTGGCGGGCATGTCGAGGGGGCCGAAGGCGACGACGCTGATCACCCCCCGGCCCGCGAACTGAGCGCTGGTATCGTTGGCGCCGGTCAGGTCATCGGCGATGATGCCTAGCCGCTCCGCCATCAGTACCCGCCTCCCGTCCCCGGGCAGACTCCACGGCCAGGCCGAAGGCGTCCTTGAGCCTCCCCGGATCTGACTTGGGACCTCGGTTTACCCCGCAAGAGCAACGCTGTCCGACGACAGTCGTATGGTGCCCACGTCCCATAGTAGGGACTTTGAGACGACGGCGCGATGTCCTGCAAAAAACGCCGGCGATGGTGGGAGAGTCGTACGCCGGGCGCTGGACGGCAACCGCCGTCAAGCTTGCCTCAGGAAGAGGCCAGGCCCTTCTCTCGTTGAAGCCCGCCGCTGACCTGCCGCAGGACCTCGTTATCCCCTTTGAGCTGCAGCGGCATGACCGCCACCACGATGTGCTTGCGCTTGAGCAGGTCGCGCTCGATGAAGAACCGCGTCTGGTTGTGCAGGACGATGTGCCACCAGGTACGCACCGAAAACTGCGGCAACACGACGGTGATCATGTCGCCCTTCTTGTATTCGTGCTCCTCGTAGGAGGCGATGAAATCGAGCAAGGGCTCGATCACTTTCCGGTACGGCGAGTAGTGGATGACCAGCTGCACGTCGGTGTTGAGGTGGCTCCACTTCTCTTTGAGGCGCTCCACCCCTTCCGGGTTGGTTGCCACGTGGAAGGCGACCACGTGGTCGGAGACGGTCCGCGCGTAGCGGAGCGCCCGGATGCTGGCCTTGTTGATGCTTTCCAGCGGCACGATCACGTGGTTGCGGTAGGTCTGGCCGGAAAGGTCGATGCTCGAAAGTTCCTCGACTGGAAGCCGCAGTTGCTGGGCGACCGCCGCGTAGTGCCGCTTGATCTTCAGGAACGCCGTCATGAAGAGCGGCACCAAGATGACCACGACCCAGGCCCCGTGCACGAACTTGGAGACACCGATGATCACTGCCGTGACGAGGGTGATGGCCGCGCCAAGGCCATTGATCAGGGCCTTATGCCGCCACCCCTCCTCCCTGGTGCGCAGCCACTTCACGGTCATGCCAAGCTGGGAGAGGGTGAAGGAGGTAAAGACACCCACGGCGTAGAGCGGCAGCAGCCGGTGAGTGTCGCCGCCGAACACTACGATCAGCCCGCCGGCCAGCAGAGTGAGGAGAATGATGCCATTCGAGTAGCTGAGGCGCTCACCCCGGTGCGACAGCTGCCGGGGAGCGAAGCCATCCCGGGCCATGACCGAGAGCAGCATCGGGAAGTCGGCGTACGCCGTGTTGGCAGCCAGGAACAGGATGAGCGCCGTGGTGAACTGGAGGACGTAATACATCGGACCGCGGCCGAAGACGAGGGCGGCGATCTGCGACAGGAGCGTCTCCCCGTGGAGGGGCACGGTGAGGTACTTCTTCAGCAGGCTCGCCAAAATCGATGTCCCACCGAAGATGGCGAGTACGACGAAGGAGAGCAGGAGGAGGACTCTCCGCGCGTGGACGGGAGCCGGCTCTTTGAAGTTGGGGACCGCGTTGCTGACCGCCTCGACGCCGGTCAAGGCTGTACACCCGGAGGCGAAGGCCTTGAGGATTAGGAAGAGGCTGACCGGCGCGACCCCCGCTGCGGCCTGCGCCGCCGGCGCCGCGGCCGGGACTTGTCCGAGGAACTTGAACTTCACGATGCCCGTAACGATCATGATGAGCGCGGAAAAGATGAACGCGTACGTGGGAACGCCGAAGATGCGTGCCGACTCCCTGATCCCCCGCATGTTTCCGATGAAGATCAGAAGCAGCAGGAGAAGGCAGATCTCGACTTTGAACGGCAGGAAAAAAGCGAAGGCGGACGTAATGGCCGCCGTGCCGGCCGAGATGCTTACGGCCGCCGTCAGGACGTAGTCGATGGCGAGGGATGCCCCGGCCGCGACTCCGGCGTAGACCCCCAGGTTGTCCGAGGCCACGATATAGGAACCCCCGCCGTTGGGGTAACTGGTGATGGTCTGGCGGTACGAAAAGGTCAAGATGAGCAACAGGGCGACGATGGCGCCGGAGATGCCGAGCATGTACCGGTATGAGAGCAAGCCGAGGGCCGGAACCAGAACCAGAAGGATCTCCTCGACCGCGTAGGCCACCGAAGAGACCGCATCGCTGGAGAGGATGGGAAGGCCCCAGAAAACGCTGTACTTCTCGTGGTGCAGAGCATCGTTGGTCAACGGTTGGCCGAACAAGGCTCGCTTCAGGAAGCCCATGGTGCCCCTCCTCGCGCCTAGCCCGCCGCCAGGCCGGCGCCGCATGGTGCCACTCGTGTTTCGTCCAATGCTCTCAACATTACACCGAAGCCCCGCGGCCTGCAAGTTAGGAACTGGAAGGACTGGAGCGAAACGTAAGCCGGGCGAGCGAGCCATGCCCTATCTTTGCAGAGGGGGCGACCCTCCGGGGACATTGGCGCATATGGTAGTGAGGCACCTTCCGGCGGACAGGTGGCCGAGATGGGAGCGTGATGCTTATGTCGACGACACCCCCGCAGGTCTGTCCCGCGGGCTCCGTCCCCTACACCGTGAAACGGGGGGACACCCTCTACCTAATCGCTCAGCGCCTGGGCACAACGGTCGACGCCTTGACGAACCTCAACCCCAAGATCAATCCGGCAGTCCTGCAGATCGGCCAAGTGCTCTGCATTCCGGGGACGGCCCCGCCGCCCGCCTGCACGGGCACCCTCTACACCATCCAGCCCGGCGACACGTTCTTCGGTCTCGCCGCCCGGTACGGCACGACGATCGAGAGCCTGCAGAGCGCCAACCCCGGCGTCGATCCCAGTCGTCTGCAGGTAGGTCAAACCATTTGCATCCCGGTCGCCACGCCCACGGTAGTCGGGACGCCCTGCGTCGCCCTGCTGGCTGCGGTGACCACCAACCTGCCGCCAATCTCCGAGATTCCGGTGGGAGCGCTCGTGATCAGGCCACCCGCCATGAGCACCCGGGTCTACACAATGGTCGCCGAAGCGCTGCCCCAGCCCTCGGCGGTGGGCAACTACGACGGTTACGCCGGCGTCCTGGCGCTCTACAACCCGGATACCGGCCGGCGCGAGACAGTGAGCCTGATGCTCTCGCCCTCCACCCCGTCGGGCCAGTACACCGTCTGGGCCGGCAGCATCCTGGCCAGCATCCTTCCCACCGTGGGGGATGTCGCCGAGGTGCGCCCGATCAACCGGGCCGCCGGCGGGACGCTGGGACCGGCCTTGCTGCGCGGCGATCTCGCGAACTGCCGCGCCTGAACGGCGCTGAAGCGCCGCGCAAAGACTGCGGGCCGAAGGCTGCTCCCTCCGGCCCGCAGCGTTTCTCTGCCTGGTTTCCCTGGGCCGGCTGCCTGGCTTCGCCGATGCCAAAGACTTCCCTGCTTGGCATCGGCCTGGGTATAGCACGACCCCCTCATGGGAGACTATGCTACGGATCCCAAGAATAAGTGTGAGAGGTGGTTTGGATGCGCAAGTTCTTTCTCCTGGCGTTGGCCGCAGCGCTGCTCCTGAGCGTGCCCGCGCTGGCCGCCGAACCCATCCGGATCGGGGCCCTGGCCGCCCTGACCGGCGGGGCGTCGATGCAAGGGAATCAGGCCCGGGAAGGCGCCACGATGGCCATGGAGGACCTCAACGCCCGGGGCGGCATCCTAGGGCGCAAGGTTCAGGTCTTCGTCGAAGACTCGCAGGGCGTGCCGACCGCCGCAGTCAACGCCTTCCGCAAGTTGGTCGACGAAACGGGGGTCTGCGCGGTCATCGGCGACCATCAGTCCACCGCGGTATTGGCCTTCAAGCCGCTGGCCATCCAGATGGGCATCCCGGTCCTTGCCACCGGTTCGGCGATGGCGATCACCGAAGACGCCAACCCGTGGATTTTCCGCGTCCGCGAGTACGACCAGTTGGCAGCGAACGCCCTGGTGAACGCGGCCGTCAAAGCGGGCCACAAGAAGATCGCCATCTTCCACAACACCGACCAGTTCGGAGTCGGCGGCAAGACCAACATCATCGCCGCTCTGAAGCGCAACGGACTCGCTCCGGTGGCGAGCGAGGGACATAACACCGGCGACAAGGACTTCACGGCCCAACTCCTCAACATCAAGAAGAGCGGCGCCGACGCGGTCATCGTCTTCACGCACAATGAAGAGCAGGGCCTCATCACCCGCCAAGTCAACCAGCTGATCCCCGACGTCGCCTACTACGGCTCGATGGCGCTCTCCCAGACCTCCACCATCAACATGGCGCAGGGCGCCGCCGAGGGCAAGTTCTCGGCCACCCCTTATGTGGCGAGCAACCCCGACCCTGAGGTCCAGAAGTTCGCCAAGCGCTACGCCGCCAGGTTCGGCCACGCGCCGGAACTCTTCTCCGTCCTCTACTACGACTCCGTCATGATGGTCGCCCGCGCCATCGAGATGGGCAAGTCGGACAAGCCGGAGGCAGTCCGCGACAACCTGCACAAGATCAAGAAGTTCCCGGGCGTCTCGGGCCTCGACTACACCTTCAACGAGAAGGGCGAAGCCGTGGCTGAGATCTTCATCGTGAAGATCACCGGCGGTGAACCCAAGGTCGTCTTCAAAATCGAAGGCTGAGCGAAGGCCAGCCGGCCTGGGGCCCCGGGACCGCTGTGGCGGCTCCGGGGCCTCCTAGGCGCCGGCTCTTCTTCGGCTCAGGGCACGTCAACGAGCTTCGCGACGGTCACTTCGCGCTTGGCGCGGATGATTCCGTACAGGATTCCCTGCGTGGTGCTGCGATCCCAGGCGATGCCCTGCCCGCGGATGTCCATCGGTATGGTGTCCACCCATTCGAGGATGGAACCGGCTTCCGGCAGCTTCACGACGTAAACCTCCGCTGGGTCGTGTCCCGAAAGGTACAGGCGGCCGTCGGAACCCCAGGAGCCGCCGGAGTTGCTCATATTCTCAAACTTGGCCAGCAGCTTGGCCGGCAGGACCCAAGCCTCCTGCGGCTGCCAGTTGTCGTCGAACTTGATGATGGTGGTGCTGGCAACCCCGCCATAAGGGATCGGATAGGAGGACTGCAGCAGGTTATAGTTGGCGAACCCGGCCCACCAGAACCCGTTGTAGCGGTCGAGCCAGGTTAGCGAACCCCAGTGGATGCCAAAACTATGGGTGGCGATGTGCTTCATGGTCTTTGTGTCCCAAACCTCGACGGAACTGGTCATCGGCCAGTCGGGATAGTTCGAGTGAGCGCAGTAGAGTTTCCCGTCAAGCACCATGCCGCCGTCGAGGTGCAACACCGGGCCGCCCTTGGTTCCTTGCCACTTGTCGACCAGCTTGCCCGTCTGCTTGTCGTACTTGGCGATAGCATAGTTGTCTACCGCATAGAAGTACTGGTCGTCCACCGCGATGCCCTGATTGGCTTCTGATGCCGGGAACGAGGCGATTGTCTGGAACACCTGTTTGGCGCTGACCGGAAGGGGAAGCATGAGCACGAGCAGCATAAGTCCACTCAAGACCAGCCACTAGGTTTTCAATGCTGTCATCTCCCTACCTAGAATGTCCGGAAGAGGAATACCCTGGACAAACCGCGCCGACCATGTTGAGCCGTGGCTCTGCAGCCTCCTTTCGCGTCAGACTTCGTCTGGGACTCCACCACGCCCCCTCACCGTTCGTACCAGAGCAACCGGTTGAATCTGAGGTGGCAGGTGGCGCCCTCCGGCAGAACGCCGGTGCGGCGCTGCTTCTGCACCCGCAGTTCGGTCTGCCCGACCACGATGCGGTAATCCACCAGCTCGCCGAGGTAGGTCGCCCGCTTCACCAGCGCGGTCACGCCGCCTTCCGCCACGAACTCGATTTCCGACGGTCGGAAGGCCACCGTCACCCGTCGGTCGCATACGTGGGCGGGAATCTCCTCGCTGAGCGGTCCCGCCTCGGCCGCCCCCTCCACATACACCTTCCCGCCTTCGATCTCGGCCGGGATGAAGTTGGAAACGCCGATGAAGCTGAAGACGAACTTGTTGGCCGGATTGTTGTAGATGTTGAGCGGCGTGTCGACCTGCTGGACGACGCCGTCCTTCATCACCAGCATCCGGTCGGACAACGCCATGGCCTCGCCTTGGTCGTGGGTGACGAAGATGATGGTAAAGCCGAGCTTTCTCTGGAGTTCCTTGATCTCGAACCGCATCTCTTCCCGAAGCTTCGGGTCGAGGTTGGAAAGCGGCTCGTCGAGGAGCATCACCGTCGGATTCAAGGCGATGGCCCGGGCCAGGGCGATGCGCTGCTGCTGTCCACCGGAGAGTTCCTGCGGGAAGCTTCGTTCGAAGTTGAGCAGCCCCGTGTAGCTCAAAGCCTTGCGGGTCCGCTCGGCCACCTCGGCCTTAGGAAGGCGCTTGACCTGCAGGGGGAAGGCGACGTTGTTGTACACGTTTAGGTGCGGCCAGACGGCGAAGGCCTGGAAGACCATGCCGAAGTCGCGCTTCTCGGGCGGCAGGTAGTACTTCTTGAAGCTGGAGGAGATGATCTTGTCGCCGACCGCGATCTCGCCCTCGTCCAAGTCCTCGAACCCGGCGATCATCCGGAGAGTCGTCGTCTTGCCGCATCCCGACGGTCCCAGGAAAGAGAAACACTCCCCCTGCTCGACCTCGAGGTTCAGGTTGTCGACCGCCACCACTTCGCCGAACCGCTTGGTGACGCCCGTTAGACGCAGGTTGGCCATGCGCTAGTTCCTCCCCTTCTCGGTGCCCGTCATCCGCCGGATCAGGATTTCGCCGCCAACGATGATCAGCAGCGCGATCGAGGCGAGCGCGGCCGCGTATACCGTCTCCCCGTCCTCGTTCAGAGCGTAGATGGCGACGCCGATGGTGCGCGTGGTCGGACCGTAGAGCAGCACCGAGGTGGTAAGTTCCCGGAGGGCCGGCAGGAAGATCAAGAAGAAGGCCGCCACCATGCCCGGCTTAATCAGTGGAAGCACGATGTCCTTCAGCGACTGCCAGTGAGAGGCACCGCAGGCCCGGGCCGCTTCTTCCAGCGAGTCGTGCACCTGCTCCAACGCGGCGGAGTTCGACTTGAGGGAGAAGGCCATGTACCGGGCGATGTAAGCGACGAAGATGATCCAGGCCGTGTTGTAGAGGTTGAGGCCGAACTGGCCGCTCCACATGAGAATCATGCCGAGGGCGATGACCGTGCCCGGCAGCGAGAAAGGCAGCACGCCCAGGAACTCCAGGATGAACTTCCCCTTCACCTTCATCTTGACGATGGTATAGGAGATCATCACCCCGGCCAGCATGGTCACGAACGCCGCCCCCAGCGAGAGCACCACGCTGTTCTTGATGGCGTCCAGCGTCGTGCGCCAAGTCAGGACGTAGGCGAAGTTTTGCAACGTCATGTTCTTGAGTGTGATCGGCACGCCGTAGGTCTTGAGCGAGCCGACCAGGAAGATGGTCGCCGTCGGCATGATCACGGTGATCAGGATGTAGGCGATGCTGACGATGAGCAGCGGCAGCTTGAGGCCGCGCAGCTTGAGCACAGTGGGACGCATGCTCTTTCCGGCGATAATCTGGTACCGGCCCCTTTTCAGTACGAGGTTCTGAAGGTACAGGATGATCGCGGCCGAGATGACCAGGATGGACGCGAGGATAGTGCCGGTCCGGATCGCCGCGAAGCTGCCGGCGCTGGCGTAGATCTTCTGGTAGATCAGGGTCGGAATATTGTAGATGCCCACCTCGGTGCCGAGGATCGACGGCACGCCAAAGTGGGAGAGGGAGTAGAGGGCCACCAACAGGGCGCCGGCCACGATGCTGGGCGTGATGAGCGGCAGGGTAATGCGCCGGGTGATGGTGAAGAGGTCGATCCCGGAAATGCGGGCCGACTCCTCAAGGGTTGGGTCCATCCGCTCGAGCGCGCCCGCCACCTGCAGGAAGACGAACGGGAAGAGGTACATGCTCTCGATAACGATGATCCCCGCCAGGCTGTAGATGTTGAAGAGCGGGTGCTCGGTGTGGAAGAACTCCATGAACATCCGGTTGAGATACCCGCCCCGGGGCGAGAGAAGCACCTTCCAGGCGATAGCCCCGATGAACGACGGCAGCATGAAGGGGATGATGAAGAGCAGCTTCATCGTGTTCTTGAAGGGCAGGTCTGTCCGGGCGACCAGCCAGGCGAAGAACGTGCCAAGTCCTGTGCTGAGAGCCGTAACTCCCCCGGCGATCAGCACTGAGTTAAGCAAGGCCTGGTAGGTGTCGGGTTTGCTCAGGATCTTCAGGATGTCGGCGAAGTTGAACTTCCCGCTTACGGTGAAGGCGTTCCAGAAAATCAGGATGACCGGGATGGCCACGAAAACGACCAGGACCAACACGGACAGCAGCAGCACGAGTTCGGCCACGCCGAACTTCTTCCCTGACTTGACTTCAAAACCCCGGGCCGGGGCGGTCGCTATGTTGCTCATCACGACACCTCTTCCGTCAGGCTGTCGTGGTCGAACCACTTGAGGTCGTGGAAGGTGAGCGAACACGTCTCGCCTTCCTTGAACAGCAGGTTCCGGGAGATGGCTTCCTGCGTGTCCTGCTGCACCCGCACCTCACCCTCGCCCACCGCGATCTGGTAGTCGAAGATCGGGCCGAGGTAAGTGACGCGGCGGACCACCCCGGTGACCGGCGAAGGCTTCCGGGAGAGTTCGATGTCGCCGGGCCGGCACGCCAGCACCAGCCGGTCAGCCTTCCGATGCTCCGCCGGGACGGGGTGCACGACCGAAAGATCGGCGCCGCCTAAAAGGAAGGACTCGCCCCTCCGCTCCACTGGCAGGAAGTTGGAGACGCCCATGAACCGGAAGACGTAGCTGTCGGCGGGCTGTTCGTAGACTTCTTTCGGCGTTCCGATCTGCCGGATGCGCCCCCTCCGGTCGAAGATGGCCATGCGGTCGGAGATCGCCAGGGCCACCTCCTGGTCGTGGGTGACGTACAGGATGGTCACGCCGGTCTGCTTCTGCAACTCTTTGATCTCGAAGCGCATCTCCTCGCGCAGATTGGCGTCGAGGTTGTTGAGCGGCTCGTCGAGGAGCATGATCTCCGGTTTGGAAACTAGCGCCCGGGCGAGCGCCACGCGCTGCTGCTGCCCGCCGGAGAGTTGGTACGGCAGGCGCCTCTCCAGCCCGGCTAGGCCCACCTGGGTGATGGCGCCCAGCGTGCGCTGTTCGGCCTCCGCTTTCGGGATCCGCTGCATCTGCAGCGGGTAGATCACGTTCTGGAAGACCGTCTTGTGAGGCCAGACGGCGTAATCCTGGAAGACGACGCCGATGCGCCGGGCTTCAGGAGCGACGTGAACTCTGCGCTCCCCGCTGGCGACCAGCGAGTTGCCGATGAAGATCTCCCCGCGGTCGGGATGCTCGAACCCGGCGATCAGCCGCAGGATGACAGTCTTGCCGCACCCCGAAGGGCCGAGGAACGTTAGACACTCCCCGTCCTTGATGATGATGCTGAGGTCGTCGATCACTTGCAGCTTCCCGTAGCCTTTGCTGACGCGCTCCAACCTGACATCGGCCATAGCCTTACCTCCACCCGTACCTGTGTCGCATAAGACGGAAAAAGTGACCTGTGGCCGCACCAGGAGGGTGCGGCCACAGCGGGGTGGGTTACTTCGTCATGATGGCGGCGAACTTCTCGGCGATGCCTTCCTTCTCGGCGATCATCTTCACGTAGTCGATCGGGAAGGCGCGCTTCACGGCCTCGTCAGGATCGATCAGGCCCTTGCCCGGGACGATGTCGACGTCCTGGCGGATCGGCAGGGTCAGGCTCTTGGCGATCAGTTTCTGGCCTTCCTTCGAGAGCATGAAATCGATGAACTTCTTTGCCGCCGAGAGGTTCGGGGTGCCCTTGAAGATCGCCATCGGGCTCGGCACGACCAGCATTTTGCCGGCCGGGTAGACGAAGCCGAGGGTCGCGCCCGACTCGATCTTGTCAAGCGTGATGTAGTCCACGGCGATGCAGGCCTTCAGGTCGCCCATCGCAGTGTCATCGACGACCTGGCCGGAGCCCTGGCCCATCTTGGCGCCGTTTTTCCGCAGCTTCTCAATGTATTCCCAACCGAAGTTGTTCACGAGCATGGCGACGCTGACCATCGAGGTGCCGGAGAGCGACGGGTTGGCGATGCCGAACCCGTCCTTAAAGGCGGGACCGGCCAGATCATCCCAGGTCTTCGGAGGGGTCTTCACCTTGGTGGTGTTATAGGCAATGCCCAGGGTACCCAGACGGGCCGGAGTGAAGTAGCCATCCGGATCCTTCACCGGGCTAAGGATGTACTTGGCCTCGGGGGAGACGTACTTCTCGAGGATGCCCTGCGATTTCATCTGGTAGAAGTCGGGGATTTCGCTGGTCCAGATGACGTCGGCGGCGATCTTGCCGGCTTGGCGTTCGGCGGCGATCTTCGCCATGATCTTGCCGGCGCCGGCGGAGTAGTAATCGAACTGGATGTCCGGGTACTTCTTGACGAAGGCGTCGCGGATTTCGCCGATGAGGACTTCCTTCATGGAGGTGTAGACCATGAGCTTCTCTTTGGCGCTGGCCACCGAGGCGGCGCCGACGACAAGGAGCGTAACCAGGAGCAGAGTCAACCAACGTCTCATTGCGGTCCCTCCTCTTGTGATGGGCGTCACTGAGAGGAGGGATATTCCTGCGGCCGCCTCGGCTCCTGCGTACAGGGGTACTTTCTTGGCGCCCCGGCCCAGGTGGGAGGGAAGTACTTAAGTACCTCCGTCGCGCAGAAGGCCGGCCTCGATGGCCTTGAGCGACGCCTGCACCCGGTCGCGAACGTCCATCTTGTGGTAGATGGCGCTCACGTAGTTCTTCACGGTCTGCTCGGCGACGAAGAGCTTCGCTGCGATCTCCCGATTGCTATGACCCTGGGCGAGCAGGCGCAGAATTTCCCGCTCCCGTTCGTTGAGCGCCGCCAGCCATTCCGGCGCCGGGATGGTCGCGGCCGGCTCCGGCGCAGACGGGGGCGCCGACATGAGCAGCCCGGCCGGCCCATGGGTTACGTTCCGGAAGGGCTTGAACAGGAGCACCCCCGCCGCCAGGACCGCCCCGCCGACCGCCAGAGCCACCAGGAACCGCCGCAACCGCCGAATCAGCCTTACCGCCGGCGAACTGGCGACCGGCACGAAGAGGCGCCACCCGGTTCCTTTCACCTTTCGGTAGGCGACCAGCACCGCCTCGCCGCGGAGCCTGCCCGTGAACGTCCCTCCATCGCGCGCGCCGGGGAGGACTGCCCTGAACTGGAGCGAACCGTGGAAGACCTTGCCTGCCGGCTTAGTTGCAAGCCCCGGCAGGGCGGCCGCCGCGATACGGTCGTCGGCCCCGACGAGCATCGTGTAGTTGGTGCGCGGCGTACCGACGGAAAAGTAGAAATTGGCCTTGAGAAACTCGTTCACCGCCTCCACCAGCCGTTCCGGGCGAAGGAAGATTACCAACACTCCAAGGGGGCGACCGGTGTAGAGGTGTTTGATCCGCCGGCCGAGCGCTACGACGGTCTGCCGGGAGTCGCCCACCGCCAGGGCCCCGGACCAGACGGCCCGCCCGTCGGCCGCCACCACGTCCCGGTACAGAGCCGAACGGGGAAAGCCTTTGACGAACCCATACGGTATCGCCTCGCCCATGGTCAGCGCCTTGCGGCCGACATTGGCTTCGTCGACGAACAGAGCGTCGTAGATGCCGTAGTCGCCGAAGGCGAAACCTTCGAGGTAGTTGGCGAACTCCTGATTCTGCAAGGAAACTTCGTAGTTGTCCTTCGCCCGGACATAACCCTCAAGGAGCTTGTTGAGATCCCGGTTGGCCACGAACTGGAAGGAAAGGTTGTCGTATTTGTCGAGGTCGCTCCGCAACCGGTTGGCCGCCTGCCCGGCCATCTGCTGGGCGTAGGCACCGATGTCGACGACCGGAGCGTCCTGAAGCGCAAAGTAAAACCCCGACGCCAACAGGCAGGCCGTCAGGCTCCAAAGCAGAAGCGGAAGCCGGCGTTCGGCGCTGGTCCCTTTCGGAGGTGTCGCTCCCACTGGCCGGGCATCCTTTCGCACCCTGATTCTGGGATTCGTCCAAGTATTTCCCTTTTTCGCCAGAAGCCGCACTGTTCCTCCGAAAGCTGGGGGAACTCCTGCCGTAGGCGGACGGGACGGCGAGGCCCCCGGAGCGGGCAGGGCTCCGGGGGCCGGCGTTGGTTCCGGAGAGAGCCGGAGTCTATCCGGCGAGGCGGCGGGGCAACTCCCTGAGCGGGATGTTCTCTGGCTGCTCGACCTGGCCGAAGGCGCGGTCCACCGCCTCCTGGCTCACCGCCTCGGGCGTCATGACCAGACAGAAGTCGCGGCCCAGTTCGACCAAGACTCGGCGCGCCCCGCAGAGCAGCAGGTGGTAGGCGGAGGCGGAGACCACCTCGGCCAGCGCGTCGACGGGGTCTGCCGGGCCGAAGCGGACGCCGACCTTGGCCCGGGCGGGATCGCCCCGGACCTCGAGCCAGGCGACGGTGTCGGGGACCACCCGGTGCTCTGCGTGCCACTCGGCCTGGCCGTCCCAAACCTCGCAGATCGTGGCCTCGGGCGGCGGTTCGGCGTAGGAGGTGCGCGGCTCCATCTCGTTCACGCACTCCCACAGGGCCGGCACCTCGGGGTCCACCTCGAAGCAGATCCGGTCGGCGCCCGCCGCGAAAGCCCTGAGCGTGCGGCTGGCGAGCAGGATGGACAGGTCGAGCAGCCCAATTCCCTCGGGCAACTCCGTCTCCATCGCCGAGGCCTCGTTGCCGATCCACACCCCGATCATCTTCTCGAGCTTCGTCTGGCCCACGGTGAGACCGCCTTTCCGCGGGGCCGTTCGGCCGGCTCCCGCCTGAAGTGCAGAGGTGGAGAGCAGTAGACTGCTCCCCACCCCTTCGACGCCCCTCGGCGTCATTCCTCTGGTGTGCGAAGGTGCTCCCCTGCTTATGCCGGCAGCAGACCCTTCTTGGCGAGTTCGTCGGCGACCGCTTTCAGTCCCAGCCGCTCCAAGGTCGCGCGGGTCGGCGCGCCGGTCTTCTTGTCCCAGCCGAGCTGTTCATAGAAGCTGTCCTTGGCTATTTCCATGTCGGCCCGGTCCATCCGGGAGTGGCCCGGGGTGAAAGCCGGCTTGTCTTCCGGATAGTCGAAGATCCACGGCGGGATGACGTCGTGCTGCTCGCGCATCTCCACCGTGTTCCAGTCGCGGATCGTGAGCGCACGGTGCAGGTTGAAGATCCGCTCGGCCACAAGGTCGAGTTCCTCCATGGTCTTCTGGTCGCCGGTGACCATGCTGTAGAGTTGCGCCTCGAGGGTGATGTCGCCCACGTAGCCGCGCGACTTCAGGGGCGAGGCGATGAACGGCCACATCCAGTTGCAGAGGGTCAGCGAGTCGTGGAGTTCCTTGCGGAGCAGGCCGAACTTGGCGAAGGCCGCCATGGCCGGCTTGAACGGCTTGCAGTCCGTGTTCGACTCCACGGCCTCGGCGCCCCAGAACTTCGCGGCGACTGCCTTCTGCACCTTGAGGGGCAGCCCGTTGCGGGTGAAGTTGGAGATCGAGTGGATCTGGGCGTCGCGGTTGTAGATCAGGTTGGTCAGCACGCCCACCTGGTAGGCATCCTCGGAGGAGTGGTGCTTCGTGGTCCCTTTGCCCCAGTAAAGGACGTCGTGGTCCTCGAAGTACTCCTTGCCCGGCTTCCACCGCTCGATCCAGCGGCCGGAACCCTCGCCGAAGGCCTGGCCGATCTCGCCGATCTTGAAGGCGATCCGCTTGTAGATATCCATGAGGAAGGCGGGGTCACCCTTCTCGTAGGCGGCCCAGTCGATTTCCTTCCACTCCTTCTCGGGAACGCGCTGCTTCATCAGGCCGCTGTAGTAGGCCCACTTGAAGTCGCGCTGCAGCTGGCCGTAGTTGCACCAGATGCCGTAGTCGTCGGCCATGTGCTTGCCGACGATGTTGGCCTCGATGCTGGTCAGGCCCTGAGCGCCGTCGGGGAACGACTTGAACCAGCCCTTGCCCGGCCAGCCGGCGCAAGTGTTCGCCGCGTACCGGTTCAGCCCGTACTTCGCCTCGACGGAAGGCACGTCCATGTGCACCATGCAACGGATCGGGCAGGAGGTGCAGCCGCCCTGGCGGACGTGGAACTTCTCGGCGAGCGGACCCATGTCGAAGGTGGCCTTCGCCGTCCGGTAACCCATCTTGTTGATCTCGCCGGCCGGGCATTCGCCGGTCTCGATCGGCGGGTTGGCGGCCCCCCAATAAAGACCCTTCCTGGCCGTCCAGCGGGTGGCGGCGGAGTACTCGGCCCAGGGCTGCGGCGTGCTGGGCACGCAGTGGTTGTTGTTGGCGCCGATGATCGACAGGATGAAGTGGTTCAGTTCCTTCCAGGCCTTCTTGTCGCCGGCGATCTTCACGGAACCGGTGCCCTTGACCGCGATGGCCTTCAGGTTCTTCGAACCAAGCACCCCGCCGACGCCGCCGGCGGAATGGGAGTAACCGTTCATCACGACCGCCATGCGGACCATGTTTTCACCGGCTTGGCCGATCGCCGCCACCGAACCTTCGCCGCCCATCTCCTGGGCGATCGCTTCGGTGGCCCGGTAGATGCCGTTGCCCCACAGGTGCGCCGCGTCGCGGATCTCCACCTGGTCGTCGATGATCGAGAGGAAGACCGGCTTCGGCGCCTTGCCCTCGATGATGACGTTGTCCCAGCCGGCGTACTTGAGCTCGGAGCCGAACGTGCCGCCCATGTGGCCGGTGCCCACCGCCTCATGCGGGTAGGAGGTCGGGAAGATGGTCGTGATCGAGGTCCGGCCGCCGCACGGCGCGCCGGTGCCCGTCAGCGGGCCAACGCCGAAGATGATCTTGTTGGCGGGGTCGAACGCCTTGGTGCCGGCGGGCACCTCGTCCCAGAGCACCTTGTAGCCGACGCCGGTGCCGCCGAGAAAGTCCTTGTACTTGGCGATGGTGTCTTCAACTGTGATCTTGCCCGTCGTAAGGTCGACGCGGAGGGTTTTGCCCGTCCATCCGCCGTAAGTTGCCATGTCGCTCTACCTCCCCCTCAGTGGCAGCTGTCGCAGCCGGCTTCTTTGTAGCTCTTGGTGGCCGGGAGCCCCGCCTGCCGAATAGGCACGGCCTTGGTCAGATCTCGCCACGAGATGTACTGCAGCGCCCCGTTGGGGCAGGCCTCGACGCAGTTGGGCTTGCCGCCGCACAGGAAGCACTTGGTCGCCTTCTCAGTGTCGGGGTCGAAGCTCATCATGTCCCACGGGCAGGCGCGCTGGCAGAGCTTGCATCCCTTGCACTTGGCCGCGTCGACCACCCGGGCGCCGGTCTGCTCGTCGACCACGATCGCGTCGTTGGGGCAGGCGGTGGCGCACGGAACGGGGTGCGGGCACTGCTTGCAGGTGTCCTGAATCAGGCGGAAGTTGCCGAACTCGCCGGAGCTGCGCTCGAAGCCGGCTTGCTGCCCGCGCGGGCCGAAATTGTAGTTCCGGGAAACCTTGATGCGGGCCAGCGCCGGAGCGGCCTTGCCGTCGTTGTACTCCGTGCAGGACAGCTCACACCGGCGGCAGCCCGTGCAGCGGGTCGGGTCCGCCACGATGATGCCCTTGGCATTCTCCAGGATCACGAACGGTGACGTGCCGGCCTTCCTGGCGAGTGCGCCAATGACCGACATGCTGACGGCGGTGCCCACGGTCGCCTTGAGGAAGCCGCGGCGCGTCGTCTCGGTGGAGAGCCCCAGGTAGTGGACTAGTCGTTGAAACAGCTGCTCGTCGTCTTTGACCATCACTCTGCTCCTCCTTTTTTGCCTGTCTATCTTTGCGAAAGAATGGCAAACAGACCCAGACTCTGTCGGATTCTGTAGGAGAAGCCCCCGCGCCCTGCCAGAAAGAACCAACGGGCGCAGGAAGGGAATGAACGGGTGAAAACCGCGAACCAACAGGTGGAGAAGAGTTGGGAGGTAAGCGACGTTACTCGGCGGCCGCCGGAGTGCGCGCCGCCTGGCTCCGCTCCTGCCCGGCCCACCAGGCCAGCAGCAGCAAGACCCCGGCGATGCTGGCGCCGCCGCCGATGAAGAAGCCGGAAGGCGCGCCGAACCGTTCGGTCACCGCGCCCATGATGAGCGAACCCAGAGGCGTGGTCCCGGCGAAGGCCAGCGTGTACATGGACATCACCCGGCCGCGCATCTCGTCGGAGGTGGTCATCTGCAGCGCCGTATTGAGTTGGGAGGAAAACAGGATCTGGGTGATGCCCACGAGGACCAGCAGGGGGAGGGCGAGCGGCAGAGTGCGGACCGCACCCACCGCGGTGTAGAGGGCGGAGAACAGAAGCGAGGCGCCGGCGACCGCGGCCAGCGCGGGCTTTCTCCCCTTGGTCAGGCTCAGCGTCAGCCCGGAGAGAAGCGCCCCGGCGCCGATGGCCGACATGGCCACGCCGTAGCCCTTGGCGCTCAGGTGGAGCATCTGGGTGGCCAGAAGCGGGATCGTGACGGGGAAGTTGAACACGAAGAGCCCCACCACCAGCATCAGGCCGAGCAGAACGAGGATGGCCGGCGTGCTCATGGCATAGCGCAGGCCCTCGGCCACATCCTTGAGGAGCGGCCGCCGCTCCCGGAGGTGAGGCAGCCCCCGGGCCTTCATGGCCAGCAGGGCGCCAAGGACGGCGAGGAAACTCACGCCGTTGAATAGGAAGGCGAGCCCGACTCCCTTCCAGGCCACCACCAGGCCGGCCAGGGCGGGGCCAACCAGCCGCGCCCCGTTCATCATGGCGGAGTTGAGGACGATGGCGTTCCCAAGGTCCTCCTTCCCCACCATCTCCACGATGAACGACTGCCGCAGGGGCATATCGAAAGCATTCGCCAACCCCAGGCAGGTCGCCGCGATCACCACGTGCCAGTACTGCACGGCGCCGGCCGCCACGAGGCCGAACAGGGAGAAAGCCACGAGCATCTGCGCGGTTTGGGTGACCAGAAGCAGGCGGCGCTTCGGCAGGCGGTCGACCAGCGCGCCCGCCACCAGGCCGAAGACGAGCGTGGGCAGCCATTGCAGCGCAGTGACCAGGCCCAACTTGAAGGGGGAGTGGGTCAGCTGTAGCACCAGCCATGACTGACCCACCGACTGCATCCACGTGCCGCACTGGGAGATCAGTTGGCCTCCGAAGTAGAGCCGGTAATCGCGATGCCGCAGTGCGCCCATGCGGTGAGAGGATCCCATGCGCGACAACTCCTGTCCTAGCGGAAGGCCTTGGCCAGCAGCGGCAGAGCCTGAGCGACCGCGTCCTGTTCGTCCGGGGAAAGCTTGGCGAGAACCGCTTCCACCCGCCGGCGGGTGGCCGACCGGGCGTCCGCCAGGATACCCTCGCCCCGGGCGGTGAGGGTGAGACAATGGCGGCGCCGCTCCTCGGGCGCAGTCCGCCGCTCCACGAGTCCTTGCTGCACCAGCCGTTCGACCATGCTCGAGGCCGTCGCGGCGGTCACGCCCAGGTGTTCCGCGACCTCCGTTAGGGCGGCGCCGGGCCGGCGGCTCAGGAAGGCCAGCCCCCTGACCTGCGGTACCGACAGGAAACTCCCGGGTCCGCTGCTGTGCCGGCGCATCTCCTCGCGGATGAACCGCATGATCGGCGGTACGGTGTCCATGAGATCCTGGGCCGTCTGCGACAGCCTGCTCGTCATCGTGCATCCCCCGTATCGTTCGTCTAGCTAATTATATGTTGGCCAAACCATTAGGACAAGCAGGAATCCAGGATGACCGCCGCTACCGATCCTCGCCGACGATGCGAACCTCCGTCTCGAGGCTCACGCCGAACCGCGCCCGCACGGTCTGTTGCACGTGGTCGATCAGCGCCAGGATATCGGCGGCGGTGGCGCCGCCCGCATTGACGATGAACCCGGCGTGCTTCTCCGAGACCTGGGCCCCGCCGAGGCGAAACCCGCGCAGGCCGGCGTCGGTGACCAGTTTGCCGACGAAGTATCCTTCCGGCCGCCGGAAGACCGAACCGGCGCTGGGCATGTCGAGCGGCTGTTTGGCTTCGCGCTCCTCGGTGTACCGGCGCATCAGAGCTGCGATCTCCTCCCGGTTCCCAGGGCGCAACTCGAGGGTCGCCTCCAGCGCGTACCAGGGCTGCTCCTGCAAGATACTGTGGCGATACCCGAACGCCAGGTCGGAACAGGCGAGCCGCGCCAACTCGCCCCCCTGGGAGACCACCAGGCACGAGTGGACCAGCGGCCCCAGCTCGCCGCCGTAGGCCCCCGCGTTCATGAAGATTCCCCCGCCCAAGGTGCCCGGAATGCCGACGGCGAACTCGAGCCCGGCGAGCCCCGCCCGGAGGGCCGCCCGAGACAGGCTGCCGAGGGTCGCCCCCGCCTGCGCCGTGAGCCGGTTGCCGTCCACCTCGATCCTCGCGTAGCCGCCGGAAAGCCGCAGCACTACGCCGCGGACTCCCCCGTCGCGCACGATCAGGTTGCTGCCCTGCCCCATCACGAGGCAGGGCACGCCGGCCCGGCGCAACCGCCGCACGACCCAGACGACGTCGTCCAGCCGGGTCGGCTCGATGATCAGGTCCGCCGGCCCGCCGACCCGCATGGTGGTATAGAACGACATCGGCTCGTCCAGCCGGATGCTGGCGGCCGGCGCGCCCAAGTGCAGCTCCTGGGCCAGTTCGTGGAGGTCGCCGCGGTCGCGCATACCCCGACCCCCGCCTTTCAAATGCTATTCTTTTTATTATCGGCGCCGCCGGCCCGCTTCACCGCCGGGCGGCGTAGTGGCTGGCGATCTCCGGCAGGCCCGGCGAAGGGGAGATTTCCAGAAAGAGTCGCCTGTTCCTTGTTAGGGCCGGGTGAGGTATGCTAAACTGGTCGGCGATACAAAGAATGGGTAAAGGTGGTCGGGCAGTGCAAGAGACTCGCGCCAGGAGAAGGCCGCTCGCCGCTTTCCGGGAGACCTTCTCGCCCCTTCAGAACCGCAACCTCCGCCTCTACCTTTCGGGGCAGGCCGTTTCCCTCATCGGCACTTGGATGCAGATCACGGCCCAATCGTGGGTCGTGTGGCGCTTGAGCCGCTCGGAAGCGGCCCTCGGCGTGGTCGGGATGCTCGGCACCCTGCCCTTCCTCATCCTCGGCCCGGTGGCGGGCACGTGGGCCGACCGCCTCGACCGCCGCAAGATCCTCATCAACACGCAGACCGTCGCCATGGTGCTCGCCTTCGTCCTGGCCGCCCTCGTCCAGTTCGATCTGGTCCGCCTGTGGCACGTCTACCTCCTGGCGGCGCTCCTGGGGTGCGTCAACGCTCTCGACATGCCCTCGCAACAGGCGTTCATCGGCGATATGGCCGGGATGGATCTGGTGCGCAAGGCCGTGGTGGTGAACGGCATGATCGTGCAGGTCAGCCGCATCCTCGGCCCGACCCTGGCCGGCCTGGTGGTCAAGGCCATCGGCGAGGCGCCCGCCTTCTGGATCAACGGGCTGAGCTTTCTGGCCGCCATCGCCAGCCTGGTGGCGGTGCGGGCCGACCAACGCCATCATCACGGCGGCAAGGCCGGCGGGCGGTTCAGCGAGAGCCTCCACTTCGTCTTGGCCCAGCCACGCGTCCTCGACCTGATGATCTTCACCGCCCTGGTGACCCTCTTCGGCTTCTCCAACGGGCAGATTCTCCCGGCCTTCGCCGACAAGACGCTGCACGGCGACGCCGGCCTCTTCGGCACCCTGATGGGCGCCTCGGGCGTGGGCGCCCTGGTCAGCGTGGTCTTCCTCGTCCCGCTGGCCCAACGGCAGAAGCGAGCCGGTCTGATGGTGGCGCTGACGACGGCCACGGCCGGCCTGTTCTTCGCGCTCTTCTCGCTCACCACCGTCCCGGGCACCGCAATCGTCGCCAACTTCCTGACCGGCATCCCCGTCCCCATCGTCCTGACGACCAACAACGGGCTCCTCCAGGTGCTGGCCCCGGGCCCCATGCGGGCGCGCCTGCTCACCCTCTACCTGATGTTCAGCTTCGGCCTGCAGCCCATCGCCAACCTCTGGGTGGGGTGGATGGCGCAACACCTTGGCGCGCCGCTGGCCATTCGCATCAACGGCGTCTCCATGTTGTCCATCGGCCTCCTCATGCTGCTCCGGCCCGGCCTTTCGGCCTGGGTCCCCGAACACCGCCCGCACCGTGGGCCCGAACTCCGCCCGGCGCCCGACGAAAAAAACTGAAGTCTGCTGGAACTGTCAAGGCGGCCACCTGTAACCGAAGGGGCGACATTTCGAGTGGCTCTGGCTGCATCCGTGGCTCCTCAGCCTGAACACCGTCCGCACCCTTCACTTCCTCCTGGCCTGGTTCTTCGTGCTGAGCCCGGCGGGCCACCATCTGGTCATCATCGAAGGCTGGGACGAACTGAAGGAAATGCCACCTTCCGCCGTTAGGGAGGATATCGAGGGCGTAGAGGCGAACGCCAATACACCGGAGTGCCATCCGGGCGCACAGCCCCCAAGGTGGTGACGTGATTGGCGGCACCTACGCCCGACACCTCAGCCTGGCTCGTCGAGACCAAACTCCGCCCGCCAATGCTGCGCGGCGACCTCATAAGCCGCCCCCACCTCGAAGAGGCACTCCGCCGCTCGGTCACCGAGCTTCCCTTAACGCTGCTCTCCGCGCCCGCCGGCTACGGAAAAACTACGCTGCTCGCCGCCCTGCCCCACCTGCTGCCCGGCTGGCCCCTGGCCTGGGTGACGCTGGATGCGGAAGACGGCGACCCTGTGCGGTTCATCGGGCTGCTCACCACCGCTTTGCAGCGGCTGCACCCCGACTGCGGCCGGTCGGTCTGGCCCTGGCTCTCGGGCGGCGCGGCCGATGCCGCCGGCTTCAAGCGGGCGGTCGGCGCCCTGATCAACGACATCCTGGAACACCTGCCGGGCCCGGTGGTCCTGGTCCTAGACGACCTCCACTTCATCGCCGAACCGGCCGTTTACGTGGCGTT
Organism: Chitinophagales bacterium; assembly: GCA_050260095.1. Classification (GTDB taxonomy): domain Bacteria; phylum Bacillota; class UBA5301; order DYFA01; family DYFA01; genus JBLNBQ01. The sequence continues at coordinate 22,240 of JBLNBQ010000194.1, forward strand.
GGAGTACCTCCTGGACCACCAGCCGGCACAACTGCACATCGCGATCGGCACCCGGCACGACCCGCCGCTCCGCCTGGCCCGCCTGGCCGCTCGCCGGCAGTTGGGCGAGCTGCGCCGGCCTGACCTCGGTTTCACTTCCGACGAAGCCCGGCGCCTGCTCAACGACACCCTCGGCCTCAGCCTCTCGCCAGCCGAGGTAGACGCCTTGCAGGAGCGGACCGAAGGCTGGCCGGCCGGGCTCTGCCTTCTGGCCGGACCTTTGGGCCGGTTGGGCACGGCTGCCGACCGCGACCAGTTCATGGCCGCCGTGACCCACACCGAGCGCTACGCCCTCGACTTCCTGGCCGAAGAGGTGCTGCGCAGCCTTCCCGGCGACGTGCGCCTCTTCCTTTTGCGGACCTCGATCCTGGCCGAGATGACGCCGTCGGCCTGCCAGGCGGTGACCGGACGGCCGGACGCCGCCGTGGTGCTCGACGGCCTCTACCGGCAGAACCTGACCATCGCCTCCCTCTCCTCCGAGTCCGGCGGGGAGCCCATCTACCGCCACCACGCGCTGTTCGCCCGCCTGCTGAACCAGCAGCTCGCCCGGGAGCTTCCCGGCGAAATCGCCGAACTGCACCGCCGGGCCGCGGCGGCCCAGAAGACGCCCGGGCGGGCCATCGCGCACTTTCTCTCCGCCGGGCTGTGGGATGAGGCGGCCCAGGCCATCTGCCAGTCGGGGATGCAGTTGCTCTACGGCGGCTTGGCCGAAACGGTTCGCTCGTGGTACACGGCTTTCCCGCCCCAAGTGCTGGCCCGGCGGCCCCAACTGACGGTGCTGATGGGCCGCTGCGAGATCCACCGCGGCGACTACGAGGCCGCCGGCGTCTTCCTGCGGCAGGCGCGCGAGGCCTTCGTCGCCGCCGAAGATGCCGAAGGCGAGGCCGAAGCGGTCACCTCGCTGATCACCCTCACCTACCAGGCGAACGACCGAGGCGCCGCGGCCGAGCTGGTCGCACGGGCCCGGCAACTGCCGCTCAAGCCCTGGGGCCAGGTGGGCTGCGGGCTGGCCCGCGCCTGGCTGGATCTCGCCGGCTGCGACTGGGAAGCGATCAGGGCCGACCTTGAACAGACGCTCGCCATCCCCACCGCCACCGGCATCCCGGCGGCCGATCTGATCGGCATCACCTACCTGAGCGCCCCCCTGCTCGCCGTGCCCGGTTGCCTGGCGTTGGCGGAGCGCTACGCGCGCGAGGCCAGCGCCCGGGCCCTGCCTGACACCGCCTGGCGCCTCGGCGCCGACGAGTTGGCCGCCTGGGCCTCGCTCTGGCGCGGCCAGACCGGCGCGGCGCTGGCCGGGGCAGAGAGCGCCGAGGCCCTGCGCGAGCGCTTGGGCGGGTACCCGTTCGTCGGCAACGACGCCCCGGCCCAGCTGGCAGTGCTGTACCTGGCCCGCGGCGACTCGGCCGCCGCGGCAAAGGCCGTCGACGCGCTGGTGCGGCGCATCCCTAAAGCCCCCGCCGGCAAGGCGCTCTTTTACCTGCACGCCGCCGGGCGGTCCCTCGCCCTCCTGGGACGCTGCGCTGAGGCCCACGACGTGCTGCGGCGGATGGCGGCGCTGAACGATCCCTCCCCGCTCGGCGCTTACCTCGGCGACCACCTCGCCGGGCTGCTCGCCTTGCTGGAGAGCCGCCTGCCCGAGGCTGCCGCCACCCTGAGGCGGGCCGCCGCGCAGGAAGCCGGACTCCCCATCGCCTGGGTGGGCGGCAGCGCCCGCCTGCTCCTGGGTCGCCTCCTGCTCGACCAGGGCGATGCCGGCGGCGCGCTCGCGGCCCTCGCCCCGGCGCTCCTCGCCTGGGAGGAGGCCGTTATCCCCGGGTGCGCCCTGCTCGACGGGCCAGCCGGGCTGCCCGTCCTCCGGCTGGCCGCCCAGCGGAACCTCCCCGGCGCCGCTCCAGCCCGGCGCCCCGTCGCCGCGCTCGCTCCCGCCGCGGGCGCCCCCCGGGGGGGCCCCCCCCCCGCCGACCGGCCTTTGCTCGGTGATCCCCGCCCCCCCGCCCGCCGCCCCGGGGCGCCGCGACCCGCTGACCCAGCGCGAGCGCGACGTGCTCCGGCTGATCGTCGCCGGCCGCACCAACCGCCAGATCGGCGAGGAACTCTACATCTCCCCCGAGACGGTCAAGAGCCACGTGATGCACATCCTGCGCAAACTCGACGTGACCTCCCGCACCCAGGCGGCCCTGCGCGGGCGCGAGCTTGGCCTCTGACCTCTCCACCAACCGGGGGATAGCCCCGGCAGCGCTTCTCACCCACAAAAATCACCCAAGCGGGGGACGCCCGTCACGCCCTCCCCGCGGTAACATCGAATTGCGCACGAGAATGGGCCTGTGCGGCATGCCCGCCAGGAAGGGGTGAGCACGAACATGAACCACGGTCTCGATCTGCAGACGCTCGCCGCCATGAATGCCAGCGTCGCCATCCTGGGCGTCGGCCGGTATGCCCTGCCGGTCAGGTTCCGGGTCAAAGGGCGGGCGGTGGAATGCCCGGTTCCGACCTGGAGCGGCGTGGGCGACCTGCTCGAACAGCCGGGCGAGGTGACCTTGGTGACCATCGAGGAGACGCCGTCCGGCCTGCGTTGGCTCTTCCTGCGCGGCCTCGCCACAGTCCTGACCGACCCTGACTGGGAGGGGCTAAGACCGCCCGCCAAGCGTCCGCTCGACCCCAGCGATCTCTACCACCTGCTCCGCATCGAACCGAAACGGCTCGAATTAGTCGATGAACAGCGCGGCTGGGGCGCCCGGGAGACCGCCGACCTGTAGACCTTGGGCGCCGGGCTGGGCGCCGTCACCCTCTTCACCGGCCCGCTCAAGGAGTGCCTGCAGACCGGCGCGCCGGCGATGTGGGGGCTCTCCGCCATCATCGTCCTCTTCTCGCACCCCGGCGCCTGGTCGCTCTTCTGGCTGGCCGGTTGCGAGCGCCGCCCGACTGCGGCGGCATCACCGGCCCGGGCCTGATCTGGAGAAAACCTTTTGGAAAGGAACTTGCCGACATGAACAAAGGAACGACAGGACTCACGGTGGTCTTCAGCCTGCTTCTGGCCGTCACTTTCGGCGGCATCGTCCTTCACCAGCTCACCGGCTACCACTACCCGACCGCCTCGGAAGCCGCAGCCTTCGAGATGAACGTGCTGGGCGACCTCTATGAAGCGCTCGTCATGGTCCCCGTGGGTCTGATCGGCCTCTGGGCGCTGCGCAAGGGCCGCGCCGCAGGTAGCCTGCTCATCGCCGGCGTGGCGGTCCACTTCGGGTACAACTACGCCATGGCCGTCATGGGCCGTCAGAACCTGTGGATCTTCCTTTGGACCGCCAAGCTCGCTCTGGCCGGGACGACCTTCTGCCTGGTCTGGAACCTCCTGCCGGCCGGACCCAGCCGCCCCGGCAAGGGGCGGTGGGCCGTAATCGCCTACCTGGCCTTCGTCCTCGTCATGTTCGGCGGGATGATGGGCCAGCGGCTCCTGGCGAGCGCCACCGGACGCACCGTGGAGATGACCATGGAAGGCAACCGGACGGTCGATTGGGGCAACCCCGTCCTCCGCGACCCCATCGTCTTCTTCGCCCTCGCCTGTCCCGTCCTCATCGCCGCCATCCTCGGCCTCATCCGGCGGACACCCTGGGGCGGCCGGGCCGCGGCGCTCTCCAGCGCCTTCGGGGCGAGCATGAGCGCTGTCGTGCTCTTCACCGGCCCGCTCAAGGAGTACCTGCAGACTGGCGCAGTCTCACCCGCGATGTTTCGGATGTCGGCGATCATCCTGCTCGCGGCGGTGCCGGCCGTGTTGTCCCTCATCTGGCTCGCCAAGGGCGAACGCCGGCCGCCGGCGACCCGGGCGACGGACTGAGGAAAGGAGCGGTGACTGTATGTCCACGTTGATCGCCTACTCCACCAAGCACGGCGCCACCCGGAAATACGCCGAGGCCCTGGCAGGCGAATTCTCCGGTCCGGTCAGGGTCGTCGACCTCCGGCAGGACCCCGGCGTCGACCTGGCCCCCTTCGATACGGTGATCATCGGCTCCGCCATCTACGCCGGACAGGCGCAGAAGGAGGTACGGGACTTCTGCGCCCGCAACCTCGCGGCGCTCAAGGAGAAGCGGCTCGGACTCTACGTCTGCTGCTGGTTCCAGGACCAGGCGCCGCGCCAGCTGGCAGCGGCCTTCCCCTCTGAACTGCTCGCGGCCGCGGCCGCCAAGACCGCGCTCGGGGGAGAAATCATCATGACCGAACTGACCTTCTTCGAGCGGCTCATCGTCAAGGCGGTGGCCCGCCTCAAGGAGAGCGTCTCGAGTTACTCCCTCGAGGCGGCCCGCCAGTTCGCGGGGGCGCTGAAGTCTGCCTGAAAGGCAAGCGGACTCGCCGTGGCACGGGAGTCCGCTATCTACATCCTTGACCTGGGGTTCGTGATGCCGGCCTTCCAGCTCCTCGCCGTCTTGAGCATCAAGAACAAGGGCCTGGGCGGATTGCTCGCGCCGCTGTACCACCAACCCGTCGACGCAGGGCAAACCCAACCGCTGCTGTCCGGCGGTAGGCGGCTGGCCAAGGCAACACGACATCCCTTGGCGAGAGTTACCGGGAGGCGAACTTTTTCAGGTACTCGGCCGCCGACCGGTTCATCTCCAGAGCGAAGTCGGACGTGTACTTGCGCTCACACAAGGCGCGCAAATAGGCGAGCAGATCAGGCGCCGTCCTGCCCTCGCTTTCACTCCGCCGCCGCTGCATCTCCAGCAGTTCCTCGCCGGTGAGCCGCCGGTACCCGTTGGCGAAGACCAGGTACTCCTGGTCGAAGCGGGCCGGCTTCCGCCGCTCTTTCTGGGCCGGGGTGGGATAGCCGTAGACGAGCATCGCCGCGGGCACGGCGTAGTCGGGCAGGTGCAAGAGTTCCCTGACTGCCTCGCAGTTCTCGAGGATGTCCCCGATGTAACAGGAGCCGATCCCCAGCGCTTCGGCGGCCACCACCGTGTTCTGGGCGGCGATGACCGCGTCGGCGTAGGCCAAGAGCAGGTCACCCTCGGCCGGCCGCCGGAGGTCGCCGCACGCGAGCCGGTAAGTGTCATACCACCGCTGGTAGTCGGCGAGAAAGATCAGCACCAGCGGCGCCTTGGCGATGAAGGGCTGGTGGTCGCAGAGAACGGCCAACTGCTCCTTGAGGCGCTGGTCGGTGATGTCGAGGATCGAGTAGAGCATCATGCAGCCGGCGGTCGGCGCCGCGAACGCGGCGCGGATGATCGCCTGCTTCTCGTCCAATCCCACGGGTCTCGCCTCGTACACCCGCACAGACCTTCGTTGTTCCAGCTGGCGCAGAGTCTCGTTCATGCCCATTCCTCCCCCGTCATGATCGCGATCCGGGTGGCGTCCCCGGCGGCCTCGCCGCCGACCTCCGCCAGAATCCGTTTGAGGTCGGTCAGGACGGCGCCCCAGTAGCTCAAGGCCGGCAGGGCCGGGGCCTCCACCAGGAGGGCACGGAAGCGGGCCTGGCTCCTCCGGGCCCGGTCCACAGCCCCCGCCAGCTGGTCGCGACTGGTCGCCGCGGGCTCGGTCTTCGCCCGCGCGAAAGCCGTGATACAGCCGGCGGTCTCCTGCAGCACGACCGTCAATTCCAGAGCGAAGGCCTCGCCGCCGCCCGCCAGTTCATTCAGCCCCAAGGTTATTCCCCAAACCTGGATGGACACCTTCTCCAGCGTCTTGAGGGCACCGGCGAGCCTGCCCAACCTGGCCCCCCGGCTCCGCAGAAACGGGTTGAGCCGCCCGCTGGCTTGGGCCGACTTCAAGGCCTGGTACGCCTCGGCGGTCTTGCGTTCGATCCGCGCCGCCAACTGTTCGGGCGAGACGCGCTCCGCCCCCCTCTCCGCGGGAACGGCACCGGCGAGACTCGTGGCGAGCAGCTCGGCCAGGCCTGCGATTCGCTGCTCCGCCAGGGGGATGTCGTTGGGCACGACGAGAACGTTGACCGCGACCCCGACCAGCGCCCCCAAGGCCGACTCCAGCACCCGGTACAGCGCGTAGGGACGGGGGTCGCGCACCGCCAGCACCATGAGCGCCGTGACCCCCACCTGCGTGACGATGGCGCGGTGAAGCCCCAGAGCGGTGGGCACCGCCATCCCGATCAGCGTAACCAGAGTGACGGCCAAGGCGCCGATTTGAAGCCAATAACCGATCATCAGGCTGACGGCGACCCCGATCAGAATCCCGACGACGCGATAGACGGCCTGCGCCATCGTGTCGGCAAGGGTGGCCTGGTAGGTGACGATGACCGCCAAGGGCGCGAAGTAAGGGAACGGGCTCGGCGAAATCCGGGTCGCCAGGATCCACGCCAGGCCGGCTGCCAAGGCCGTCTTCACCACCTGGTGGGTGAGTCCGAGACGCCTCGCCAGCATCACCGCAGCCCCACTGACTCTCAGTGGACCTCCAGCACCGGCCCATGCCCGGAGGCGACGAACCGGACCGGGACGCGCGCCAGTTCGCCCTGCAAGGCTTGGCGCGCCGAAGGACTCGGTATCTGGGCCTCGGTGATGGCGCCCACCTCCTCTGCCCAGCGGCTCACCGCCAGGGGCTGGCCGACCCGGCCCCGGCGGGTGAAGAGATCCCCGCTGAACAGGATGCCCCGCTGCGCTTCGTAAGCTAGGAGCCCCTCCCACAGGTGAGCCTCGGAGGGATAGGGCAGAAACTGCAGGTTCAACCCCTCGCCCGGCTGCTTCTCTCCCGGCGCCTTGACCACCGCGTCGCCGGTGATGCCGAACCCCGCGAGCTGGCGGGCGGTCACCGCCCCGCAGAGGGGCTTCGCGCCCGGGAACCTGCCGAGGAGCCGCGAGAGCCCCCCGCACTCGTCCGATTCGAAGTGCGAGATGAAGATGTACGCGAGCCGCCGTCCGCCGAGCGCCCGCTCGAGCTGGGGCGCGAGTTCGTCCGCCTGGGCCGCGGTGCCGGTATGCACGAGCAGCGGCTCCGGCCCGAGCAGGAGAAACTGGTTGAACGAAAGGTCGATAGGAGCTACGTAGGAATTGAACATGAAGAGACCTTCCAGGGGCTCGAAGACGTCCACGGGACAGCCTCCCTTTCCAGTTGCAGATCTCATCGGAGAGAGTCTGCCCGAAAGAAGCGCAAACCCAGTCCTGGTGGAGCGGCCCACCCGGACCGGCCGGGCCGGTGCGCGGCCATCCCCGAGGGCGCGGCCCCACGCCGCGCAAAGAAAAGACCCGGAGCCAAAAGCTCCGGGTCTTCAAGAATCCCTGGCGACGACCTACTCTCCCACCGGGTTGCCCCGGCAGTACCATCGGCCCTGGAGGGCTTAGCTTCCGTGTTCGGAAT
>JBLNBQ010000195.1:0-3373 GCA_050260095.1 Chitinophagales bacterium
CGGCGTCGGGATGTTGTTGAAGACGGTGCCCAAGAGGTTGACGCCGGCGGCCATCAGGTAGGAGTTGAACAGCAGCAGACGGTCGAGACCGTAGTCGTCTTCCAGCTTGGCCATGGTGAGGACGTCAGACCCGAGTTCCCGGGCGATGCTCACCGCGTCCAACCCGAGAGAGAACATCATCTCGGGCGACGTGGTGCCTTCGATGATCACCAGGTCGACGCCCTCACTCACCTTGGCGAAGCTTTCCTTGATCCTGGCGATGCAGTCAGGCGTGCGTTCGTAGCGGGCGAGGTAGGTCGGGCTGGTCGTCAGCGGTGCAATCTGTTCCACCGGAGCGGACATTTCCAGCAGGCCCTTCATCAGGACCGCGTCTTCATCCTGCCGGCCGAGTGGGCCTCCCACGTTCCCGACCGGCTTGAAGTAGGCGACACGGCGCCCTTCATCGGCGAACTTCAGCGCAAGCGCAAGACAGAGTGCGGTCTTCCCACTGCCCCCAGTACCGACCACGTAGAGGCTCTTCACACCCTCACCCCCGCTAGATTGGTTACCCTGTGATGGTTATTTTCACGTCGAGCGCCGATACCCCTTCCTCATACGCGAAGACTGGATTGAGGTCGAGTTCCGATATCTCTTCAAACTCGACGCACAACCGCGCCACCCGCCGGAGCGTGGCAACCACTGCATCGAGGTCTGCGGGTTTCTCCCCACGGAAACCGCGAAGCAAGGTGTACGCCTTGGTCTCCTTGATCATGGCCAGCGCCTCGTCGTTCGTCAGCCCGTCCGCCAAGCGGAAGGCCACGTCCTTGAGCAGGTTGACGTAGATTCCGCCCATGCCGAACATGATCATCGGGCCGAAGACCAGGTCGCGGTTCATGCCGATGATCAACTCGCGCCCGGCCGGCATCATCTTCTGCACCTCGACGCCGTGCGGGGTGACCTGTGGCATATAGCGCCGAGCATTCTCGATGATTTCGTGGAAAGCCGACCGCACCTCTTCCGCCGACGTGAGGCGGAGCCGGACGCCGCCGATGTCGGTCTTGTGCATGATCTTCGGTGAAGCGATCTTCAGCACCACAGGGTATCCGAACTCCTCCGCCATCCGGGAAGCCTCGTCCGCCGTCGTCGCCAGACCCAGAGGCGCCACCGAAACCCCGAAGGCCTCCACGACGCGGGCCGCCTCACTGCCCAGCAACACCGTGCGCTCCTCCGAACGCACCTGCTTGAATACCCGCTCGACTGCCTCCCGGTCGAACCCCGATAGCTCCTCTGCCGCTGCCTCCGGCGCCCGCCGGTACTTGGCGTGCTTCACGAGGCTGGCGACGGAAGCGATAGCCGGCTCCGGGAAGGCGTAGCAAGGGATGCCCGCTGCTTCAAGCAGGTCAGCGCCGGCCCTGACGGTGGGCCCGCCCATGAAGGACGCCACCATCGGCTTCTCCGGATGTCGCTGGCGCGCCTCCACCATGGCCCGAGCCGTAGGCTCCGGCTCAGTCACAGCTTGCGGCGTGAGTAGCACCACGACGCTGTCCACGTTGGGATCGGTCATCACGTTCTCCAGGGCGAACGCATAGCGGTCGGCCTTGGCGTCGCCGATCACATCGACCGGGTTGTAGAGGTTCGACTCAGCCGGCAACTTCTCGCGCATGGCTTCGATGGTCTCTTTCGCGAACCTGGCCATCGTCAGTCCCCCGACCGTCTCGACGTTGTCGGCGGCGATGATGCCCGGGCCGCCAGCGTTGGTCAGAATGGCCACCCGGTCGCCCTCCGGGAACGGTTGGGTCGTGAAAACCGTCGCCAGTGCGAACAACTCATCCAGGCTCCGCACCCGGATCAAGCCGCACTGTTCAAAGACCGTCTGGTAGGTCCGGTCGTTGCCGGCCAGGGATCCGGTGTGCGACGAAGCAGCTCGCGCTCCCGCCTCGCTGATCCCCGACTTGAGGAGGATGATGGGCTTCTTCTTGCTGGCCTTTCTTGCCACCTCGATGAACCGCTTGCCGTCGGTGACCCCTTCGATATAGCAGAGGATGACCTTGGTGTAGGGATCGTCAGCAGCATCCTCGATGAAGTCCGTCTCGTCCAGGCCGGCCTTGTTGCCAAGGCTCACAAACTTGGAAAAGCCGATGCCCCGCTCCAGACTCCAGTCCAGGATGGCCGAGCAAATGGCTCCCGACTGGGAGATGAACGCGATCTGCCCCTTCGAAGGAAACGTACCCGCAAACGAAGCGTTCATCGGGGTGTACGTGTCCATCATCCCTAGACAGTTCGGTCCAAGCAGGTTCATCCCATTCGTGCGGCAAATCTCGACGAGTTCCCGCTCGAGCTTAGACCCTTCCGCCCCCGTCTCCTTGAACCCCGCCGAGATCACGATCAGGTGCTTGACCCCTGCCTTGGCGCACTCCTCGGCAGTCTTCAGCACGTGCGCCGCCGGGATGGACACCACCGCCAGGTCGATCGGCTGACCGACCGCTCCGATGCTCGGGTAAGCGGGAAGCCCCAGGATTTCCGGCTCTTTCGGATTGACCGGGAACACCTTGCCGGCATACCCGCTGTCCCTCAGGTTCTTGACCAGCGAATGTCCGACTTTTCCGGGGGTATTCGAAGCACCGATGACCGCCACAGCCCCGGGGGCAAAGAAAGAACTAAGCCTGGAACCCACGTAGAACACCTTCTCTGTTAGGACTAACGGCCCACAGCCGCCCCTCCGTAGTTTCTCCCCGGGCTCCCTGTTTCCTTTCCTGTGACGATACCGATGCCTCACGCCAGGGCAGCCCTTCATAAGGCGCACTTATGGCCCCCGTCACCAAAAAAACAAGAAGCCCGCAGCCAACACTGCGGGCCAAACTTTGGCTCCTCGAGCTGGATTCGAACCAGCAACCCTCCGGTTAACAGCCGGATGCTCTACCGTTGAGCTATCGAGGAACGGCACTGTTTATTCTAGCACGGCGGATACCGGTTGTCAACCATTCGCTGCCACCCAGCTTTCCTCGCCGCGCTACCTTCGGCGAAAGCCTGAGCCAAGCGCTTCAAGCCGCTCTGCAGGCGACATGCTGTACCACTTCGCTTCAGCCTGACGACGCGGATACCCGGTGTAGTCCCGGTTACGATCCAAGATGTAAACAATTGACACGATACCCAGGATCATGACCAGGACGAACGTCATCCAGTTCACGGCTCCGCCACGGCACTGCTCGCTGCCGGCTCTTCTCATACGCGCCGCCCCCACCGCGGTTATCGGCACCAGACCCGCAGGAGTATAGAAAAGACCCGGAGCCAAAAGCTCCGGGTCTTCAAGAATCCCTGGCGACGACCTACTCTCCCACCGGGTTGCCCCGGCAGTACCATCGGCCCTGGAGGGCTTAGCTTCCGTGTTCGGAAT
>JBLNBQ010000196.1:0-8891 GCA_050260095.1 Chitinophagales bacterium
ACCCGGGCGGTGGAAATCGCCGCGCCGAACGCTCCCGGCTCCGTAGCCGCCGGAGAGATCGTCCGGAGCGCCGACCAGGCGATCAGCCGCTCCCGGTTGATCCCCATCGCGCAGATGTCGGTGGGGGCAGAAGAGCAGGCCAAGTCGGCGACGGCCGCCGGTCAGATGGTCGACATCGTCTCCCAGGCCATCCTCCGCGTCGAGGAGTCTTCGGGCGTGGTCCTGACGACGGCGGAGCAGGCGGCCGCCACCGCGGAGAACGGGAAGCGGACCATCGGCTAGGCGGTCGCTCAGATCGCCACGCTCCAGGCGACGGTGGACGACGCAGCCGGGATCATCCGGCAACTCGGCGAACGGTCGAAAGAGATCACGGGGATCGTCGACACGATCGCCAGCATCGCCGACCAGACCAACCTGTTGGCGCTGAACGCCGCCATCGAGGCGGCGCGCGCCGGTGAACAGGGGCGGGGCTTCGCCGTGGTGGCCGAAGAGGTGCGCAAGCTGGCCGACCAGTCCAAACAGGCCGCCGACCGGATCGCCGGGCTGATCGGCGAGATACAGCTGAGCACCGGCCAGGCCGTGTCGGCCATCGACGAAGGCGCCCTTGAGGCCGCCGCCGGCAGCGAGGTGGTCCGGCAGGCCGGCGCCGCCTTCGGCGAAATCTCGACTAGCATCGCCGAGGTGACCGGCGAGATCCGGCTGGTGGCCGCGGCGGCCCAGGAGATGGCCGCGCAGAGCCAGAAGGCGGTGGCGGCGGTCGAGAACATCGCGGCGATCACAGAGGAATCCGCGGCCGGCGCCCAGCAGGTCAACGCCACCGTGGAGGAGCAGACCTCCCAGGTCCGGCAGATCGTCGACTCGGTCACCCACCTGGCGGATCTCTCCACCAACCTTGAACCGGTGGTTCACCACTTTAAGGTCTGAACTAGACATTCTGGAAGGGAATGGCGAAGGCCCCGGAGTATTACGCTACTCGCCAGGGGGGTTCCAATTGACGCTGCACTGTGTTGTTCTGGCGGCCGGACAGGGAACGCGGATGAAGTCGCGCCGGCCCAAGGTTTTGCACCGGGTGGCCGGACGGCCGATGCTTGGTTGCGTGCTCGCCGCGGTGGAGAGGCTGGGGATCGCCCGCCCGCTGGTGGTGGTCGGCTTCGGCGCCGACGAGGTGAAGCGCGAGATCGGCCCGTCGGTGGAGTACGTGCTCCAGGCCGAACAGCGCGGCACCGGCCACGCGGTGATGCAGGCCCGGCCGCTGCTGGAGAGGCTGCAGGGCGACCTGTTGGTGGTCTACGGCGACACGCCGCTCTTGCGCACGGAAACCCTCGCTCAGCTCGCCAGGTTCCACCAGGAAGAGGGCGCGCAGGCGACGGTGCTCACGGCCATCCTGCCCGACCCGACGGGCTACGGGCGGATCATCCGGAAGGCGGAGACCGGCGAGGTGTTGCGCATCGTCGAGGAGAAGGACGCCACCCCCGTCGAGAAGGCTTTCCGGGAGATCAACACGGGCATCTACTGCTTCGACCTGCCGATGCTGCTGGCGGTGCTCGACCGGCTGCAACCCAACAACGCGCAGGGGGAATACTACCTCACCGACGCCATCGCGCTCATTCGCGAGGCCGGCGGGAAGGTGGCCGCGCTCGCCGCCGCCGAACCCGTCGAGGTGCAGGGGGTCAACTCGCGGGAGCAGCTCGCCGGCGTAGAGGCGGAACTGCGGGCCGCCAAGAACCGGGAGCTGATGGCGGCCGGCGTCACCCTGATGGACCCCCGGTCGACCTTCATCGACCTCGATGTGCAGGTCGGGCGAGACACCATCATTTACCCGTTCACCTGGCTGGAAGGCGCGACCCGGGTCGGCGAGGAGTGCGTGCTCGGGCCGTCCACCCGGATAATCGACTCGGTCTTGGGCGACGGGGTCACGGTGGAACAGTCGGTGCTGCGGGAGGCCGAAGTGGCGAGCGGGGTCAGCATCGGGCCCTTCGCCTACCTGCGGCCGGGTGCCCGCATCGCCGAAGGAGCCAAGGTGGGCGACTTCGTGGAGATCAAGAACTCCCGGGTCGGCGCGGGGACCAAGGTGCCGCACCACAGCTACATCGGCGACGCCGAACTCGGGGCGGGCGTCAACATCGGGGCGGGCACCATCACCTGCAACTACGACGGGGAGCGCAAGCATAAGACGGTCGTGGGCGACGGCTGCTTCATCGGCGCCAACACGAATCTGGTCGCCCCGGTGACGGTCGCCGACGGCGCCTACGTGGCCTCGGGCTCGACGATCACGAGCGACGTTCCGGCGGGTGCGCTGGGCGTGGCCCGGGGCCGGCAGCGCAACGTGGAAGGCTGGGTGGCCAGGCGGCGGAACGCCCCCGGGGCGCTGGAGCCCGGCGGCACCGGCCCGGGTGCCGGCGAGGGGGAAGACTAGGGAAATCGGTTTAGGATCCAGGCTCAGCGGATGGATGAAGGAGGGGTCAGGTGTGGCTGAAGTCAAGCTGGCAGCGGTAGTGCGCAAGGAGGCGGGCAAGTCGGCCGCGGCTGGGCTGCGCGCCCAGGGACTGGTCCCCGCGGTGGTCTACGGAGCAGGCAAGACCAATCTCAACGTCGCGGTGGCGGTGAAGGAGCTCGAACGTCTCTTCGCCTCGGGGCACGCCACGGGCCTGATCCGGCTGGAGGTGGGCGGGGGCCAGCGGGCCGTCGCCACGCCGGTGCTCATCAAGGAAGTCCAGCGCGAGCCCGTGACGCATGCGATCCAGCACGTCGATCTCCACGCGGTCGCCTTGGACCAGGCGGTGACGGCGGCGGTGCCGATCATTGTGCACGGTGAGGAGAAGCGGCGCGGCCTCGGCGGGGTAGTGCAGCACGTCTTGCACACTCTGGAGGTCTCCGCGCTGCCGACCGATCTTCCCGAGCACGTCGAGGTCGACGTCTCCACTCTCCCGGTCGGACACTCGCTGCACGTGAAGGACCTGGCGCTGCCGAAGGGCGTGAAGGCGCACACCGATCCCGACGACGTGGTCGTGACGATCGTGGCGCCCACCAGGGAGCGCGTCGAGGGCGAGGCGGAGGCCGAGACTGAGGCGGAGAAGGAAGCAGCCGAACCGGAAGCGACGCCGAAGGGCAAGGAGAAGGGCGAAGAATAGCGTGTGGCTGATCGTCGGACTGGGGAACCCCGGCAGAGAGTACGCGAACACCCGGCATAACGCCGGGTTTCTCGTCGTCGACCGCTTGGCGAAGCGGGCGGGCATCCGGGTGACCAAGAGCCTCCGCCAGGCGCTGGTGGGCGAGGGGCTGCTCTCGGGCGAGCGGGTGGCGCTGGCCAAACCGCAGACCTACATGAACCTCTCCGGGCACGCCGTGGTGGGGCTGCTCGGCTGGTACAAGCTCCCCCCGGGGCAGCTGATCGTCGTCTACGACGATAAAGATCTGCCGCCCGGCCGCATCCGGGTCCGCCCCGACGGGAGCCACGCCGGCCACCGGGGGATGGCGTCGGTCATGGAGTCGCTCGGCACCCGCCAGGTGGCGCGGGTGCGGGTGGGCATCGGCCGGCCGGCCGAGGAGCAGAAGGGCGACGAACGCCAGATCGGCTACGTGCTGGGGCAGTTCTCGGGCCCGGAGAAGGCGCTGATGGAGGAAGCCTTCGAGCGGGCTGCCGACGCGGTGGAGGCGATCATCGCGGAGGGCGTGGAGGTGGCGATGCAGAGGTTCAACGGGGTGACGAAGTAAGGAGTTCCACAAGCAGGTGGATTCTGGGATGGCGATTTGATTAGCGGAGACAGGCTTGAAACAGCTTGTCTTTGTTGTTGTTGTGCTGCCGGTCTCGCAAGGCGCCGGATTCGGTCGCAGACTACCTGATAGACTGCGACTTCTCGTATCCTGTCAGGAATTGACGGACCTCCCCTGGCAAAGAGAAGGAAATCCTTGCACTTCGCCGAAAAATGGATAGGCGCCACAATATTGTCTTAGCCACCAGGTGTTTCCAGAGGAGGGAACTTTTGTGGCAGTCGCCCGGTCACGCAATCGGAAACGGCTCGGGGAATTGCTGGTCGACGCGGGCTTGCTCAGCACGGAGCAACTCGAGGAGGCCCTGACGTACCAGAAGCAGACCGGGGATCGCCTGGGCAAGATCCTGACCGACCGGGAGTATCTCAGCGAAGAACAGCTGGTCGAAGTGCTCGAATACCAGCTGGGCATACCGCGGGTGGACCTCGCCCGCACGCTCATCGGTCCCGATGTGGTGAACCTGGTGCCGGCGCAGTTGGCCCGGCGCCATCTGGTGATGCCGATCTCCCGGACCGATGGCCGGCTCCGGCTGGCGGTCGCCGATCCCTTCAACATCGTGGCCATCGACGACGTGCGGGACGTGGCGGGGCTCGAAATCGAACTGGCCATCACCACCGAGCGCGATATCAAAGAAGCCATCGACCGCTGCTACGGAGTGCGCGGCGCGGTCGAAGATGTCATCCAGACCATCGAGGAAACCGACGACCAGGGCGAAGATGAGACGGTCGACCGGTTGCGGCGGGCCGGCGACGAGGCGCCGATCGTCCGGCTGGTTAACCTGATCATCAGCCAGGGCGTGCGGGAGCGGGCCAGCGACATACACATCGAACCGAGCGAGAAAGACGTCCGCATCCGGTACCGGGTTGACGGTTTCTTGCGCGAGGTCATGCGGTCGCCGAAGCGGACCCAGGCGGCGCTCGTGTCGCGCATCAAAGTCCTGGCCCGGATGGATATCGCCGAGCGGCGCGTGCCTCAAGACGGGCAGATCAAGATCACCGTGGACAACACCGAGGTTGAGCTGCGTATCTCGACCATGCCGACCCAGTTCGGCGAGAAGGTCGTGCTCCGGATCCTGAACAAGAACGCTTTCCTGCTCCAGGTCGACCAGCTCGGCTTCGGACAACTCAACCAGGAGAGGTTCCTTTCGGCTCTGAAGCGTCCTCATGGAATGGTGCTGGTCACCGGCCCCACCGGCAGCGGCAAGACCACGACGCTCTACGCGGCGCTCGGCCTGTTGAACCGGGTCGACCGGAATATCACCACGGTTGAAGACCCTATCGAATACACTCTGCCGGGGATCAACCAGACGCAGGTCAACCCGAAAGCGGGGCTGACCTTCGCCCGGGCCCTCCGTTCGATCGTGCGCCAAGACCCCGACGTGATCATGGTCGGGGAGATCCGCGACAGCGAAACGGCTCAGATTGCGGTGCAATCCGCCCTCACCGGGCACCTCGTGCTTTCGACCCTGCACACCAACGACGCGGCCGGCACCCTGGCCCGGCTGGTCGACATGGGCATCGAGCCGTTCCTGGTGGCTTCCTCCGTCGTCTGCGTCGTGGCGCAGCGCCTCGTGCGGATGGTCTGCCCGGCCTGCCGCGAGGAGTACAGAGTGCCGGCCCGGGAGATCGCAGCAGGACACCTGAAAGAGCTGTTCGCCGGGCGCGAGGATGAACTCGTCACCCTGTACCGCGGCAAGGGCTGCCCGCGCTGCGAGCAGTCCGGCTACTACGGCCGCCTCGCCATCCAGGAGGTCATGCCGATGACGCTCCAGATGCGCCAATTGGTCACGCAGAACGCCCCGGCCGACTCGCTGCGGGCGCAGGCAGTGGCCGACGGCATGGTCACCTTGAAGCACGATGGGGTGGCGAAGGCGCTCCGGGGCCTGACGACGATCGAGGAGGTGCTGCGCGTTGCCTTCACAGAAGACTGAGGGCGTAGCGCCCGAGATCGGGCTTGAGCCCCAGGATCTCGAGCCAATCGTCAACAATCTCTTGCGCGAAGCGGTGCAGGCCGGCGCGTCTGACCTTCACCTCACCGTCGGCATGCCGCCGATGTTCCGGATCCACGGCCGTCTCCAGATGGTGCCGGGGAAGGAGATGCTGCGCCCGGCCGACACCGAGCGCCTGATCTTTCCCATGCTCTCCGAGGAGCAGCGCGACCGCCTGGTCCAACACGGCGAGATCGACTTCTCTTACCGGGTTCCGGGTTCCGCCCGGTTCCGGGTCAACGCTTACCGGCAGCGGGGCTCCTACGGGGCGGCCATCCGCGTCATCCCCACGACGGTTCCGTCCTACCGGGACCTGGGCCTGCCTGAGGTGGTCGCCGGGCTCGCTCACAAGCAAAACGGGCTGGTCCTGGTGGTCGGTCCCACTGGAAGCGGCAAGTCCACCACCTTGGCCTCGCTCATCGACATCATCAACGCCGAGCGGGAGTGCCACATCATCACGCTCGAAGACCCCATCGAGTACCTGCACCGCCACAAGAAGAGCATGATCAACCAGCGGGAGATCGGGCTCGACAGCGAAAGCTTCGCGAGCGCCCTCCGGGCCGCCCTCCGCCAAGACCCCGACGTGATCCTCGTCGGCGAGATGCGCGACCTCGAGACAATCAGCACCGCGCTCACGGCGGCGGAGACCGGCCATCTCGTCTTGGCCACTCTGCACACTTCGGATGCGGTGCAGACCATCGACCGGGTGGTCGACGTCTTCCCGCCCCACCAGCAGCCGCAGGTGCGCATCCAGCTCGCCTCCACGCTGCAGGCGATCATCGCCCAGCAGCTTTTGCCCCGGGCCGACGGGCAGGGCAGGGTTGTCGCCACCGAGGTGCTCATCGCCACGCCGGCGGTCCGCAACCTGATCCGGGAAGGCAAGTCCTTCCAGATCACGAGCCTGATGCAGACCGGCGCGCGGATAGGGATGCAGACGTTTGACGCCTGCTTCCGGGAGCTTCTGGGGCGGGGGCTGGTGACCCGGGAGACCATTCAGAGCCAGATGCGCGACCAATACGAGACCGCAGCCGGCCGGTAGCGTAGCGGGCGTTTACGCTTTGGGAACTGTGAGGTGACGTGATGCCCAGGTTCGCTTACGCAGTGAGGGACGGGCAGGGACAAATCTCGCGGGGCGTCATGGAAGCCGACTCCGCCGGGGTCGCGGCGGCCCGCCTGCGTTCGGAGGGCTACTACGTGACCTCCATCACGCCCGATACCCGGGCGGGGTCGCCGGCGGTAGACAGCCGTACGCCGGGCGGCGGGGGCGTGCGCGTCAACGCCAAAGCGCTGAGCATCTTCTTCAAGCAGATCTCCACTCTCCTGCAGGCGGGGGTGCCGATCACCAACGCCCTGGGCGTGGCGGCGTCGCAGCCCGGCAAGCGGGGCTGGAGCGAGGTCATCCAGGCTGTGCGGCGGCACGTCGAAGCCGGCGAGTCGCTCTCGGGGGCGCTCAGCCACTACGGCCGCAGCTTCCCCAACCTGGCTGTGCGCCTGATCGAGGCCGGAGAAACCTCGGGCACGCTCGACAAGACCTTCGACCGGCTCGCCGGGCACTACAACCGGGAGCATGAGTTGAACCAGAAGATCGTCGGGTCGCTGACCTATCCGGTCGTCATCCTCTTCGTCGCCATCATCGTGGTCGTCGTGTTGCTGGTCTTCGTCCTGCCCAACTTCATGACCATGTTCAGCACCATGGGCAGGGAACTGCCCCTGCCGACCCGGGTCATGCTGGGCATCGGCAACGGCATCAAGCAGCACGGGCTCCTCCTTCTGACGGCGTTGGTCGCCCTGGTCACCGGCGGGATGTTCTACGTGCGGACCGAAGCCGGGGCGAAGGCGCGCGACGCCTTCCTGTTGCGGCTGCCTCTGCTCCGGGGCCTGATGCTCCAGATGGAACTGGCCCGGTTCGCACGCACCTTCGGGGCGCTGCTGGCCGGAGGTGTGCCGGCGCTGCAGGCGATGCTGATCTGTTCGCGCGTCGCCAACAACCGGGTGCTGTCTGAGTCCTTCAGCCGGGTGGCCGACCAGGTGCGGGGGGGCGCCAGCCTCTCGAACGCCATGGAGAAGACGGGGCTCATCCCCGGCATGATGCTGCAGATGGTGGCGGTGGGCGAATCCACCGGTTCGCTCGACCTGATCCTGGACAACGTGGCCGACCTCTACGAGCGGGAGACGGAGGCTACGCTGGGGACCGTCACTACCCTCATCGAGCCGGCGGTCATCGTCTTCGTCGGTCTCATCGTGGCGGGCATCATCGCTTCGGTCATGTTCCCGATGTTCGAAATGGTCCGGAACGTTTCGTAGGCTCGCTCCATCGCGGGGCATCATCCCGGGCGTCCGCGATCTAAGGAGGTGAGGGGGAGGGGGCGGACAAGCCCAGGGTGACCAATAGCGGGCGCAGGACTGCGCTCAGCAACAGACACGCAAGGAGGGTCTTAAGAGTGAAGAAGAGACAGAGAGGCTTTACCCTGATCGAACTCCTCGTGGTCATCGCGATCATCGGTGTCTTGGCCGCCCTGGCGATTCCGCGGTTCGGCACGGTCGAGAAGGATGCCAAGAAGGACCTTAGCATGTCTTACGTGAAGCGCATCATCGCAGCGTGCGAGCTCTACAAGGCGAAGAATGGCGTGGAGCTGGCGAAGACCGATGTCGTCGGCGATACAACCAGCGGCATCTCAAAGCTCAACGGCTACGGGATTGCCGGTGACATCAAGAGCCCCCTCGACAAGACGATGGGCTACACCGTCGCGGTGGATGCCACCAGCGGCGATCTGACAGTCACCGACACGGCAGATACCACGATCAAAGATGTAGTGCCAGGCTTCGGGAACGAGTAGAAAGCTGGCGAACAGGTCCGTCCGGCGGCGGCTCCCCTGTGGGCCGCAGCCGGACGGGACCCATCTTGCGTGCGGAGGAGGTTGGCGGTGGTGCGAAGAGAGCGCGGCTTCACCCTGGTCGAATTACTGATCGTCATCGTACTGATTGGGTTATTCACCTACGTGGTGGCCGAACCCCTCCGCAGCAACATCGACCCGGCGGCGCGCAAGGACGTGTGCGACTCGTACAAGAAACGCATTTTCGCCGCATGGGAGGCTTACCGCGTCCGGCACGGCCTGCCCGAGAACGCCGTCGC
>JBLNBQ010000197.1:0-8742 GCA_050260095.1 Chitinophagales bacterium
CTATCCCACCTCGAGCCCGGGTTCGCTCGACACGCTGGTCTCCCAGGGCTACCTGAAGGTCAAGCCCGAGTGCGTGACCGCTGACGGTGTCTCCCACATCTACGAGTGGAAGACCGACTTCGCCGGCACCACCTTCACGTTCCAGGCGGTCGGCGGGAACCCGGTCACGCTAGAGAGTCTCGACGGCTACGGTCTGAGTGATGGCTTCAAATGTCCCTCCGGCGGCCAGTACAAGTTCCAAACGGGCACCAACAGGGTGCTCTGCTCCGTGCATGACAAGGACCTCTGGTGATAGAGGACAATCTTGGCCCCTCCAAGGGGGAGCGATTATGAAGCGAAACGGTTTCACGCTGCTCGAACTGCTCGTCGTCATCGCCATCATCGGCGTCCTTACGGCGATCGCCCTGCCGAACTTCGGCGCGGTGAAGCACGAAGACGAGGCGGCCAAGTGCAAGGCGAACCTCCAGGCGATCGAGATGGCGCTGGAGTCGTACTACGCCGAGAACGGGACCTATCCCACCTCGAGCCCGGGTTCGCTCGACACGCTGGTCTCCCAGGGCTACCTGAAGGTCAAGCCCGAGTGCGTGACCGCTGACGGTGTCTCCCACGTCTACGAGTGGAAGACCGACTTTGCCGGCACCACCTTCACGTTCCAGGCGGTCGGCGCGAACCCGCCGGTCGAGACCACCCACACCTACAAGGCGGGGCGGGTCTTCTGCCCATACCACGGGACGCTGGACAGCGTGGATTGGCATCCCGACGGGCCGCCGACGGGCATGATCGCAGATCCCGGCGAGGGCGGGGGGGAGCCGCTCTAAGATGACTCTGCGCCGGTTGCGAGCGGGCTTCACGCTCATCGAGGTGGTCATCGCGGCTGGTTTGTTGGCCGGTGGGTTCGTGCTCACCGCCATGCCGGTCCGCAACCTGATCATGTCCAGCGTGGTGGCGGGTGACCGGGCCACGGCCGTGTATTGGGCCCTGGCCGGGCTTGAGTACCAGCGGGGCCAGACGAGTGTGGGCAACCTCACCTCGGCGGCGACCCTCGACACCACCGCTGGCGCGTTAAAGACCTCCACCAACTTCCCGGCGCCGGGGCAAGGTGTGGTCTACAGCCGGAACACGGAGTACCAGCTCTACGAAGCTGGGGGAATGTACGTGCTCAGGTCGCGGGTGAGCTGGTCGCGGTACGGCCGGTCGCACAATTCGACCACCGAGAAGCCGGTGGACATCCGGATGCTGGCGACGCCCGCGCTGTTGGGCAGGTAGGGCCGGCAGTTCCAAGGGGCGCTGACGGGGGATTGAGGATGACGACCTGGCGGAGGAACAGGCGGGACCGGCACGTCAAACAGGCGGGCGAGGGCGGGTTCACCCTCGTCGAGGTGCTGGTTGCCATGGCTATCCTGACCTCGCTCATGGTCATGAGCAACGGGTTGCTCTCCTCGGTCTTCGACTCCTGGAGCCGCGGACAAGACCGCCAGGGGCTGGCCCTGGCCGGGGTGGGGGTGCTCTCCAGCATACTGCAGGACGCCCGGAACGCCAAGGAGATCGACTACAACGCTTCGGCGTTCGACGGCAAGGGCACGCCCTCTCCGACAGGCACCAACCTTCGGCTGGCGCTCGACTTTCCCGCCGTGCGCGGCACCTACATGGGGCTCACGCGCTGGCACGTCAAACGGGTCACCTACGAGAACACGGCCGACGGGTTCACCCGCAAGGTCGAGGAGGCGTGGACGCCCGGACCGGATGACGACCCGGCCAGTGGGGCGGCCCTGGGCTACGTGAGGAAGGACTGGGTGCTCACCCACCACGTGTCGCAGTTCGCGCTGGAAACGCAGTTCCCGACCGCCACCTCATCGCCGAGGAGCGTACGGGTCAACCTGTTTCTTCACGAGAAGGGCTACGCCGCCCGAAACGGGCAGGCCCAGCTAGCCATGAACGGACGAGCCTTCATCAGGAGGATTGAGCATGTCGACCCCTCCGTCTCGTTCTGAAAACCGGCAGTCCGAACGGGGCGTCGCGATCATCCTGGTCGTCATGCTCATGGCGCTCTTCCTCACGCTGGGTGGGGCGGCAGTGGTCATGTCGAGAATGGTCAACGGGTACGGGAAGAACCGCGAGTGGGCTGCCCAGGCTTTCGCCGCGGCGGATAGCGGGCTGCAGGCTGCGGTGCACCAGATGTTGGGCGGCACAACGCCCTCCACGGAGATGATTACGGACTCCTTGGTGGACAAGAACGACCCCGATTATAAGGTCTGGTACTCAGCCATCATCGAGCCGGTGTCTGACAAGCCCACCGAGTTCCGCGTGTACGGACGGGGCCGGACCGGGGACGGGCTGACGGTGACCAAGTTTGTGCGCGCTTACGTCAAGTTTGATCGTGCCAGCCGGAGCAGCACCGACCCCCTGAGAAAGGTGGTCAAGCTGGACGGCACCACGCCCGGCGGCTGGCTGGCCTGGGAGGAGATCCCGTTCTCGGTCATCCAGGAGCGGGCGGAGAACAGTCCCAAGAAGGATGATTTCGTCAAGTGGGTCAACGATTGGGTTGCCACGCACTAGGAGGGAGGTCACCTCGTGTTTCGGAGTGAGAACAGGCTCATCGGTCTTGACCTCGGTTCGTCCGCGGTGAAGATCGCCTGTGTCCGGTCGGGGGCTCGCGGGTGGGACCTAATGGCTGCCGGTCAGGGGCGACTGCCGGAGGGCGTCATCGACGAGACCGGGGTGAACGATCCCGACATTGTCAGCCATGCCATTCAGGAGGCGTTGGGGGCGGCGGGGCTGCGCCGGGTTCGCCGGGTGGTCGTGGGGGTGCCGTCGCGCTACCTCACGGTGCGGGTGCTGACCGTGCCGACCATGGACCATTCGGAGCTGCGCGAAGCCGCCAAGTGGGAGGCGTCGCAGTACATTCCTTATCCGGTGGAAGAGGGGGTCTTCGACTTCCTCGAACTTGGCCCCGGGGCAGCCACCGGCACCCTGGATGTGCTAAGCATCTCCGCCCGCAAGACCGTGATCGACAGCATCGTCAAGGCCGCGGAGTTGGCCGGGCTGGAGCCGGTTGCCCTCGACGCGGCGCCGTTGGCCTCGGGCCGGGCCCTGTTGGCCGGTGCCGCCGGCGCCGCCGCAGCAGCGCCCGGTCTGAAGCAGGCGGCGGCCACTCACGATGGGCCGGTGGGCGAAGAGGCCGTGGCGCTGGTGGACATCGGATACTCCAGCAGCGACGTGAGCATCTTTCGCGGCCAGCAGCTGCGGGTGGCCCGGAGCATTCCCATCGGGGGCGCCCGCTTCACCGCAGCGGTGGCGGAGGCGCTTGGGATCGACCCGGATGCAGCCGAGGCGCGCAAGCAGTCTGAGGTGAGGCTTGATGTCGAGGAGCCGCCCCTCATCCGGCTGGGGAAGCCGACGGCCGACCAGGCGGCGTACCAGGTGGCGGAGGAGTTGGCCGACGAGCTGCAGCGCTCGCTCGACTACTTCCGGGCGCAGAGCCGGTGGATGCCGACCCATCGCCTGGTGCTCACCGGTGGCGGGAGCCATCTTCAGGGGATGGACGCTTTTCTGGCCGAACGGCTCAACATTGAGGTGGTGCGGGGCGAGTCGGTCCTCGCTGGGCTGGACACGCGGCTTGCCGCCGGGATTTCGCCAGTCGCTCTCGGACTGGCGCTCTGGGAGGTGACTGTGGCGTGATGCGGATTGACCTGCTGCCGTCGCGTTATCACCAGTTCCGCCTGCTTACCAAGCAGGTCTACTGGGGCTTGATCGGGCTGACGGCGCTGGTGGTGCTCCTCGGCACGGTCCAGCTGGGATTCGTGGCCAAGGCCGGCGCGTATGCCCGGATGGCAGCCACGCTGGCGCCCCACGCCAAAAAGTATCAGACGATCAACGCCCGTTTCTCCGCGCTGCAGCAAGCGGAGAAGCAGTTGTTGGAGCGCAAGAGCAAGGCGGCGCCGCTGCTGGACCAGAGCCGCTCGGTGCTCCCGGCCGTGCAGGATTTCACCCGCGGCTTGCCAACCGGCACGAAGCTGACGTCCCTCACCGTGGACCTCGACGGCAAGCTCAGCCTGACGGCTCAAGCCCGCAATTACAAGGACGTCTCCCGCTTTGTGAAGTGGGTGGGCGAGAGCCTGAAGTACCGCGACCTCTCCTTGACCGGCCTCAAGAACGTGGAGGGTCAGGGCGTGGAGTTCACCCTGAGCGGGGTGCGCGATGGCGCGGTTTCCGGGGGGGAGAGGCAGTGAAGCTGATCGATGCCGACCCGAAGGAGAACGTGCGGCTCTACTTCTTCCTGCTGGTGCTGCTTGCGCTCTGCTTCTACCTCTTTGGTCTCCGTCCGGCCATGAACGCCGAAGCGCTGGAGAGTTCCAAGTACCAGTCGCTGCGCACGGATATCCAGACGGGGAAGATTCAGGCCAAGGAACTGCTGAGTTACGCCGGGCGGGTGAAGAAGCTCAAGGCGGAGGTCGTGACCCTCGAGGAACGCCTTCGGTCGGGCAACCAGGTTTTGCTGCTCCTCAAGGACGCGGAACAGGCGGCCCAGCACGCCCGCATCAAGCTTGACGGGCTCGAGCTGCAGGCGCCGGAGGTGAAGGCGGACGTGACCCGTCAACCGGTTCAGGTCACGGCGAACGGGAGTTTGCAGGGTCTCCTCCACTTCGCCCAACACATGGAGCTCCTCCCCTATCCGGTGAGGGTCACCAGGCTGAACCTTTCCACCGGGCAGGCCGGCGGGGCGCCTCTGCAGGCCAACCTCAGTCTCGAACTCTATTCCCTGGGCGCCGAGGGGGCTGACCAGTCCGCCTTGGCCAAGGCGTCGCCCGGCGGCCCGGCAGCCTCGGCGGCGCCAGCCGGAGCGGCGCCTGTGAAGGCAGGTGGACGCAAGTGAGCACCGGTGCGAGCCTGGTGGAACGCCTCAGTTCCGATCTCACTTCCCGGCTGAAGATCGAAGATCCCTTGGTGGCGACCCTGGTCCGCAAGTCTCTGAACTGGGCCGTCATCCTCCTGGTGGTCGCCGCGGTCTGGCTCGTGGGAGCGAACCTCGTTTTCACCCGGTTGATCTATGCTCCCCGCGCGGTCGCACCCGCAGCCGACCTGGTGCTGGAGGCGGCGAGCGATGAGATCAGAGACGTGGTGCGCTTCGCCAACTCCCAGGAACCTCTGGCGGCGGAGGCGAAGCCGGGCGACACCTATCCGGCCGAGATCGACGTCATGCCACTGCTGATCACGGGCAATCCTTTCGCGGCGACCGTCGTGGCGAAGGCGCCCGACCTCGGCGCCCTCATCCGCAGCAGGCAGGCGGCCGCCCCCAAGCCCGGGGCAGAACCAGCGCCCGAACCGCAGGTTGCCATCAGCATCCGGGGGATCGTGAACCGGGGCACCACGACGCTCGCCATCCTTTCGAGCGGCGAGACCAGCGGCGCAGTGCGGGCGGGCGATAGCTTTATGGATTGGCAGGTTCTTGCCGTGGGCAGGGACCAAGTGGTACTCGAGAAGAACGGCAAGATCCGGACAATCGCGTGGGAGGGGAGCAAGTGATGGTTTCGACGAGACGCTTCATGCGGCAGCTGGCTTTGGTCAGCGTACTCGCCCTGTTGGCCGCCGCCCCGGGGACGGGGGCGCTGGCGGCCGCCGCCCAGCCGACAACGATCACTCCGGTGAGCAGCGAACAGGCGCCTCCGGAACAGACCATCAGCCTGGAGCTGAAAGGGACCGACATCCGTGACGTCCTCGACGCGGTGGCCAAGCTCACGGGAACCAACATCGTCGCCGATGAGTCCGTCAAGGGCAATATCACGGTGACGCTGAACGAGGTCCCCTTCCAACAGGCGCTGGACCTGATCATCAAGGCCAACGGCTTCCAGTACAAGTGGGTTGGCAACGTATTGGTGGTCGCCAAGGCTACCAAACTCGACGAGGCGCTGGAGACCGCGGCGGTGCAGACCTTCCCCCTGAAGCACGCCAAGCCGGCTGACCTTGCCAAAGCGCTCGCCTTGTTCGTCCCCCCGGCCAACATCATCGTTGACGAGCGGACCAAGTCCCTGGTCGTAAAGGGTACGCCGGCGATGCTCTCCTCGACCAAGCAGATGCTGACCATGCTAGACGTGGAGGAAGCCCCGGTGACTCGGGTCTTCCCTCTCAAGAGCCAGGTCACCGAGGGCCTGAGGCTGGCGGTCGAAGCGGCCGTTCCCGACGGGGAGGTCAAAGTCGGCCCGGCTGGCCGGTCGCTCATCGTCACGGCCACCCCGACGGAGTTGGCCGAAGTGGACCGCATCGTGACCAACCTCGACAAGGAAGAGGTGGCGATTCAGGTCTTCCCGCTGCGCTACGCCTCGCCCGACGAAATCAGGGCCACGGTGGAAGCGGCGGTCCCGGGCGGCAGCGTGACGATCGGCCCGGGTGGCAAGAGCCTCGTGGTCAAGGGCAGCCGGTCCCAGATGGCGCAGGTTGAGAAGATCGTCGCGGGGATGGACCAGGCGGCCGCGCCCCTCGAGGTCAAAGGACCAGGGCCGGTGGAAGCCCCGCCGCTCCCGCCTCTCGAGGTGAAAACGTACGCGCTCAAATATGCCGCGGTCGAGGATGTGAAGGCTGCCCTGAGCCTGGTCGTCCCGAGCGCCTCCATCCAGGTGGGGCGGAAGGACCGGGTCGTCGCCATCAAAGGCGACGCCGAGGCCATCAAGCGGGCCGACAGACTCGTGGCCCAGCTCGACGTGCCGGTGAAGCAGCTGGTGATCGAGGCCAGGATCGAGGAGATCGGAACCACCGGCTCCAAGAAGCTGGGTCTCGACTGGACCTTCCCGCTCACCTTCGTGAAGGACCCGCTCGACGTGATGCAGGTGCAGAAGGTGGTCAGCGACTTCTCGGCCACGCTCCAGGCGCTGGAGGAGCAGGGCGACGCCACGGTGCTGGCCAACCCGCGCATCGCGGCGCTCGACGGCAAGGAAGCCAGCATCCACATCGGCGACCGGATCCCGGTGATGGTCGAGAAGACGAAGACCGAGAACAACATCACCACAACGGAGAAAGTCGTGGAGTACATCCAGGTCGGAGTGATCCTCAAGGTGACACCGCGGTTCAACGAAGACAACAGCGTCACGCTGGAGGTCAACCCCGACGTGAGTTCCATCACCGGCCAGACGCCGCAGGGCTACCCCTCGATCCGCACCCGGTCGGCGCAGACCACCATGCGGGTCAAGCTCGGGGAGACGGTGGCGCTCGGCGGCCTGATCTCCAGCAACGAGACCGACGGGCTCAGGAAGACGCCGCTGCTCGGCGACATACCCATCCTGGGCAGCATCTTCCAGACGAAGACCAAGGAGAAGCGGCAGACCGAAGTCGTCATCTTCCTGACCCCCCGGGTGGCTGAGACGGCGCCGGCGGGCAAGTAAGCGGTCCGCCGCCTGGCAAACGAATCAGCAGCCCTCAGTGAAGGAGGTCCCGCCCATGTGGTTTAAGCGCATCCGCCTCTCCAGGGGGTGGATGGGTGCCGGGTTCACCGTATGCCTGGCGCTCCTGATGGCCCTTCCGGCCGCCGCCACCACTCAGAACTGGACGTTCGACTCGTCCGCCGCATATGCGGTGTCCAACGCCTCGGACGTGGAATTCGTCGGCGGGACGATCCGGCTCAAGGAACCGGTGCCGGTGTGGTGGTCGTCGGTCGGCCACTTCCTGTACCGGCGTCAACTGCGAGTGAGCGCCGGGGCGGTGGATGTACCGGCGGGCACCCCGGTCAAATACGCCCTGGACCACCACGCCCTGGTCGACGCCGGACTGGCGCTCGCCTCGGGGAACGACGTTCGGATCGCCTACTGGGACGGCTCGACCTGGACCGAGGTGCCCCGGGTGAATGAGGGCGCCTGGAACGACCCCGGCACGCTGGCCCAACTCTGGTTCAAGACCCAAGCCAAGATTACGGCGGGCAACTACTCCACCGGCTACTACCTCTATTATGGCGACCCGAACCTCGGGGCGCCCGGCAACGCGACCCGGGCCAATGTCTTTTCCATGGGGACCCGCACCTGGGACAGCGACGCCGACTGGAACAGCGGCACCCACGTGGGCGGCAAGACCGTCAGCTCCGGCGGCGACCTGCAGGAGACGGTGTTCACCACCAGCTCCGTGCCGACCTCCACCGGCGCCCAGGCGTACGCGTACCCGACCGCCCTGACCGGCAATGTGAAGCCGCCTGCGCCAAGCTCGACCAGCTGGGTGTCGGCTTCGTCCGCCGATAAGACTGCGGCGAGCACTCAGGATGGCACTTTCTTCGTGACGCGCACGGCGACCGGCCATGACCAGTATGAATGGCAGCTCTACAAGTTTGTGGTCGGGGCCGGCATCAAGCCGATCAGCCTGACTTTGAACTGGAAAGGCTATGGCGACCCGGCCCAAGGGTATCCCACGTACGTCTATCTCTGGAATCAAGGGGGAGACTGGGATGTCCAGCATACGGAGGTCATCGGTGCCAACAAGCTGATCACCATCTCCAAGCCGGCCGCGGAGGCCGCGAGCTACGTCAACCAGAGCACCGGCGAGGTATGGGTGGGCGTGGGGACCAGGCACTCCAACTCGGCCCCCAGCGTGACGCTGACCTCCCAGGGCGGGATGAGCTGGACTCCCGCCTACCGCAACCTCTACGACTACAACTCCTTCCAGTGGCCGCTGACCTGGACGAGCACTGACCCTGAGGGCGATGCGATCGTCAGCACGGTGGTTTCCGTCAGGAGTTCGTCGGGATGGACCACCACCTCCGGCGACCTT